>CAZHIE010000001.1:0-2226 GCA_964532435.1 uncultured Planctomycetales bacterium
CGAACCCGCCTGTCCCCAGGCGGGTCTTTTGGATTCGAGCCCGCCTGTCCCCAGGCGGGTCGTCCCCGGGAACCCAAAAATCCCGCGTGAGGACACGCGGGCTCGGAAAGACACACATGACCCCGTCTGTCCTCAGGCGGGTCGTCCCTCGGCGACGCAAAGTCCCGCGCGACGACGCCCCACCCCCCGTGATCGCCACCGGATCGCGCCCGCCGCAAACATCCGCCCGGCGCGGTTGATTCACGCCCCCGCCCGCACTACACTGCCCGATCTCGCCGCTCACGAAGCGTCCGGCCGGTCCGGCGCGAGCAGCGAAGGCCGCTTATCCCACCTCGGCGTTTTTCCCTACGAAATCGCGAATCCGGGTCTGGGCGGCAGGCGGCTCGCATCGGCCGCGGCAGGAAGAGTCAATGGTAGACGCAAACCTTCTCAAGGACTTCGACATTACGGACGCCGACCTGGCGGCCGACCTGGACGCAATGCTCGGCGAGACGGGCGCGCAGATGCTCGACGAGGCTGTCGTCGGCACGAAGGGCATCAAGCAGTTCGACCCGAATGAAATTCTGAAGGCCCGCGTCATGTCGCTCAGCGGCAACGAAGCGATTCTCGACGTCGGCCTCAAGAGCGAAGGCATCGTTTCGCTCAGCGAGTGGGAAGACCCGTCGCAGGTCGACGTGGGCGATGAAATCGACGTGATGGTCGAGGACATCGAGACCACCACCGGCATGATCGTCGTCTCCAAGCGCCGCGCCGACCGCATCCTCAACTGGCGCCGCATCGTCGAATCCACCAAAGAAGGCGACGACTGCAAGGGCCGCGTGCTCAAGAAGATCAAGGGCGGCCTGCTCGTCGACATCGGCGTGCCTGTGTTCCTACCCGCTTCGCAGGTGGACATCCGCCGCCCGGCCGACATCGGCGAGTACATCGGCAAGGAGATCGCCGCCAAGATCCTCAAGATCGACAAGGAGCGGCGCAACATCGTCATCAGCCGCCGCAAGCTGATCGAAGAGGAGCGCGCCCGCGCCAAGGCCAAGCTGATGGCCGAGATCGAAGTCGGCCAGATTCGCACCGGCACGGTCAAGAACATCGCCGACTTCGGCGCGTTCGTCGACCTCGGCGGCATCGACGGGCTGCTGCACATCACCGACATGTCCTGGGACCGCATCGAGCACCCCAGCCAGATGCTCAAGGTCGATCAGGAAATCGAGATCAAGATCCTGGCCGTCGATCGCGACCGTGAGAAGATCGCGCTGGGCCTCAAGCAGAAGATGGACAATCCGTGGAGCAAGGTGGCCGAGAAGTATCCGGTCGGCTCGCGCATCCGCGGCGAAGTCGTCAACATCATGAACTACGGCGCGTTCGTGAAGCTCGAGCCCGGCATCGAAGGGCTGGTCCACATCTCCGAGATGAGCTGGACGCGGCGCATCAACCATCCGTCCGAGGTGGTCAAGCTCGGCGACCAGATCGAAGTGGTCGTACTCGAGATCAACCAGGACAAGCAGGAAATCTCGCTCGGCATGAAGCAGACCGAGGTCAACCCCTGGACCACCGTGGCGCAGAAGTACCCGCCCGGAACCGTCGTCGAGGGCACGGTCCGCAACCTCACGAACTACGGTGCGTTCGTCGAGATCGAGGAAGGCATCGACGGCCTGCTGCACGTCTCGGACATGAGCTGGACGAAGAAGGTCAGCCATCCGTCGGAGATGATCAAGAAGGGCGACCGCGTGCGCTGCGTCGTGCTGACGGTCGATCAGGAGAAGATGCGCGTCGCGCTCGGCCTCAAGCAGATGACCGAGGATCCGTGGGTGCGCGCCATTCCGGAACGCTACCAGCCCGGCATGGTCGTCCGCGGCAAGGTGACGAAAATCACCAACTTCGGCGTATTCGTCGAGCTGGAGCAGGATCTCGAAGGGCTCCTGCACGTCTCCGAGCTGGCCGACCACAAGGTCGAAAACCCGCAGGACGAGGTCAAGATCGGCGACGAGGTCGACGTCAAGATCCTGCGCGTCGACACGCTCGAGCGCAAGATCGGCCTCTCCAAGAAGCGGGCCGAGTGGGCCGGCGAAGCGGGCACGGAGGAGCCCGGCGCCGCCGGCGAGGCGCGCGGCAAGAAAGAGAAGAAGCGTCGCGGCGGCCTGCACGGCCCGGGCGAAGAGGGCCTCGACGCGATCAACGACGTGCTGTTCAAGAAGCCGGAGTAAGCGCCGTGCCGTGACGTGTGCTGGT
>CAZHIE010000001.1:2326-8396 GCA_964532435.1 uncultured Planctomycetales bacterium
TTCCGAGCCCGCCTGTCCTCAGGCGGGTCTTCACGGGAACCGACGAGACCCGCGCGACGACGCGCGGGCCTCATTGCTGACTCAGTTTCGCCGCCAGCGCCGCCAGCACCTCCTTCGTCGCGCCGCGCGGGTTCCACCGATACCCCAACCCGTCGCCCGAGCGGCGCGGAATGATGTGAAAGTGAACGTACGGCACTTCCTGCCCCGCCGCCCGGCCGTTGTTCTGAAGAATGTTGTACGCCTCCGCCCCGCACGCGGCCATCACGCGCCGCGCCAACATCGGCAACACTCGCCCCAGCTCGGCCGCCTCGTCCTCGCTCAGCTCGTGCAACTGCTCGACCGGCCGCCGCGGAACGACGAGTGTGTGCCCGACAGCGAGCGGATTGATGTCGAGAAACGCGAAAACGTGCTCGCTCTCAAAGACGCGGTGGCACGGAATCTGCCCCGCGACGATTTTTGCGAAGATCGAACCCGTCGCGGCGGACGACATGCGGATCTCCTTCGGCAGGCGTGCGTCGACGCCCCGCGCGGCAGGATAGAGCATCGGGCGGCGCGATCAAGACGGCCCGCCCTTCGAGTTTGCGAGCGCGACGACGCACGCGAATCGACGCGCCGTTGGCCGCGGGCGCGACGGCGGGTACGCTACCCAAGGCGGCCACCCCGGCGTTGCGGCCGATCCGCGGCGCGCCGGCGTTGCCGCCGACTCTCCAAACCGAAGGAAGGAGCGATTCATGCAAGGTCCGACCGTTCCGTTGCTCGCCGCCGGGCTGTTTTTCGCGGCGCTGACGCTCGGTGCGCACGGCGCGCGTGCCCAGGCGCCCGAGATTCCCGCCGACTCGCCGATCCGCGCGGGACTGGAGAAAGCCGAATCGGCGGTCCACGCGATCGTCAGCGTGCCGGCCGCGCAGCGCAAGTATGAGAACACGATCGGCGCGATCGACGACATGCTCGTGCGGCTCGACGACGACACGTCGATGACCCTCTTCATGCAGCACGTCTCGACCAACGCCGACGAACGCGAGGCCAGCTCGCGCGCCGAGCAGGACTATCAGAATTGGATGATCTCGCTGACGAAGCGCGAAGACCTGTACAACGCGGTCAAGGGCTATGCCGACACCAAGCCGGCCTTGGAGGGAGAGCGGGCGCGCCTGCTCACGCAACTGCTGCGTGATTTTCGCCGCGCGGGCATGGCGCTGCCGGCCGACAAGCGCGAACGTCTGAAGCAGATTCAGATGGAAACCGCCAAGCTCGGCATCGACTTCGAGAAAAACATCCGCGACGACGAGACGCGCGTGCCGTTGACGCGCGACGAACTCAAGGGAATGCCGGAGGAGATGATCGGGCGACTGCCGCAGTCCGGCGGCCTCTATCTTGTCGGCATGGACAACCCCACGTTCATGCCGCTGATGGACTTGTGCGAAAGCGAAGTCGGCCGGCAGAAGACCTGGCTGGCGTACAAGCGGCGCGGGGGTAAGAAGAACGTCGCGCTGCTCGAAAAAATTATCAAGCTGCGGGCCGAGGCCAGCGCGCTGCTCGGCTATGCCTCCACCGTGGACTTCGAGACCGAGCCGCGCATGGCCAAAAACGCGGCCAACGTGAAGAAATTCTACGACCAGGTCCGCCCCTTGGTGCGCAAAAAGGCCCAGCTCGATTTCGCCGAGTTCACCGACGCCAAGCGCCGCCATACCGGCGACCCGGGCGCCAAGCTCTATCCCTGGGATTACTCGTTCTACAAAAACCGCCTGATGAGGGAGAAGTACGCCGTCGACACCGAGAAAGTACGCGAATATCTCCCCATGGAGCGCGTCGTCGACGGGCTCTTCAGCATCACGCAGTCCCTCTACGGCATTGAGTATCGCGACGTCACGGCCGAGGCCGCCTCGCGCGACCGCCCCATCTGGCACCCCGACGTCAAGCTCTTCGAGGTAAAGGACAAGGCCACCAGCCAGGTGCTCGGCGAGTTTTACCTCGACCTCTATCCGCGCGAGAACAAGTACAACCACGCCGCCCAGTGGGGCCTGCGCTCGCGAAAACTCTGGCCCGACGGAACCGTCCAGCGCCCGCTGGCCGCGCTGGTCTGCAATTTCACCAAGCCGACGCCCGACAAGCCTTCGCTGCTCGATCACGGCGACGAAGTGGAGACGTTTTTCCACGAGTTCGGCCATTGCCTGCACACGATTCTGACCGAAACGCAGCACGGCTGGTTCGCCGGAACGAGCGTGGCGCGCGATTTCGTCGAAGCCCCGTCGCAGATGTTCGAGAACTGGGTTTGGGACGCGAAAGTGCTGGGCACGTTCGCCCGCCACTACAAGACTGGCGAGCCGCTGCCCAAGGAGCTGCTCGACGGCCTGATCAAGGCCCAGCACGTCGGCTCCGGCATCGAGGCCGAGCATCAGTTCTATTACGGCCTGTGCGACTACGAGTACCACATCAAGCCCGACGGCGTGGTGGACACGACCAAAATCGCGAACGACCTGTTCGCCGAAGTGGAGCTTTACGAGCCGGTGCCGAACATCTACTACCAGGCGAGCTTCGGCCACCTGGTCGGGTATCAGGCCGGCTACTACGGCTATCAGTGGTCGCTCGTGTACGCGTGCGACATGTTCCAGCGCTTCAAGGAGCTGGGCATGCTCAGCCCGGAGGCCGGCATGTACTATCGCAAGAAGGTGCTCGGCCGCGGCGGCACGATGGATGAGCTCGACATGGTGAAGGACTATCTGGGTCGCGAGCCGAATATGGACGCGTACCTGGAGCACCTGGGGCTGTCGGAGAAGTAAGGCGGCAGTCGGAAGATCAAGCTACGGCTCGCGGCGCGGAGTAATGCGCCGCCGCGATAGCTGTGCAGAGCGCGGCGCTGCGATGGCGCGCCGGCGCTGCGTCGCGCCGCGCGCGCGCGCGATTCGGAGGAGCTTCGATGAAACTGGGCGTGATGGGCGCCGGGCTCGGCGCGATGGGCTGGGACAAAGCTCTCGACTATTGCAAGCACGTCGGCCTCGACGCGATCGAGCTCCCCGTCGGCGCCTATCCCGGCGCGCCCTTCTTCAACCCGAGCGAAGTGCTCGCCGACCCGGCCGCCCAACGAAAGATCGTCGAAGACGTCAAGCGCCGCGGCCTCGAAATCATCGGCCTGGCCGTGCATGGCAACCCCGTCAGCCCCGACCCCGCCGTCCGCGAGCCGCACCTGGCGGACCACGACACGGCCGTCCGGCTCGCACGCAAGCTGGGCACCGACGTGGTCATCAATTTCTCCGGCTGCCCCGGCGGATCGGCGAAGGACACGATGCCCAACTGGGTCACCTGCGCCTGGCCGCAGGAATACGGAAAAATTCTCGACTATCAGTGGAACGACGTGCTGGCGCCGTTCTGGACAAAGAAAGCGAAAGAGGCGGCGGGCGAGGGTGTGAAGATCGCCTTTGAGGCCCACCCCGGCTTCAGCGTCTACAACCCGGACACGTTGCTGCGCATCCGCAAGCTCGGCGCGCCGCTCGGCGGCGAGTGCCCGTCAAACCTCGGCGCGAACCTCGACCCGTCGCACTTCTTCTGGCAAGGCATCGACCCGGTCGAATCCGCGCGCGTCCTCGGCGACGCCGGCGCGATCTTCCACATCCACGGCAAGGACTGCGGCATCGACCCGCACAACATGCGACGCAACGGCGGCCTCGACACCCGCAGCTACGCCGATCTGCACAACCGCTCGTGGGTCTTCCGCACCTGCGGCTACGGCCACGGCGACGAGTTCTGGAGGCCGTTCGTCTCGATGCTGCGCTGCAAGGGCTATGACGGCGTGATCAGCATCGAGCACGAGGATTCGTACATGTCCATCCGCGAGGGTTTCGAGAAGGCGGTCAGCTACCTGCGCGGCGTGATCATCCGGGAGAAGGCCGGCGGAGCGTGGTGGTTTTGACCGAATCCCGTTGAAGCGCTGGACCGCTGCCGCCCCCCGGCTGCAGATGTGGACCGCAGTCGCCCCCGGCTGCATTCGGTGGAGAACAGCCGCCCCGGCCGGCATTCGCCCAAAGGGCGCACGATGGTTGCCAGGGGCTTCAGCCCTTGGATCGCCACCCGCGCTACTCTGCTCTTCCCCCGCTCCGGGCAAATGCAGCATTCGAGATTTTCCGTCATGCCACCCAGCCGCCGCGCCGCTTGGCCGACCGGCCGTTTGCGCTCTAACATCGCGGCGATGAATCCGTCGCGAACGTCTCGGCCGGGCCTGACGCACGTTGGCCTCGTCTTTAGGAGCCTCCATCGCCAGCCGCTGCGCAGCACGCTGACCGTCGTGGGCGTTTCGGTCGGCGTCGTCGCGATCGTGGCGCTCAGCGCGCTCGTCGCCGGCATCCGCAACAGCATCGACGCCGGCATTCGCATCGGCGGGGCGGATCTCGCCATCTTCGAGGCCGGCGTGTCCGCCGACATCCTCAGCTCGCTCGACGCCGAAAAAACCCGCGCCGCGCTGCGGGCCGACCCCGACGTCGTCGCCGTCACGGCCGGGATGTCGCACATCATGCCGATCGAGGGTCAGCGCTTCACCGTTCTGATCGGCGTCGAGTCCGACTCTTTCACCTTTGACCCGCGCCAGGTGCAGGGCGGGCCGATCCAGCGCGACGACGAAGCCTCTCTCGGCGCCGTTGCCGCGCGGCGCTTCAACAAGAAGCTCGGCGACACCATCCGCGTCGGCGATCAGGATCTGCGAATCGTGAGCATCTTCACCTCCGGCGTGATCATCTACGACGGCGCGGTGCTCATGCACCTGCCCGCCATGCAGCGCATGCTCGGCCGCGCGGGGCAGGCGACGGCGCTCTTCGTCGATCTGCGGCCCGGCGTCGACGTCGCCGCCGTCGGCCGGCGCATCGAGCAGCACAACCCCGGGCTGGTCGCGATCGCCAGCGCCGCGGAGTACAACAAAGTCGACGTCGGGCTCGAGACCGCGACCGCCGTCGTGTCGGTCGTTACGCTTGCGTCGATCGTGATTGGCAGCATCATCGTGCTTAACACCATGTGGATGGCCGTGCTCGAGCGCACGCGCGAAATCGGCGTGCTGCGGGCGGTCGGCTGGTCGCGGCGCGACGTGATCGGCACAATCCTCATGGAATCGGGCGCGGTCGGCGTCGCCGCGCTCGTGCTCGGAATCTCGCTCGGCGTGGCGCTGGCGGAAATCCTGGCACGAACGCCCGTCGCCGGACAGTTTCTTCGCCCGGCCTACGAGTTGCGGGCATTCGTGCTGGCCGGCGCGGCCGCGGTGATTCTCAGCATGGTGGGCGGCGCGTTGCCCGCGTGGCGCGCGGCGCGCGTCTCGCCGGCGGAGGCGTTGCGCTATGAGTAACCTGGGCGCGGCGACGCTTTCGGCCCCGGTCGCGGCGACGATTCGCACAGACGGCCCCGCGGCGCCCGCCATTCGCGCGCGCGGCGTGGTTCGCCAATTTGAGCACGGCGCCGTCCGGGCGCTCGACGGCCTCGATCTCGACGTCGAGCGCGGCGAATTCGTCGCCGTCTGCGGGCCGTCGGGCTGCGGCAAGACGACGCTGCTGAACCTGATCGCCGCGATCGATCGGCCGGACGAGGGCGAGTTGAGCGTCTGCGGCTGCGCGCTGGCGGGCCTGCCGGAGCGCCGGACCGACGCCTTTCGCGCGTCGGTCGTCGGGCTCGTGTTCCAGTTGCACAATCTCGTGCCGCACCTGAGCGCGAGCGAAAACGTGCAGGTGCCGATGCTGGCCGGCGGCGTCTCGCGCGGCGAGCGCGCCGCGCGGGCGGAGATGCTGCTGCGCCGCGTCGGGCTTTCGCACCGGCTCGACGCCCGCCCGACCACGCTCTCGGGCGGCGAGCGCCAGCGCGTCGCGATCTGCCGCGCGCTGGTCAATCGCCCGGCCCTGCTGCTCGCCGACGAGCCCACCGGCGCGCTCGACTCGCGTAGCGGCGATCAGCTCATCGACCTTCTGACCGAGCTGCAGGCCGAAACGGGCATGACGCTCGTCGTCGTCACGCACGACGCGCGCGTCGCGCAGCGCGCCCGCCGCATCGTGCAGATGCTCGACGGCCGCGTCGTCGCAGACGGGAAGACAGCAGAGAGTAGCGA
>CAZHIE010000001.1:8496-18549 GCA_964532435.1 uncultured Planctomycetales bacterium
TGCCGAAAAGGCCGCGCATTGCCGGAACCCGTTGCGTCGGACCTGGGCGTCCGACGCCGTGCGGGGAGTGAGTGACAATTCACGATTGGCGATTTCCGCTGCGCGCCGGCCCGTCCTTCAACTCGCCGCTCGCCATGACTCCATCACGCCCCGTCGCGAATCTCCGGCTCCACAAGCTGCGCCAGCATCGACAGCGATTCCTGCCACCCCAGATAGCAGAACTCCACTGGGATCACCGCCGGCACCCCCGCCTGCACAATGTCCAGATCCGTGCCGCACGCAACTTTCCGCAGCCCGATCGTCACCTGCATCTCGCCCACCAGATTCGGATCGTCGAACTTGTCCGTGTATCGGATGCGCTCGTACGGCGAAAGCTCGACGTAGCTCCCGCCAAAGGCATGGCTCTTGCCCGTGCCAAAATTCGTGAACGACATCCGGTATCCGCCGCCCACCCGCGCGTCCATTTGGTGAACCTTCCCGGTGAAGCCGTGCGGCGGAAGCCACTTCACCATCGCCTCGGGATCGAGAAACGCCCGGTACACCCGCTCCGCGGGCGCACGCACCACGCGATGAAGCCGAATCGTATTGCCGGTCGCGGCCATCGTAAGCCCTCCATTTTCCGATCAGGGAGTATAGGGCGCGCACGAGCCGCCCGCGGCCGGCGTTTCCGTATTGCGGCCGGTCGGCGCATCTCGCGGACGGCAGGGGGGTCGCGCGGGTTTCGCATCTCGCGTGCATCGCCGCGACGTGCATCCTGCCGCCGAACCGCCGCCGCCGATTGCGGCCGTCGCCGCCGCCGCTAAAATCTGCGGTCGAGTCGCGGGTGTAGCTCAATGGTAGAGTATCAGCCTTCCAAGCTGAATGTTGCGGGTTCGAGTCCCGTCGCCCGCTGTGCCTGATCGCCGTCGCCCGCGCGCTCCCCTCGTTCCGCCGCGCTCCCCCGCCCTTCGACGTGAGTGCCGCCTCATCGCCAATTCAGCCAGAATTCAGGCCCGCGCCGCGCGCCTTTCCTAGCATCCCACCAGAGCCGGCTCGTTTCTCGGAAGGCGCCTCACCTCGCCGCGTCCGGGGTTTCAGGAAAGGAATGCATCATGTCTCCACGCAACGTCGTCCGCTGCGCCATCTCGCTCGTCGTTCCGCTCGCGCTTGTCGTCGTCATCGGCTGCCTTCAACAGCCGCCCGACGATTCCGGCGGCGGGCGCGTCACACCCGTCGACGGCGCCGTCGCCGCCAACGCGGCCGGAATGCTCGGCGAAGGACGCGAAACGTTTCGCCACGACACGTTCGGCAGCGAGGATTTCTGGGGCGGCGCGCTCAAGCTGCATCGCGCCATCGCAGGCAGCGCCAACGGCGGCGTCGGCGACGGCGTCTCTCCCAACGCCGCTCTGGCGCTCGGGCTTAAAGTCGATTCCGACCGGCTGGCCGGCGCGGTGCGCGCCGCGCTGCGCACCGGCCGACTCGATCTGGACGACCCGGCCACAACGCTCGACCTCCTGCGGGCCAACGCGGTCGTCGGCCTGAGCGGCTTCTTCGACAACGAGCGCAAGCTGACCTCCGTCGGAATTCATTGCGCGCTCTGCCATTCGACCGTGGACGACTCGTTCGCCCCCGGCATCGGCCGGCGACTCGACGGCTGGGCGAATCGCGACCTCGACGTCGGCGCGATCATCGCGATCGCGCCCGATCTTTCGCCCATCGCCGATCTTCTCGAAGTGACCGAGGACACCGTCCGCGCCGTCGTAACTGCCTGGGGGCCCGGAAAGTTTGACGCCGAATTGATACTCGACGGAAAAGGCTTCCGCCCCAACGGCGATTCCGCCGCGACGCTGATTCCCCCGGCGTTCGGCCTGGCCGGCGTCAATCTGCACACGTGGACCGGCTGGGGCTCCGTCACGCACTGGAATGCATTCGTGTCGAATCTCGAGATGCATGGACACGGCACGTTTTACGATCCGCGCCTGAACGACGAGGACCGCTTCCCCGTTGCTGTGCGGGCGCAGCTCTTCGACGTGCGCAGCGAGTCCGATCGCATCACGCCGAAGCTCGCGGCCCTTCACTTCTACCAGCTCGCCATCGCGGCCCCCGCGCCGCCCAGCGGGAGCTTCGACGCCGCGGCCGCCGAGCGCGGCAAAGCGCTCTTCGCCGGCAAGGCGGATTGCGCGCGCTGCCACGTGCCCCCGCTGTACAGCGAGCCCGGCTGGAACATGCATACGCCCGAGGAAATCGGCATCGACAGTTTTCAGGCCGACCGCTCCCCGGATGGACGCTATCGCACCGCGCCGTTGAAGGGACTGTGGACGCACGCCAAGGGCGGCTTCTATCACGATGGGCGATTCGAGACGCTGCTCGACGTCGTGGAGCACTACGACGAAGTGTTCGACCTCGGGCTTTCCGAAGCCGAATCGCGCGATCTCGTGCAGTTCCTTCTCTCTCTGTGAGCGGATTCACTCCGCCCGAGGCCGCATATGGCGAAGCAGAATCACTCGGACAACGGCCACCTCAGCCGGCCGGTCTGGCGCGGGCACATTTCGTTCAGCCTTGTGCAGATTCCCGTGACGCTCCAATCCGCGGAGTCGCGCTACGATCTGCACTTCCGTCTGCTCGACAGCCGCAATCGCGCCCGCATCCGCTATGAGCGGATCAACGAAGTCACCGGCGAGGAAGTCCCGTGGAAGGACGTCGTAAAGGCGTACGAGTTCGACGACGACAACTACGTCGTGCTCTCCGACGATGACTTCACGCGCGCCGCGGTGAAGGCGACCAAAACGATCGAGATCGAGCGCTTCGTCGACTCGAAACAAATCGGCCTGATGTACTATGACCGACCCTAGTACGTGCTTCCCGGCAAGGATGGCGAAAGGGGCTACGCGCTCCTCCGCGACGCCCTCGAAACCACCGGCAAGACCGGCGTGGCGCGCGTCGTGATCCGCACGCGCGAATACCTCTCGGCCGTGACGGTGCAGGGGCCGGCCCTCGTGCTCATCCTGCTCCGCTTCGCGCAAGAAATCCGCAAGCCCCAGGTCGATGCGCTGCCGCCCGCAAATCCGAAGTTGCTCAAGATCGGCCCGCAGGAACGCGAAATGGCCGCCCAGCTCGTCGAGTCCATGAGCGGCCCGTGGAAACCGGAGCAGTACCGCGACGAGTATCGCGAAGTGCTGATGAAGTGGATCGAGAAGAAGGCCCGCTCCGGCGGCAAGATGCCCGTGCCGGAAGCTGACGAGGCCGAGGAGGCGCCGCGGCGAATCGTCAGCATCACCGACCTGCTCCAGAAAAGCCTCCAGCGCGAAGCGAAAACGGAGAAGCGTCGCGCCGGCCCGCGTCGCGCCAGCCCGCGCGGCACGCGCCCGCTGCGCCGCCGCTCGGGGTAGAGAGAGGAGGAGACCGGCCAGAGGCCGGCCCCCTAGAAAGTGGAGCGCAGCCGCCCTCGGCTGTTCTCCATTTACGCCCGGCCGCCTGATCACAATCACCGGGAGCGCCTTTGCCCCTCGACGAGTACCGCCGCAAGCGAGACTTCGCTCGAACCGCCGAGCCCGCCGGCCGCCGCGCGCGCAAGGCCCCGCCCAAGCGGACATTCGTCGTTCAGAAACACGCCGCCAGTCGTCTCCACTACGACTTCCGCCTCGAATTCGACGGAGTCCTCAAAAGCTGGGCCGTCCCAAAGGGCCCCAGCCTCGATCCAACCGTCAAGTCGCTGGCCGTCGAGGTCGAAGATCACCCGATCGAATACGGCAACTTCGAGGGGACCATACCCCACGGGCAGTACGGCGGCGGAACCGTCCTGCTCTGGGATCGCGGCCATTGGACGCCGACCTCCGACCCGAAAACGGGCTTTCAGAACGGCCGCTTGCGCTTCGAACTGCATGGCGACAAGCTCGCCGGCGCGTGGAATCTCGTTCGCATGCGATCGGAAAACGGAAAGCCGCAGTGGCTGCTGATGAAGTCGCGCGATGCGGCCGCCCGCCCGCGCAGCGACTACGACGTGCTCGCCGAGCGGCCGGAAAGCGTCAAGACCGGCCGCGACCTCGGCGACATCGCCGCCAGTGGCAAAGCCGTCTGGACCAGCGGCCGCAAGGCAGACGTCCGCCGCAAGAAGCGTCCGTCCGCGCGCTCCGCGGCGCGCCGCTCGTCGGCGTCGCCGCCCGCCGGCACGGCGCATGTCGAGAACGCGCGGCGCGAATCCACCGTCCGCTGGCGCCCGCCGCAACTTGCCCAATTGGTAGACGCCGCTCCCGAAGGCGACAATTGGGCACATGAGGTGAAGTACGACGGCTATCGCCTGCTGGCGCTTCTGCGAAACGGCGAAGTGCGCCTGTTGACGCGCAACGAAAAGGACTGGACCGCCCGGTTTCGCCCCATCGCCACGGCGCTGCGCGATCTGCCCGCGGCGCAGGCGCTGCTCGACGGCGAAGTTGTCGTACTGAACAGGAAGGGCGTCTCCGACTTCCAGGCGCTTCAGAATGTGCTGGAGTCCGGCAAGAAGGCACAATTGTACTACTTCGCCTTCGACCTCTTGCATCTAAACGGATACGACCTGACCGCCGCGCCGCTGTTGGACCGCAAGAAACTGCTGCAAGCGCTTTTGCCGCGCAGCGCTTCGTCGAACGTGCGTTTCAGCGACCACGTGTTGGGAGACGGCGCAAAGGTCTTTCGCGCCGCGTGCCGCCGCGGGCTCGAAGGCATCATCTCCAAGCGCGCCGACGCCCCATACGAGTCGCGGCGCTCGCACACTTGGGTCAAAGTGAAGTGTACCGCCAGCCAGGAGTGCGTGATCGGCGGCTACACCGATCCAGCCGGGGCGCGCACCGGCTTCGGCGCGCTGCTCCTCGGCGTTCATGCTGACGACGGGTCGCTGCGCTACTGCGGCCGCGTCGGCACGGGCTTCGACGCGCGGCGCCTGACCGAGCTGACGGCTCAGCTTCGCAAGCTCGAAACGCGGCACTCTCCGTTTGCCACCCCGCCGCGCGGTCCCGCGGCGCGCGGCGTCCACTGGGTGAAGCCGGAGCTGGTAGCGCAGGTACAATTCGCCAACCTGACCCGCGACGGAATTCTGCGACATCCATCTTTTCAGGGACTTCGCATGGACAAGCCGGCCGAAGAAGTTGTTCAGGAGTCCCCCGCCAAACGTGCGCAAGCATCACGCGCGACATCGCATCGCCGCCGCACGAACGCCGGCGCGAAAAAGCAACAGCCCTCGCGCGTCTCCCCGCGGACAACGAGCGCCGACTCTGCCGAACTGGCCGGCGTGACGATTACCCATCCCGGCCGCGTGCTCTACCCGGGCGCCGGCGTCACCAAGGGCGACCTCGCGCAGTATTACGTGGCGATCGCAGACGCCATGTTGCCTCACGTACTGGATCGCCCGCTCATGCTCGTCCGTTGCCCCGCCGGCGTCGAAGGCGCCTGCTTTCACCAGAAACACCCCGGCTCGAAAATTCCAGCGGGGCTCCGCGGCGTCCCGATTCGTGAAATGCACAAGACCGAAACCTACATGGTCGTCGAGGATGTGCGCGGGCTTGTGTCGCTGGTGCAGATGGGCGCGCTTGAAATCCACACATGGGGCAGCCGCGCGGCGAATCTGGAAAACCCCGACGTCATCATCTTCGACCTCGACCCCGGACCGGGCGTGAAATGGGCGAGCCTCGTCGCCGCCGCGATCGACGTGCGCGATCGGCTCCACGAGCTCGGCCTCGCCAGTTTCGTGAAAACCTCGGGTGGCAAAGGCCTGCACGTGATGGTCCCCATCCGCCCGGTCTCCAATTGGGATCGCACAAAGGCCTTCGCGCGGGCCGTGGCCGGCGCAATGGTCCAGCTCGCGCCCACTCGCTATGTCGACAAGATGACGAAAGCGCTGCGCCCGGGAAAGATATACATGGATTACTTGCGGAACGGGCGCGGCAGCACATGCGCCGCCGCCTATTCGGCTCGGGCGCGGCCCGCCGCCACCGTCTCATGCCCGCTCACCTGGCGCGAGCTGAAAGCGACCAAAGACCCCGCCGAGTGGACCATCAAGACCGTGCCCGCGCGCGTCCGCAAACGCGGCGACCCCTGGCCGGAATTCTGGAATGCGCGCCAGTCTCTTCCCCCTGGCGAATTCTAGCTAGCATTCTCCGTCGAGCACAGCGGCCCCTCGGCGGCATCCGATCCGAACCCCAAGCGCCAGCGCGCGGGCATTGAGCCAGAATGCCGGCAATACGGAATACCCCGCGACGGGCTTAGGAAGAAGAGTCTGGCCGGAGGCCGGCCGCCCAGAAAAGCCTGCCCCCACCAAAGAGAGCTGCGCCCGAATCGAGCCCAAATATTAGTCGAAGCCCGGCGGGGCAGGCATTCGCGCGAAGTCGCGCAGAACGCCCGGCCCACGCCGGACTTCGGAGCCGTCTTCCGAAAGCGCTGCGATCCGCCCGGCAGGCCTTCGGTTCCGAATCGTGTGCAACCCCAACAATCCTCCCAGGCGGCCATCAGAAGTCTAGCACCCGCGGGCGCCGCGCGACCATCAGGATTTGTTCCCATGCCTTTGCGAATCAAGCGCACGCGATCCGCGCGCAAGGCTATTTCCGCACGGCCGCGTCCAGATGCTCCGCTCCCGCAACCTCCGACAATCCGACCACCGCCGGCCCGCTGATCAACTCGCCATGCGCGTCGAAGCGCGAGCCGTGACACGGACAGTCCCACGTCTGCTCGCCATGATTCCACGCGACAATGCAGCCCAGGTGCGGGCATACGGCCGAGCGCTCGTGCAGCGTCCCCGCTTCGTCGCGATACACGGCGCGCAGCGACAGCCCGTGCCGCACAACCGCCCCCGCGCCGGGCGGAATGCGCTCCGCCGAGGAAATCTCGCCCGGACGGACCCAGTCGGCGTAGCGCGCCGCGACGTTCAGATTCTCGCGCGCGAATTCCAGCCCGCTGCGCAGCCGGATGCGGGCCGGATCGTACAGTTGTGCCCAGGGATTCTCGTGCGCCAGGATCAAGTCGCGCAGCAGCATTCCCGCAATCGCGCCGTGCGTCATGCCCATGCCCGAGTCGCCCGTCGCGATGTAGACATGCTCCGGCCCGCCCGGATTCCGCCCGATGAACGCCACGCGATCCACCGGCTCCCACACCTGCCCGGACCATTGCAACGCCAGTCGCCCCGCGCCGGCAAACCGCTCGCGCGCCCACGCCTCCAGCCGCGCCCAGCGCTGGTCGGAGTCATTGGCTTGCCCGGTCTTGTGATCCTGTCCGCCCACAAGCAGCAGGTCTTCGCCAGACCCCAGTTGCGCCGCCTGCGGATCGACCTGCCCGCCCGCGACCAACCGCGCATAGTGGTATGGCGGCGAGGCGGATTGATCCGCCGACTCGCTCGTGTCCCAATACAGCGCGCGATGCACGGCGCCCGACGGCACGCACAGGCCGACAACGTACGTGCGGTAAGCGGCCTGCTTCGTATGCATCGCGACCACATTGTTCACCGGCGTGTTTGTCGCGATGATGACGCCATCCGCCGAGATGCGCCGCTCGCCCTTCGTCTGCACGTGCAGCCCGCTCTTTTCCGAGACTCTCCGCATCTCGGTCGACTCGCAGATGCGCCCGCCCAAGCGCTCGATCGCGTCGGCCAGTCCTCGCAGATACCACAGCGGCTGAAATTGCCCCTGTCGCCCGAAGCGCAGGCAGCGCCCCGTGTCGAAGCCCGTCAGCGGCGCGCGCGGCACGAATTCCAGATCGGGCACGCCGGCCTCGCGCGCCGCCTCATACTCGCGCTCCAGCCGATCCCCCGTGTCGCCCGGCGGCGTGAAAAGGTAGCCTTCGACGCGCTCGAAAGAGCAGTCGATCCGCTCCGTCTGCGCGATGGACTCGATCCGCGCGATCGCCTGCGTGTGGCTGTCTGCGCAGATTCGCGCTCCCTCCGCGCCGTGCAGCCGCTTGATGGTGTAGTAACGATCGTCGATCGCGTTGCTGAGGTGCGCCGTCGTGCGCCCCGTCTCGCCGCAGCCGATGACGCCCTTTTCGATGACCACGACGCTCTGGCCGGCGAGCGCCAGCTCATACGCGGCCGACAGCCCTGCGATGCCCGCCCCCACGACGCAAACGTCGCAAATGAGATCTCTGTCCAGCGCGGGGCGCGCAGCGCCGGCCGGTATCGCCCAGGCGCTCGGTCGGCCACGATGATTGCTTGACATGTGCGGACTCTCCCGATTGTGAGTTCTGCAAGAATGCCGCGCGCCGTGCGCTCGCGCTCGTTCGCGTGAGCATGTCCCCGGCTTTTGATCGTAGCGAATCGCCAGGCCGCAGACGCATTGGGCGGCTTACCCGCCCGGATAGGTATTTATCCCCACGGGCAGAGCCGGCCGCCGCCGCGCGCGGATGACTACCATTGGCAGGAAATCGCGCGCCGCGCGGAGCGCGTCGCCAAATCGAAAGGAGTGCGGCAAATGGCGAAGTACGGCAAGACGGCGTCGCGCAAGGTCAAGCGCGCGATGCATGAAATGAAGGCGGGCAAGCTCAAGAGCGGGCGTTCGGGCAAGCGCGTGACAAGCCGCAAACAGGCCGTCGCGATCGGCCTGTCCGAGGCCCGCCGCGCCGGAGGAAAAGTGCCCAGGCGCACCCGCCCAAGCCGGTAAGGGCGCCGGGCGTACATCGCGGGGGGGGCAATTTGGGGGGGGCATTCCCTGCTGGGGGGCCGGCCTCTGGCCGGTCTCTTCACAGGGCGACGCGCAGTTGTAGCATGACCTCCTTACGGTATTTCTTTCTTCGTTGTAGCGTTTCTTCCGTGTGGCGTCTCTCCATTGCGGTGTGTCACCGCTTTCGTGCTGATTGGTTGTTGCCCACAATCGTTCTCACCTGTCCATCACGTCTACGCCAGATCAAACACCAGTACTTCAGCCTCGCTCCGCGCCAGTATCCGCGCCTCCGGCGCATCGTCGATCGACGCCCCATCGCCCGCCGCCAGCGCCTCGCCATTCACATCCACTTCGCCGCGCAGCACCTGAACCCACGCGCCGCGCCCCGGCGCCAGCGTCGCCGCCGCCGTCTGCCCGGCCCGCAGCGTCGCCGCCGATAGACACGCATCCTGATTGATCTGTATCGATCCTTCGCGCCCATCCGGCGACGCCAGCAGCGTCAGCGCGCCGACGCTCGACAAGGACGGAAATCGCCGTTGCTCATATCGCGGCGCGACGCCGCGCCGCTCCGGCCGCAGCCAGATTTGCATCAGGTGAACCGGCTCACTGCTCGAAGGATTGAATTCGCTGTGCTCGACGCCGGCGCCCGCGGCCATGTATTGCACCTCGCCCGGCCGAATCACCGCGCCGTTGCCCATGCTGTCGCGGTGCTCGAGTTCCCCGGACAGCACGTACGTGAGAATCTCCATGTCGCGGTGCGGGTGCTTCCCAAATCCCTGCCCGGGCTGCACCCGGTCCTCGTTGATCACGCGCAGCGAGCGAAAACCCCGGTAGCGCGAGTCCTGATAGTCCGCGAACGAAAACGTGTGATACGTGTCGAGCCAGCCGTGATTGAAATGTCCGCGCTCGCCGCTCCGCCGCACGTGGATCATCTGTTGCCGCTCCTTTCGCCGGCCGCGTCGCATCCGAGCCCGTGCCCGGAGCGGCGGCTCGGCATGTCTGCGCCGTCATGGGATTCTTGCTCGCCGCTCCGCGAGTTCAAGCGACGTGCCGAAGTTCGGCCCTTCTGATCCGAGCCGCGGTCGTATGCGAGCAAATCTCGCGATCCGAGCCGCGACCGTCAGGGAGCGAACGCTTCGGATCGCCGCCGGTCCAAGAAGCAAGCAACCCTTCGACCGATATCGCCTATCCCCGCATCCAACATAGTGTCGCCCGTCTCTTGCCTCTCACGCCTTTCTATGCTCTCTAGTTTCAAAGCCACGAGCCCCTGCCCCGACCACATCCGCCGAGACTCTCCGTGCCCACAAGGGCGGAGGACGGCAGCCAGGCGCTTCAGCGCCTCAGCCAACGCTGGTGACTCCCTCTCCCAGCTGCGAGGGAATTGCGAAGACCGGCACTACGAGCCGCCGGCGGCCGACTTCAGATACGCTGTCAGGATGACCGTCGCCGCCACCGCGTC
>CAZHIE010000001.1:18649-48158 GCA_964532435.1 uncultured Planctomycetales bacterium
GCCGCCGGGCTGACGAACCGGCCGCCGGGGTCGGCGAGGGCGAGGCCGATGCGGCGGGTTCCGTAATCGATTCCGGCCCAGCGTCCCATAATCACGGCTCTCCAGCCCACGCGAAGCCCAATTCTTGGCAAACGAACCGTGAAAAAAAACCGCGGCCGCCGCCCTTGCAATCCTCATGCCGTCTCATACAATCCGAGGTTTGCGACGATGGGTGACGATGCCTGATTTCTTCTTCTGGGTGAGATGAACGCCGAGAAGGGCGGCTGCTTGTCTCGCGCCCGCGATCCGCGATCCGTCGCGGGGGCGCATTCTGCGCGCCGTCAGTACGCCCACGCCGGGGGACGCACCGTGCCGCTCGTTCCTGCTCTGCGAGGATACCTTGCATGAAAGTCGATTTCGTCCGCGACTTCAGCCGCTTCGGCGACGCGCTCAGCGTCCCGAATCTTATCCAGATTCAGACCGAATCGTACGCGCGATTTCTCCAGCTTGATTCCGAGCCGGGCAAGCGGAAGGATCGCGGCCTCGAAGCGCTCCTCCGCGAAGTCTTCCCGATCGAAAGCTTCGACGGAAACATGAAGCTCGAATACGTCGACTATGGCCTCGACGCGCCGCGCTATTCCACCGACGAGTGCCGCGAGCTCGGACTCACCTTTGGAATGCCGTTCCGCGTCCGCGTCCGGCTGCGCCGCAAGGACGTCGAGGAAGTCCTCGAAGAGGCCATTTACCTCGGCGAAATCCCGATCATGATCGGCGGCGGAGAGTTCGTCGTAAACGGCTCCGAGCGCGTCATCGTGTCGCAGCTCCACCGCTCGCCGGGCGTCGACTTCGTCAAGGAGTCGGCCGAGGGCGACCGCGCCCTGCACGCCTGCCGCATCATCCCCGAGCGCGGCTCGTGGATCGAGATCAACGTCACGCGGAAAGACTTCCTGGCCGTCCGCATCGACCAGAGCAGCAAGATTCCCGCCACGACGTTCCTGCGCGCCATGGACGACGCCTTCGGCAGCACCGAATCCATCATCCGCGCGTTTTATTCGACCAAGACGCTCAAGCCCGGGCAGCTCAAGCCGGACATGTGGACCGCCGCGCCCGTCGTCGATCCCGACACCGGCGAAGAGCTCGTCGGCGCCGGCCGGCAGATCGGCGAGGCCCTGACGAAGCTGCGCGAGTCGTCGGTCAAGCAGATCGACGTCATCGCGAAGATGACGGACCCGATCGTCCTGAACACGATTGCCGAAGACCCGGCCCTCACGCACGACGAGGCGCTGCTCAAGATCTACGCGCGCCTCCGCCCCGGCAACCCCGTCGCGCTCGACAAGGCCCGCAAGCTCTTCCAGGAAAAATTCTACGACGAGAACCGCTACCGCCTCGGGCGCGTCGGCCGTTTCCGTCTCAATCGCAAGTTCGAGGTCGGAATCCCGGAGTCGGAGATGGTGCTCCGGCCGGAGGATTTCGTCGAGTCGCTGCGGTACCTGCTGAAGCTGCGCGCCGGCGAGGGTCAGGTGGACGACATCGACCACCTGGGCAATCGCCGGCTTCGCACGATCGACGAACTGGCCGCCGACGAGCTGCGCAAGGGTTTCCTCAAGCTCCGCCGCACGGTGCAGGAGCGCATGAGCATGAAGGAGCCCGACTCGATCGGGAAGATCGCCGACCTGGTGAACACCAAGAGCATCAGCAGCGCGATCGACTTCTTCTTCGGCCGCAGCGAGCTGTCGCAGGTCGTGGACCAGACCAATCCGCTCAGCCAGCTCACCCACGAGCGGCGCCTTTCGGCCCTCGGCCCCGGCGGCCTCAACCGCAAGCGCGCCGGCTTCGAGGTGCGCGACGTTCACATCTCGCACTACGGCCGCATCTGCCCGATCGAAACGCCCGAGGGCGTGAACATCGGCCTGATCGCGTCGCTGGGCATCTATAGCTCGGTGGACGAATACGGGTTCCTGATCACGCCGTACCGCAAGGTGGAGCGCGGCAAGGTCAACGGCCAGATCGTATTCCTGCGCGCCGACGAGGAGATGCGCGCCACGCTCGCCCCGCCGGATGTGCTCACGCCCGACGCCGACAGCGCGAAGCTCCCGGCGATGGAGCCTCGGGCGGAGCATCACCAGCGCATGCGGCAGGACAAGGGCGTCAACCGCCGGGCCGCGAAGATCAAGGAAGGCGTGCTGCTCGCCCGCATGCAGGGCGACCTGAAGCAGTGCGGCTCCGAAGACATCCATTACGTCGACATCTCGCCCAAGCAGACCGTCGGCGTGTCGGCCGCGCTGATTCCCTTCCTCGAACACGACGACGCGAACCGCGCGCTGATGGGCTCCAACATGCAGCGCCAGGCGGTGCCGCTCGTCCGCACCGATCCGCCGATCGTCGCGACGGGCATGGAGCGCTCCGTCGCCGAGAACAGCGGAATGGTCGTCCGCGCGCGGCGCAGCGGCCGCATCACCGAATGCGACGCCAGCCGGATCGTGATCGACAACACAGACGAATATCCCCTGCGCAAGTTTGTCGGCCTGAACGAGCGCACCTGCCTGAATCAGAAGCCGGTCGTGCGCCCGGGCGACAAGGTGAAGGTGGGCCAGGTGATCGCCGACGGCGCCGCGACGCATCACGGCGAGCTGGCGCTGGGCCGCAACGTGCTGGTCGCGTTCATGACGTTCGACGGGTACAACTTCGAAGACGCGATCCTCATCAACGAGCGGCTGGTAAAGGACGACTCGTTCACCAGCATCCACATCGAAGTGCATGACATCGAGATTCGCGAGACGAAGCTCGGCCGCGAAGAGTTCACGCGCGACATCCCAAACGTCAGCGAGCGCGCCCTGCGGAACCTCGACGAGCGCGGCATCGTGCGCATCGGCACGCGCGTCGGCCCGGGCGACATTCTCGTGGGCAAGGTCTCGCCGAAGTCGAAGACCGAGCTGACGCCCGAAGAAAAGCTGCTGCACGCGATTTTCGGGCGGGCCGGCGAAGACGTGAAGAACGATTCGCTGGAGCTGCCCGCCGGGCAGGAGGGCGTGGTGATCGGCGCCACGCACTTCAGCAAGCGCACGCACCTGAGCGACGATCAGAAGAAGGATCTCGACCGCCGCATGAAGGCGTTCAAGCTGGAGTGCGACGAGCGGCGCATCCGCACGTTCAAGCAGATGGTCGACGCGATCGACGCCGCCACCGAGCAGTTGCTGATCGACCCCAACACGCGCCAGAAGGTCGGCAAGAGCGAAAACCCCGACGTGCTGCTCGAACAGATCGACTCGTTCGACCTCAAGTGGGTCAAGCCCGCGTCCAAGCGCACCGAGGCCGAGGCCATCTACAACCAGTATTGGCCCAAGATCGTCGAGACCGGCAAGGAGTGCGAGCGCAAGCTGGGCAACATGAAGCACGGCGACGAGCTGCCCAACGGCGTGCTCGAAATGGTCAAAATCTACGTCGCCACCAAGCGCACGCTGAGCGTCGGCGACAAGATGGCCGGCCGGCACGGCAACAAGGGCGTCATCGCCCGCATCATGCCCGAGGAGGACATGCCGTTCCTCGACGACGGCACGTCGGTCGACATCTGTCTGAATCCGCTGGGCGTGCCGAGCCGCATGAACGTCGGCCAGATTCTCGAAACGCATCTCGGCTGGGCCGCCGCGGTCATGGGCTACCAGGTCGTCACCCCCGTTTTCGACGGCGCGACCGAGACGCACATCAAGAGCTGCATCAGCGAGGCGAACGCGCACGTGCAGAAGCGGCGGCAGGATCCGAACGTCCTGAAGGTGGCCGGCGAATCCTGCGAACTCCTCGCCGAGATGCCGCTGACCGGAAAGATCCGCCTGTTCGACGGCCGCACCGGCGAGCGCTTCGATCAGCCCGTGACCGTCGGCTACATCTACATGCTCAAGCTGCACCATCTCGTCGACGACAAGATTCACGCCCGCAGCACGGGGCCTTACAGCCTCATCACGCAGCAGCCGCTGGGCGGAAAGGCCCGCACCGGCGGGCAGCGCTTCGGCGAGATGGAAGTCTGGGGCCTGGAGGCGTACGGCTCGGCCTACGTCCTTCAGGAGCTGCTGACCGTCAAGAGCGACGACGTAGAGGGCCGCACCAAGATCTACGAAAGCATGGTCAAGGGCACGCACACGCTCGACGCCGGAACGCCCGTCAGCTTCGACGTGCTCTGCAACGAAATCCGCGGGCTGGGGCTCAACATCCAGCTCGAAAAGCGGCGGCTGGTCTGATCGGAGGCACGCTTCCGGGAGGCGTACGATGGCCGAATTCACCTTTGGCGACGGGCGCGACGCGAATCCGCAGGAGCTTTCCGATTTCTATCGGCGGCTCAAGCACGACCTCGCGGCCCAGCCCGACCAGATCCGAAACATGCTCGGCAACAGCGCCGCGGTGGTGACACTGCGGGCCGATGGCGAGCTGGTCGGGCTGGCGCGCGGCGTCTGCGACGGCCTGCGCGGCTACCTGACCGAGTGCAAGCTCGACCCGCGCTTCCAGGGGCCGGCCGCGGTCACGCGCACCGACGGCCGCATCGAGCACGACGAGTCGGGCATGGCCGCCGAGATGGCGCGTCGAATCCTCGAACGGCTCTACGCCGACGGCGCGCAGCGCGTCGACGTCGTCGCCTGGGGTACCGAGGTCGATTTTCTGGAGGAACTCGGTTTTCGCCGCGTCGGCGGCCTGGTCGGCATGACGATGAAAGTCGAAGACTGGTCCGCGCTGACCGACGCGGCCAGTGCCGCGACGGCGTAAGGACAGGCGTACGTCCGAGCGTCGCCGCGAGCGGTGTGAGACGGGGGAGCAGGCGCCCGGCCGCGAGGCCGGCTGGCGCTCCAGAAAGAGGTGTGCAAGGCTATGGCCGAGACCGTATACGACCGGATTAATGACTTCACGGCAGTCCGCATTTCGCTGGCCTCGCCGAACGACATCCGCAGTTGGTCGTTCGGCGAAGTCAAGAAGCCGGAGACGATCAACTACCGCACGTACCGCGCCGAGAAGGACGGCCTGTTCTGCGAGCGCATCTTCGGCCCGGAGCGCGACTGGGAGTGCTTCTGCGGCAAGTTCAAGGGAACCAAGCACAAGGGCATGATCTGCGATCGCTGCGGCGTGAAGGTGACGCACAGCCGCGTGCGCCGCAAGCGCATGGGCCACATCAACCTCGCCGCCCCGGTCGTCCACATCTGGTTCTTCAAGGCGATGCCGAGCCGGCTGGGCACGCTGCTCGACATGAAAACCAGCGACCTGGAAAAGATCATCTACTTCCAGGACTACGTCGTCGTCGACCCCGGCGCGAGCAAGCTGGAAGCCAAGCAGCTTTTGACGGAAGAGGAGTATCGCCGCGCCGCCGAGGAATACGGCGATACGGGTTTCCGCGCGCTGATGGGGGCGGAGGCGGTCCGCGAGCTGCTTTCGCAGATCAAGTTGCCAGAGCTTTCCGCGCAGCTTCGCGACGGGCTGGCCAAGACGAACAGCAAGCAGAAGATCAAGGAACTGTCCGGCCGGCTCAAGCTGGTCGAGTCGATTCGCCAGAGCCAGAACGAAGCGAACTGGATGGTGCTGGAGGTCATCCCGGTCATTCCCCCGGACCTGCGCCCGCTGGTGCTGCTCGACAGCGGCAACTTCGCGAGCAGCGACCTGAACGACCTCTACCGCCGCATCATCAACCGCAACAACCGTCTCAAAAAGCTGATCGACCTCAACGCGCCCGAAGTCATCATCCGCAATGAAAAGCGCATGTTGCAGCAGGCGGTCGACGCGCTGTTCGACAACGGCCGCTGCCGCCGCCCGGTGCTGGGCAGCAGCAATCGCCCGCTGAAGTCGCTGACCGACATGATCAAGGGCAAGCAGGGTCGCTTCCGCGAAAACCTGCTCGGCAAGCGCGTCGATTACTCCGCCCGTTCGGTCGTCGTCGTCGGTCCGGAACTCAAGCTCTGGCAGTGCGGCCTGCCCAAGAAGATCGCGCTGGAGCTGTACCAGCCGTTCATCATCCGCAAGCTCCGCGAGCGCGGCCTGGCGGACACGATCAAGAGCGCCAAGAAGATGCTCGAGCGCCGCGAGCAGCAGATCTGGGACATCCTCGAAGAGGTGATCTACCAGCATCCCGTGCTGCTCAACCGCGCTCCGACGCTGCACCGCATGGGCATCCAGGCGTTCGAGCCCGTGCTGGTCGAGGGCAACGCGATCCGCATCCACCCGCTCGTCTGCAAGGGCTTCAACGCGGACTTCGACGGCGACCAGATGGCCGTCCACCTGCCGCTCTCCATCGAGGCCCAGACCGAAGCGCACGTGCTCATGATGAGCACGAACAACATCTTCGGCCCGGCCAACGGCTCGCCCATCATGTCCGCGTCGCAGGACATCGTCATGGGCATCTACTTCCTCACCTGCAATCACCCGGGCGAGCCCGGCGAACGCGAAAAGGGCAAGGAGCGCGCCTTCACCTCGCCGCAGGAAGCGCTGCTCGCCTATTCGCTCGGCCAGATCGGCGTCCACACCCCCATCCAGGTGCGCGTCGCGCGCAAGGAGATGATCCTCGCGCAGGCGGATGCCGCCAAGGCCATTCCGGCCCACGCGCGCATCGTAACCACCGTCGGCCGCTGCATGTTCAACGACATCCTGCCGCCGCAGATGCCGTTCTACAATTATCCGCTCAGCCAGAAGGGCGCCGCGCGCGTCATCGCCGACTGCCACGAGCGCCTCGGCCGCGCCCGCACGATCGACCTGCTCGACAAGCTGAAGGAGACCGGCTTCCGCTACAGCACGCTGGCAGGGCTGTCGTTCGCGCTGACCGACCTGCGCATTCCCGAGCAGAAGCAGAAGATCCTCGACGCCGCGCAGAAGCTGGTCGATCGCGTCGAAAAGAACTTCGACAACGGCGTCATCACGCCGATGGAGCGCCACAACCAGCTCATCGACATCTGGGTGCATGCACGCGAGCAGGTCACCGCCCGCATGATGGACACGCTCAAGGAGGACTGGCGCGCCGGCGACGGGGCCGAGGCGAAGACCAGCGAAAAGGGCGCCTATGCGTACCTCAATCCGATTTACCTGATGACCGACTCCGGCGCGCGCGGCTCCGTCGACCAGATTCGCCAGCTTGCCGGAATGCGCGCCCTGATGGCCAAGCCCTCCGGCGAAATCATCGAGGCGCCCATCAAGGCCAACTTCCGCGAGGGCCTCTCGGTGCTCGAATACTTCAGCTCCACGCACGGCGCCCGCAAGGGTCTGGCCGACACGGCGCTGAAGACCGCCGACTCGGGCTACCTCACCCGCAAGCTCGCCGACGTCGCGCAAAACGTCATCATCAACGAGCACGATTGCGGAACGATCGAAGGCGTCAACAAGAGCACCATCTACAAGGGCGAAGAAGTCGACGTGAAGCTGTCGCAGCTGATCATCGGCCGCGTGGCGCGCGACACCGTCCGCGACATCCGCACCGACGCGATCATCGTCCGCGAAAACGACGTCATCACGCCCGAGATCGCGCGGCGGCTCGAGTCGAAGCCGGAGTCCGGCGGCCTCGGGCTCGACCAGATCCGCGTTCGCAGCACGCTGACGTGCGAAGCCCGCCAGGGCGTCTGCGCCCTGTGCTATGGCGCCGACATGTCCACCGGCCGCCTCGTCGAGGTCGGCCTCGCCGTCGGCATCATCGCGGCACAGTCGATCGGCGAGCCCGGCACGCAGCTCACGATGCGCACGTTCCACACCGGCGGCGTCGCGAGCCGCGCGGTTCTCGAAAGCGAATTCGCGGTGGCGCAGGCCGGCCGCGTCACGTTCAGCAACCTCAACGCCGTCGAGACGCGCGACGAGGAGACGGGCAAGACCATCTGGCGCGTGCTGAAACGCAACGGCGAAGTGGTCATCCGCGACGACAAGGATCGCGAGCTGGAGCGTTTCAAGATTCCCTACGGCGCCGCGGTGCTCGTCGCCGACGGCGAAAAGGTGGCGGCCCGCGCCATCGTGGTGAAGTGGGACACCCACTTCACGCCGATGCTCGCCGAGGCCGGCGGGTTCGTCCGCTTCCAGGACATCGTCGAGGGCGAGACCGTTCGCCCCGAGCAGGAAGGCCGCTCCGGCAGCAAGTGGATCGTCATCGAGCACAAGGGCGACAAGACGCCCCGCATCATCATCGAGGACAAGGACGGCAAGATCCTCGACTTCCACCACCTGCCGGCCAAGGCCCGCATCGAAGTGAAGGAAGGCGACGAGGTCAAGCCCGGCATGTTGCTGGCGCGCCAGCCGCGCGAGATCGCCGGCACGCAGGACATCACGGGCGGCCTGCCGCGCGTGACGGAGATCTTCGAAGCGCGCAAGCCGCGCGAGCCGGCCGTGATGGCCGAAATCTCCGGCACGGTCGAGTTGCACACCGACAAGCGCCGCGGCAAGATGACGATCGTCATCCGCAGCGAATCGGGCATGGAGAAGGAGCATCACGTTCCGCAGGACAAGGCGTTGCTGGTTCACGCCGGCGACTACGTGAACGCGGGGCAGGCACTGTGCGAAGGCGCGCTGATCCCGCACGACATCCTGCGCATCAACGGCGAGGACGATCTGCAGAAATACCTTCTCAAGGAGGTGCAGGGCGTCTATCGCCAGCAGAACGTGACCATCAACGACAAGCACATCGAAGTCATCCTGTCGCAGATGCTGCGCAAGGTGAAGATCGACACGGAGGGCGATTCGCGCTTCCTGCCCAACGAGGTGGTCGACAAGTTCCGCTTCCGCGACGAGAACTCCCGCCTCGCCCGCAGCGTCAAGATCGTCGACCCCGGCGACACCGATCTTGCCGTCGCCGCCATCGTCTCGCGCGAGGAATTCGCCGCCAAAAACGAGGAAGTCGAGCTCAAGGGCGGCGAGATGGCCAAGGGCCGCAAGCCCAAGCCGTGCAGCGGCAAGACGCTGCTGCTCGGCATCACCAAGGCCAGCCTGCAGAGCGAGTCGTTCATCTCGGCCGCCTCGTTCCAGGAAACGACCAAGGTGCTGACGCAGGCGTCGCTCGCGTCCGCCGAAGACCGCCTCGTCGGCCTGAAGGAAAACGTGATCCTCGGCCGGCTGATCCCCGCCGGCACCGGGTTCAAGGCGTATCAGGACATCAAGCTCAAGCACATGGGCGAGCCGGTCGAGTCGGCCAAGTCGTACGGCGAAGTGCCCGCGCCGGTCACGATCGACGCGCGCTCCGCGTCGGCCTTCGTCTCGTCGGACGCCTCGCCGCCGATGCCGGTGGGCACGACGGGGGCGTAGCGGGCGCTGAATAGCGAATGTCGAATGGCGAATAACGAATTGCGGAAGGCCTTGGGCTTTCTGCGATTCGTTATTCGCTTCTAAGAGCGGCGCGCGAAACATGCTTTGCGCGGCGTGCGATCAGTCGCTGCGCGGCGGGCGTTCGGCCGAGTTCGCGCGTCGCGTCACCACCCGCCCGCGAGCGGCGCGGCGCAGCAGAATCCGACAGCGCACGCGCCGAGAACGATGGAAAACGCTACGGCGATCGGAATCGTCGCTGCGAATAGCAATACCTCGCTCAGCGTGGCGCCGCGTGTCCGCGCCGCGATCAACTGTGCGGCGTACCACCACGTGACCGGTATGGCAGGCGCGTTCGCCAAAAATGCATCGCACGCCGCGGGCAAGCGGCAAAGTTCCATGATCGGACCGCGGTTGAGCGCCAGTGCCACAGCGAGCGACGTGACGATCAGGTAGCCGCTGAGGTACTTGTTGACGCCCGACCAGAAGGCGGGACGCTGCCGTTGGTCGAAGTGCAGGATCGCGCCGACCCGTCCGCCGACAAACACCTCGCAGATCATCGCGGCGACCAGGCTTCCGAAGATCACGAGTGCGGAGACGCTCGTCGGCGGGCCGAGGGCAGCCGGAACCGTCAGAATCAGCAGTGTCCAGGCGACGGCGTAACACAACAGAGAGAATCGCAGCGCCGCGCCCCGCGAGTGCCGATCCGGAAACGCCGCGACCAGCCGCCGCACGTGAAACAGCGACATCCACAGCGTGCGAAGAAACCCGAACCGCTCGCCCGGCGTATCCCACGGCGTGGCCGGCCGGATGCCGCTCCGCAGCGCCGCCGCGTCGAACGTCTGCCCGCACTCCGGACAGCGCGACTCGCTCAGGCCCGTGAGGTCGTATGTGCATGCGGGGCAGCGCAAGCCGGCGGTGTCGGTGCGGAGCACGTCAACGGCGCTATGTGTCTGGATGGTGCGCGGCGGTTCGTGGGCGTCGGTCATTGCGAATCCTGTCAGAACATCGAGTCGCCTCAGCGGGTGGATGAGCGATCGCCGTCCAGAGCGCAATGCCGGTCGAGTCCGAACCGAATTCGTCACCGTCGACGGCTCGCCTTTGGACGCCGAATGCGCGGCGATGTCAGCACATCGAGCGAAACAGCGCCGCGATCAGCATGTACGCTACGAGTGCCTGGGGCGCGATGCATGCTGCGGCCGCCAGCGGTACGAGAATCGCACAGAGCAAGCAATCGACAATCGTGCCGCCGCGCGCTCGCACCGCGATGAGCTGCGAGAATAGCCACCACACCAGCGGTACGGCGATGAGGAGCTGCGGCGGCCGCGGAATTTCAAGCGCGACGCTTATCGCGGCAGACGTGAGAATCAAGTATCCGCCGAAGTAGTGGTTGATGCCGCGCCAGACCTCGAAGTGACATCCGGGCTTGCCCCGCAAAACGCCGGTGACAAAGGCGGACGCCAGGAATTCGCATCCGATCGCCGAACCGCACGCGCTTGCGAGCAGGGCAACAATCGCGCAGTCTAATCCGCTGGGCATGTCTGAGCCGAAGATCGCGATTGCAATGAGCTGTATTGCCACCGCGATGCCAAGGCAAGCGAATGAATACTTCCACGCGGCCGCGTTGGAGTGCCGATCCGGAAACCCCGCGACCAGCCGCCGCACGTGAAACAGCGACATCCACAGCGTGCGAATGAATCCGAACCGCTCGCCCGGCGTATCCCACGGCGTAGCCGGCCAGACGCCGCTCCGCAGCGCCGCCGCGTCGAACGCCTGCCCGCACTCCGGACAGCGCGATTCCGTTAGCCCCGTGAGATCGTAGTCACAGCCAGGGCAGCGCAGCCCGGCGGTGTCGGTGCGGAGCACGTCAACGGCGCTGGTCGTCTGGCGATGATGCACCGGCTCATTGGTTTCGTTCATCGCGAATCCCGCCGCTGCGTTCGGTGACTCCACACGGCGCCGCTCCAGCGCGGAATCGCGTCCTCACCCCCCAATCCGCGGCTCCACCCCCGCCGTGTCGCACATCACATTACCCGGACAATCCATCCGTGACATCCGGTGGCAAGGCATCGCTCTCGCTCTGCAGGTCTACGTCCACGCTTCGCCGGATGGTCATCGTTTCGTCGCCGACGGTCAGCAAGATCCGATCTGGCGATATTCTGGCGAGCAGGTCGGGCAGCGGGTCGGGCGCGCTTCGGATCAGGTCGTCGATCGGGGCGCGCACGTAGCGCTCGAGGAACATGGCCATTGTCGGGCCAGCCAGTTCGTCCAGATGCTCCCACGCCGCCTTTCCGACGAACGCTTCGCCGCGCTCGGCCCGAAACGCATCGACCAGTTCCTGAAGCTTCGGGTTCGCCGTGCTGTCGAGCACAATGAGGACGGGCGTGAAACCACTTCGGCGACACTCGATCGGGTAGTCGAGTTCCTCGCGCCAGCGGCCCTGTCCCGATGCCGCGATCGTCAGCCGGATCTTGAATTCGTAGGCACGATCTGAGAGCAGGCAGTCGATTTGACGCCTCTTGCGCTTGTCGCCACGACGCCGGACCGGGCTCTTGGCGGCCGGCACGGGGGTTCCGCCGACGGCGTGCGCGATGATCGGCTCGAAGAGATAGCCGGTTTCCTGGCCCGCGCGATTGTCGATGTCGAAGAACCACTTGCGCCAGCAAAGAAATGCCGTTAGCGCGCGGGCACTCAGCTGGCCGTATTGCAGCAGACAGCGCGGTCCGACTTGTTCCAACGTTGCGATCGGCTGAGACTTCAGGATCGAATCATACTTCAGGCGCGCTCTGTGAAGCGCCGCAAGGCAAGCGTAATACGTGTCCGCGTCGGAATTCAGCGCCACGAGTCGTTCGAACAGTGCGCGTGCGTCGAGGCCGTCGAGAACGAGCCGTGCGGAATCGCCGGAATCGTACAGCCGCGGGAGTTGGGCGGGCAGTTCGGGGAAGCGATCGCCGAGCGCGAGGTCCGACGCGACTCGCGCCACGAGAAAGGCGCAGGCCGAGTCCGACAGGCATACTCCCTGCGCGCCCGCGCCGGCCGCCCGGGATCTCTCCCAAATCGCCTGCTGACTTTTGGTCAGGCCCACTGCAAATCCAGTTGCGTCGGATTGCGCGTCGGTCGGAATCGGCGCGCCACTTCCGCGACAACTTCTCGGAGAATGGGGCTGGATCCGCTCGACAGCGTCGGAACAAACGAAAGCAGCGCGCCGGGCATTCGCGGCGCAGAAGCCGCGCGTTGGAAATCGCATGACAACTGTTCGCCCAATCGCTGCGCCAGCACCGGCGGGACGGCGTTGCCGAGGAGTTGGATGGCATCGCGCGACGTCGCAACGATCCTGAAATCGTCGGGAAACGTCTGCAATCGCGCGCACTCGCGAATCGTCAGCGGTCTGTCCTCGTCCGGATGGAGCAGTTCGCTCTGCGCGCCCCCGGTAATTGTCTTGGAAGGCTCGTCGGAGCGGAGTCGGCGCAAGCCAGCGGGCGCGCCGCCTCGCCGCTCCGTGGGCGTGCCGTCCATGACGCGTCGGAAAGCCCGCCGCGCGTAGCTGGGGTGCCAATGCTCCTGCGGAAGATCGCGCATGCACTGTCCCGGCTGAAGAAGTCTTGCGCGTGCCAAGTCGCTTTCGCACAATGGAGCAAATGTGTGGTCGCGCGGCTCAGATTCGGCGGCGCGATGTTCTTTCGCCGCTGGAAGGCCCGCGAGAGCTTGACCGACGGTCTGCGTGTGCGGCAAACGATCGGCTGCCAGAAGCGCGCCGGGCGCGCCGTGGGCCGTATGCGTGGGGCTCGGGAACGCCGGATCCCAGCCGAGGCCGCCGACGACGATTACGCGCTTGCGGTGCTGTGGAACGGCGAAATTCGCGGCGTTGATCTTCCGGCAATGAATGCGATAGCCTGCCTGCACGAGCGGGGAGAGCAACTCGAATACAAAGCGCCCATTCGCAGCGGTCAGGAAGCCCTCTACATTCTCAAACAGGAACGCCCTCGGTCGCATGGTCGCGACGAGCCGCGCGAATATGGAAATCAGGCTGTTGCGATCATCGTCTTCGCGGCGGCGCCCCGCAGAAGAAAACCCCTGGCAGGGCGGGCCGCCTACGATGAGGTCCGTCCACGGCAGCGTAAGCTTCGAGTGAATGTCGCAGTGTTTCACTTCATGTTGGAAGTTGGCTCGGTGCGTCGCGACCGCCGGTTCCCAATGGTCGTACGCGCGCAGCACGGAGAAACCGGCGCGCGCCAGCCCGAGCGACAATCCGCCGGCGCCGCAGAACAGGTCGATGGCAGTGGCTTGCGATCCCAACGGGGCACTCCCGTTCGATGTTCGTGTATATCTGCGTGCGCAGCCAGCGTCAACGCTGTAAGGCTCGCTGGGGAAGAACGATTTACCCCGGCCAGAGCCAGCGTTGAGAACACGGCACGCACGGGCGCCGCGCAGCGATCCCGGCGAGTCGAACGGCGTCGAGCCAACGTACCGCATTAAGGCTGGCGATCGATGCGCCGCGTCCTCACCCCCCAATCCGCGCCTCCACCCCCGCCGTGTCGAAGTAGTGGACGCGATCCATGTCTACCAGCATCTCCACCGTCGCGCCTTCCTGCGCGGGGGTCCGGCTGTCGACGCGGCAGATCAGGTGCGGATGGCGCGCCGTCGAGGCATGAACGTCCTGGCGATCGCCCAGTGGCTCGACCACGTTGACGATCACGCGCAGCGTCCGGCCGGCGCTGGCCCCCGCAACGGCCAGCACTTCTGAGCGGTTGCCCGCGCTGGCTCCGCCGATGTGCAGCATTTCCGGCCGGATGCCGAGCGTGACCGGCTTGCCGGCGAACGGCGCCAGCGCCGCCGCGCGGGCCGTGTCGACCGCCAGCTTCTGCTCGCCGTCGTCGAACATTAGCCCGTCTGGCCCCTGCACGATTCGTCCCGGCAGGAAATTCATCGGCGGCGTGCCGACAAAGCCGGCCACAAAGCGATTCACCGGCCGGGAGTAAATGTCGAGCGGCGTGCCGACCTGATGCACGACGCCGTCTTTCATCACCACGACGCGGTCGCCGAGCGTCATGGCCTCTTCCTGATCATGCGTGACGTAGATGGTCGTCGTGCGCACCTGGCGATGCAGTCGCTTCAGCTCCGCGCGCATCTCGATGCGCAGCTTGGCGTCGAGGTTCGAGAGCGGCTCGTCGAAGAGAAACGCCTTCGGCTGGCGCACGATGGCTCGCCCGACCGCGACGCGCTGGCGCTGCCCGCCGGAAAGCGCCTTGGGCCGGCGTTCGAGCAGCGTGTCGATGCCGAGCGTGCGGGCCGCGTCGCGGACACGCTGGTCGATCTCTCGCAGTTCCTGTCGCGCGGCCCGCCAGCGGCCGGGAGCGACCAGCATCGCGAGCGGATTGGCCCAGCCGGCGTAGCGCCGCCGCAGCATGAGGCCGAAGGCCATGTTTCGGTAGACGGTCATGTGCGGATAGAGGGCGTAATTCTGGAAGACCATCGCGATGTCGCGGTCCTTCGGGGCGACGTCGTTGACGACGCGCTCGCCGATGCGGATGGTCCCGCCGCTGATGTCCTCCAGCCCCGCGACCATGCGCAGCGTCGTGCTCTTGCCGCAGCCAGATGGCCCGACCAGCACGAGAAATTCCTGGTCGGCGACGATCAGGCTGACGTCGTCGACGGCCTTGACGTTGCCCGGATAGATCTTAGAGATGTGTTCGAGCACGACCTGGGCCATGGCATCCTCGGACGGCGCGGTCTGGGGCAGGCGCCGCGAAATTCGCGATCGCAACGGGTGCGCGGCGTCGCGGAGCGGCTGCGGGCGCAATCTTGGAAGCCGGCGCGGCGCCGGTCAAGTCGCGCCAGGCCGCCGGCGAAGCGCGGGCAACCGCCCGCGCCGCGCCGATTACAACAATCCACGTCTGGCCCGCGCGGGCCGTCGGCTTGTCGGCCGCCCATGTGCCGAATACGATCCGCCGGTTCTGCCGGATCGCCATTGTTCGACGAGGTGAAGCAGATGGCTCGTATCTTCGCAATTCTGGCTGTCGTCGTCGCGCTGGCCGCGGGCGCCTCCGCCGAGATCATCACGCTGCGCGACGGGCAGGTGATCAACGCGCCGGTGCTGCAGGAGACGGCCGAACGCGTCGTCGTCGACATGGGCTATGAGATCATCACGATCCCGCGGGCGCAGGTGCGCGACGTGCGCCGCGACGAGGCCCCCGCGCCGGCCGGCTCGCTTTCCGAGGCGAAGCGCACCGACGATCTGTACAGCACGGCCGACCTCGCGCCGCAGAGCGTGAAGTCGCTGACCGAGCGTTTTGGCGAAGGGGTCGTGCTGGTTTCCTCGCCGGGTGGGCTGGGCAGCGGATTTTTCATTTCCGAAGAGGGCCACCTGCTCACGAATTTTCACGTAGTCGAGGGCGAGCGGCGGCTGGCCGTGACGGTGTTCCGCAAGATCGGCTCGGAATTCAAGCGCGAGAAAATCGAGGAAGTCGAGATCATCGCGACCAATCCGTTTCTTGACCTGGCGCTGCTGAAGGCGACGCTGCCGGCCGGCTACAAGCCGGTGATCACGTACCTCGCTCCGGAAGACTCGCTGCGCGACGGCGACGCCGTGTTTGCGATCGGCAATCCGCTCGGCTTCGAGCGGAGCGTGTCGCAGGGCATCGTCAGCCGCCGCAACCGGGCCGAGGAGGGTCTCGCGTACATTCAGACGACCACCCAGATTAACCCCGGCAACTCGGGCGGCCCGCTCTTCAACGCCAAGGGCGAGGTCGTCGGCGTCACGAACATGAAAATCATGGGCGGCGAAGGCTTGGGTTTCGCGATTCCGATCCGCTACGCGATCGACTTTCTGCGAAACCGCGAGGCCTTCACCTACAACACCGAAAGTTCGGAGGCCGGCTATCGCTACCTCCAGCCGGCCGAGCGGCGCAAGCACGAAGCGCCGGAAATGCTCAAGCGGAAATAGCTTCGTCGGGCGCGACCAGAGGGCAATTCGATGATGGAATTCAAACGCGGTGCGTCGTTCCTGTTCGCGATCCTTCTCGCCGCGACGGCGCTGGCGCAGTCCGACAAGGAAAAGTCCGACGCCGCCAAGGTCGACCCGGCCGAGTGGGCGCCGGCCGACGCGCTGATTTACGTCGGCGTCACGGACGTTGATCAGGTCTGGAAGGATTTTCAGAAGACGTCGGCGTATGCGCTGATGGAAGACCCGAGCGCGAAAGAGAACCAGCAGCTTGGCATGGTTGTGAAGGGCGTCTCCAAGTTCAAGGAGCGCCTCTGCGAAGCGCTCGGCGTCTCGGCCGATCAGCTCAAAAATCCGTTCAAAGGCGCCGTGTCTCTCTTCGTCACGGCCGAATCCGCCAGCGGGCCGGCCTCGTTTCAGCCGGGCCTGGTGGCCGGCGTCGGCGACGCCGCCGTCATGAAGCAGTATTACGAGAAGGTTGTCGGGCGGCTCAAGGAAACGGTCGAGAAGCACGAGACCGTCTCGGCCGGCGACCAGCAGATCGACGTGTTCACGCGCGGCGAGCTTAAGGAGGACAAGCCCGAGGACGACGACGAAGAGCAGTTCACCGGTCCGGGAGACATCCAGCGGATCCTGATGGACCCCGCTGCGCAGGAAAAGGCCATCGCCAAGTTCCTGGACCGGCTGTTCTCGAAGCATTCGCTGCCCGAGACGCTCGCGACCTGCCTGACGGGCGATCGCCTGATCGTCAGCAGCTCCGCCGACCACGTGAAGGCCATCCTGCGCCGCGAAAAATCGGGCAAGTCGCTCGCCGACAGCGAAGATCACAAGGATCTGCTCCGCAACCTCAAGCCGATCGGCCAGATCCGAATGCTCGTGAATCTCCCACGCATTCTCGAACTGGTCAAAGCCGACGCCTCGTCCGATTCGGACAAAGCCACCGAGCTGAAGAACGCCCTGAAGACCATCGGGGCCGAAGGGCTGCGCAGCCTGGTCGGGCACGTCCGCGTCGGCGGACAGTCGTTCGACCTCAAGAGCGACGTGCTATTCCTGATGAAGGGCGAGCGCTCCGGGCTGGCCAAAGTCCTGAGCATGCCGAACCGCCCGACCGCCCCGCCCGGCCACATCGGCGGTGACACGATGATGTATTTCGGCGCGAATCTGAACGTCGGCAAGCTGGTCGATGACATCGAATCGATGATTCGTCAAAGCGACCCGGCCGCGGCCGACCAGATGCGCCAGGGCATGGAGAACGCGCCGATCGGCCCGAACCAGACGCTGAACATCCGCAAGGAATTCATCGATCACCTGAAGGAGCCGCTGACGTTCGGCATGGCGCTGGTCCGGCCGTACGGCGCGGATTCGCTCCGCATGTTGCTGACCATGGGCGTGACCGACCGCGAGGCGATCACGCGCTTTTTCGGGCAGCTTGCGCCGATGCTGGTCTCGCGCGAGCTGCGCGGCACCACGATCTTCGACCCGGCGATGGGCGGGCCGGGTTTCTCGATCGCGCCGACCAATGATCGCCTCGTCGCCGGGAACACGGCCGCGGTCGAGGCCTCGCTCAATCCGAGCGAAGGGCAATCGCTCGCGGACGCGGCGGACTTCAAGCGCGCTGCGCGCATGGTTCCGCAGGAATCGTGGTTCCTCGGCTACATGGACAATCGCCGCATGACCGAAGCGCTGCTCGAGCTGGCCAAAAACAAGAGCGACCTGGAGGCCGGCGGCATGAACGTCACAACGATGATGCTGCTGGGGATGGTCGAGCAGGTCGGCGACGAGAAGGAGATGGAGCGCATTCGCAAGCTGCTCAAGTACCAGGCGAGCGCTATCTACACCATTGCGACGACGAATGACGGCGTGCAGTTCACAGTGGTGCAGATGAAGCCCAGCGAGAAGGAGTAGGCGGGGCTCGTGTCGCCGCCCACGGGAGCAACGGACAACGGCGCCAGCGACGCGCTGGCCGTTGTTCACGTCGTTGCGGCGGATTTGTCCGCCGGCGCGGCCGCCGAGATCCGCGCGCTTCGGGCGTATGCCCGGCCGAAACGTCCACACTTCGTGTTGCAGGTCGGCGCCGGTCCGGTGGACGCGGGCTGGGGGCACGATCGCGTTTTTCGCCGCGTCGATGCGCCGCTGGGGGCGGCGTGGCTGGCGTCGCGCCGGCTCGGCCGCGCAATCGACGAGTTCCTCTGGCCGCGCGGCCTGGATGCGTGCTTGCTTTTGGCGTGGGGGGGCGCCGCGCTGAAGTGGTGCATGCCGCTGGCTCGCGCGGCGCGGCCGATTCTCGCATCGTTTGACTTCGACCAGCCCCCGCGCGAGATTGTCGCGCGCCTCGCGGCGCGCCCCGCGGGAGCTTCGGCCGCGATCCGCACCACATCCGCGCACGGCGCGCAGGTCTTGGAGCGGGCCGGCGCCGCGGATGCGGGCATCGCGCTGTTTCCGGTCGCGCCGCTCGGCGCGCTGCGGCCGCATCTCTCGCGCGCCCAGACCCGCGCCGCGCTGGGAGTTTCCGCGGAAGAGAGGCTGCTCGCGGCGATCCCACCGGTGCAGGCTCGCAGCGGCGCCGTTCTGGCCGCCTGGGCCGCGCTGATCGTCAACGAGCTGCGCCATGACGTGCGCATCGCGACGATCGACGCGCCCGCCGGCGCGACGCGGCTGGGGCGGTTCGTGCCGCCGTGCCGACATGGGCTGCTGACGCCGGCGCAGCCCGTCGGCGTCACGCTCGACGACCTGCTCGCCGCCTCCGACGTCGCGCTCTATCTCGCGCCGCGACCGGCCGCGCTGTGGGGGCTGGCGCGAGCGGCCGGCAGCGGGACGCCGATTCTCGCGCTCGATCGGCCGGGGGTTCGCGAGATTCTGGCGCAGTGTCCGGCGGCGCGGCTGATCGACGCGTCGGCGCCGCGCGAGATCGCGCGGGCGGTTCTTGAATTGGTGGAAGCGGGAAGACTCGCCTCCGCCGCTGCGCCCGCGGATGACACGCTGCGCCTCGCTTCGGAATTCGCGCGCGCCTGCGCGGCGCTGCGGGCGCCGCGCGGGGGTCTGCTCGCGAACAAGCTGTAGCGTCGGACCTCTGCGTCCGACGACGTGCGTCGGTCGATAGGGCATGCTCACGCGGTACGGCGCCTGCGGTGCCGATCGCGAGCGTGACGGACGCACGGGATTGGAATTGACGGCCGCGCCGTAGTACAAGACGGACATGTCTGCCCATGAGAGGTCGAACGAGCTGGTGATCCCCGCGCCGCCGGTCGAATTCAGCGCTGACGCGCCGCCGGCGTTGCCGCGCTGCGCCGGTCTGCCGCTGACGCTCGAATGGCAGGGCGGCGCCGACGGCCGGCTGCGGCTGCTGGATCAGACCCGCCTGCCCGCCGAAGTGACCTTCGTCGATTGCGGCGACGCCGAAACCGTGCGCGAGGCGATCCGCTCGCTGCGCGTGCGCGGCGCGCCGGCCATCGGAATCGCCGCGGCATACGGGCTGTGTCTGGCCACGCGCGACGCGCAGTCGCAATCCGCCGATCGATTCGCGACGCGCCTGGCCGAGGCGGAGTCGCGCCTCGCGTCGGCCCGGCCGACCGCGGTCAATCTCTTCTGGGCCCTGCGGCGCGTGCGCGACGTCGGGGTCGGCGCATTGCCCGGCGGCCCCGTCGCGGCCTGGCGCGCCATGCTCGCCGAAGCGCATCGGATGGCCTGCGACGACGCGCGGGCGTGCCGGCGCATCGGGGAATTTGGCGCCGACCTGATCCCCGACGGCGGGGGCGTGCTGACGCACTGCAACGCCGGCGCGCTCGCGACCGTCGCCTACGGCACAGCGCTCGCGGCCATGTACGTCGCGCACGAGCGCGGCAAGCGCTTCCGCGTCTACGCCGACGAGACTCGTCCGCTCTGGCAGGGCGCCCGCCTGACCGTTTACGAACTCATGGCCGCCGGTCTCGACGTCGTGCTCATCTGCGACAACATGGCCGCGTCGCTCATGCGTGGGGGCAAGATCCAGGCCGCGATCGTCGGCGCCGATCGCATCGCCGCCAACGGCGACACCGCCAACAAGATCGGCACGTACGGGGCGGCCGTGCTGGCGTGGCATCACGGGATTCCGTTTCACGTGGCCGCGCCGCTCAGCACGTTTGATCGCACGCTGGCGGGCGGGGCGTCGATCCCGATCGAGCAGCGCAGTGCGGAAGAGGTGTCCGCGCCCGGCGGGCTGCGGATCGCGCCGGCCGGCGCCGCGTGCGAGAATCCGGCCTTCGACGTGACGCCGGCGATGCTGATCGACACGATCGTGACGGACGCGGGGTTGATCCGCCCGGTGACGGCCGCAAACGTCGCGGCGATACTGGCGTCGGGGGCGGCCTGACGGACTTCCGCCGCGCCGCTCGCCCGGTGGGGGCGGCGTGGGAATCCGGGAACGCGCCCCGCAGGGGGCTTGAACGTCCCTCTCCGCGCCGCGTATACTTCGCCGGCAATCTGTAACCGATGGTCGCACCGGTGGAGAGAACATGTCGAATCGCAGAAGGCGGCTGATGGCCCTTGTCGCGGCGCTCGGCGCCGGCGTCACGTTTCAATTTCAGAACGGCTGCAAGGATTACTACGCGCTCGGCGCGGTGACCGCGGTCGATTTCTGCTCGATTCTCAACTGCACCGGCGGCTCGTTCTTCAACTTCTGCGCCCCGGTCCAGTTGCTCGTCGACTGTCCCCAGACCGCGCAGAACTAGCGCAGGAAGCAGGAGACTCGAACATGCGTATTCGGCTTGCCCGTTCGGCCCGCTTCCTGGCGGTTGTGGCGTCCGGCGCGGCGATCTTTCAGATCGGCGGCTGCTCGGTCGGCGGCGTGACCAACTTCGCCCGCAACTTCAATCCGTGCGGGTCGATCCTCGCGTGCGATCCGGTGGTCTATCGGTTCTTTACCTCGGGCTATAGGGGGCCTGGTGTCGATCCGGACATCGACCCGGCCTGCACGTATCCGCCGTTCTGCGCGAACGACCCGTTCGTCGGAAACGTCGGAAACCCGTAGTCGGCGAATCTCTGAGCTCATTTGCGCGGCGTCGGACCGCATCCGTTTCGCGGATGCAGTCCGACGCCGTGTCGTTGTCGGAAAGAACGGAATCCGCGCGGAAGTCAGGCGACGCGTTCGCCCTGCGGGTCGGGCGTCAGATGCGTGCCTTCGGCGGGGTTCTCCGGCTCCGCGCCGGGCGGCGAATACGGATGCGAGGGGTCGGCGCTCGCGCCGACGGCGGCGCCGGGATAGGCCACGTTCAGCGCCGCATGCACAAGCCCGAGGAAGAACGGGCTGGGGCGTAGCGGCCGGCTGGTCAGCTCCGGATGCGCCTGCGTGCCGACGTAATACGGATGCGTGCTCTGCGGCAGTTCCAGGATGTGCATGATCTCCGCCCGCGGCGAGCGGCCGGAAAAGATCATGCCCGCCGCTTCGAGCTGCTGCACGTAGCGCGGATCGACTTCGTACCGATGCCGGAAGCGCAGCCGCGTGCGCGAGCCGAACATGCGCGCGGCCAGCGTCTGCTCGCGAATGGCGATGTCGTAGCCGCCGAGGCGCATCGAACCGCCCAGGCCCTCGATTTTTTTCTGCTCGGGCAGCAGGCTGATGACGGGGAAGCGGCACTCGGTGTCGATCTCGGTGGAGTTGGCGTCCTGCATGCCGCATACGTTTCGCGAAAACTCGATGACCGCCATCTGGAAACCGTAGCAGATTCCCAGGCAGGGCAGGCCGGTGGTGCGCGCGTGGCGCAGGCAGGCGATTTTTCCGTCTGCGCCGCGCATGCCGAACGCGCCGGGGACGATCACGCCGTGGACGTCGGCGAGCTTCTCCGCGGCGTTTTCGTCGGTGATGTCGGAGGCGTCGATCCATTGCACGCTGACGCGGCAGCCGAGGTGCGTGCCGGCGTGTTCGAGCGCCTTGAGGATGCTCGCATAGGCGTCGCGCACGGCCGTGTACTTGCCGGTGATGCCGATGTTGACCTGTCGCGTCGCGCTCTTGAGCCGGCCGAGGTAGCGGTTCCAGGTCTCTCGCGCGACGCGCTCGTGGGGCTCGTCGACGAGGGGCTCAAGCTGGAGCCAGTCGATGACGGCCTTGTCGTAGCCGGCGCCGCGCAGCATTTCGGGAATCTGGTACACGCTCTCGCAGTCGTGCATGCTGAAGACGCGCTCGGGCGGGACGTTGGAGAACTGGGCGATTTTCTCGCGAACCTTGCGCGTCACCGGGTTTTGCGCGCGGCAGGCGATGATGTGCGGCTGGATTCCGCACTGCATGAGCTGGCGAATGCCGAGCTGCGCCGCCTTGCTCTTCTGCTCGCCGAGGATGGGCGGCTCGAGCACGTACGTCAGGGCGACGAAGCAGACGCTCTGCGGCCCTTCCTCGAACGCGAGCTGCCGCATCGCCTCGATGTAATACGCATTTTCGACGTCGCCGACCGTCCCGCCGATCTCCACGAACACGACGTTGGCCTGCGTCGCCAGCGCCAGCTCGCGCAGCCGGTTCTTCACCTCGCCGGTCACGTGCGGGATCATCTGCACGTCGCGGCCGAGATAGCCGCCGGTGCGCTCGCGCTCCATGACGCGGCGATAGATCTGTCCGCTGGTGCAGAAATTCAGCCGGCCGAGATCCTGATCGAGGGCGCGCTCATACGTGCCCAGGTCCATGTCGCACTCGGTTCCGTCGTCAAGGACGAAGACTTCGCCGTGGCGATAGGGGTTGAGCGTGCCGGAGTCGATGTTCAGGTAACCTTCGAGCTTGATCGGGGCGACGGCCAGTCCCTTGTCCTGCAGGCACTTGGCGAGGGAGGAGCTGAAGATGCCCTTACCCAAGCCGCTCATCACGGTGCCGAAGACGACGACATAACGGGTCTTTCCGGGCTTGTAGCCGGCCGGCATCGGCAGGTAGAGCTCGGTCTCCGCGGATTGATCGCGAACCGAATTGAGCAGGGTGCTGACGTCCATGATCCGCCGTCTGATTGTAGCCGCCGACCTCGTCCACTCGCCGCCATATTTCGCCGACCGCCGCCGGGTGCGGCGCGGGCGGATTATCGTGGCGCCGCGGCGCGAACGTTCCACCGCGCCACGAATGCGTCGTAGTCGCGCGGCGTGTCGATTCCGGGCGCCGCGTGCTCCACTTCCACGACCGCGATGGCGTGCCCGTTTTCGAGCACGCGCAGTTGTTCCAGTCTTTCGGTCTGCTCCAGCGGACTGGGGGCCAGGTTGGCCAACTCCAGGAGGAACGACCGTCGATACGCGTATATGCCGACGTGCAGGTACCAGGCTCCGGGAAGGCACGCACCGGTCGCACCACGCCGCGCCGCCGCAAGGCCCGCGTCGCGCGGGTATGGTATCAGCGCGCGGGAAAAATACAGCGCCCGCCCGAGCGAATTCTTTACGACTTTCACGCAGTTCGGGTCGGTCGGGTCGGCGTCGGGCGGAAACGGGGCGGCGAGCGTCCCCATAGGGCAGTCCGGGTCGGCCGCCATTCGCTGAATCAGGCGGTCGAGGTGAGCGGGATCGATCTCGGGCTCGTCGCCCTGCACGTTGAGGATCAGGTCGGGCGGCGGAAGCTGGCCTGCCCCGGACGCAGCGCCGCCCGTCGCCAACCCGCGCACGACTTCGGCGATGCGGTCGGTGCCGCTGGGATGATCGGCGCGCGTCATGGCCGCTTCGCCGCCGAACGACCGCACGGCCTCGGCGATCCGTTCATCGTCGGTGGCGACGATGACGCGGCCGACGTGGCGGGCGGCGCTGGCCTGTTCGTAAACGTGCTGGATGAGAAACTTGCCGGTCGCGCGGAGCAGCGGCTTGCCGGGCAGGCGCGTGGAGGCGAAGCGGGCGGGAATGACCGCGAGCGTGTTCATGCTCGCGTCATAGTGCGATGAAGTGGCCCCGATTGGCAAGGCCGGCGCAACGCGGCGGCGGGCCGGGCGCTGGCCCGACCCGCCGTGTCGCGTTTTGAATCGCGGTTGCGCTGCTCATCCCTCCATCGGGCCGGCGTCCACGCAAACGGAATTGCTGCCGGCGCTGCGCTCGTGAATCTCGTAATACGTGAAGTCCGCCTCGGCTACGACGCGAAGCTCCCAGTGGTTGTAGTACGGCAACTGGACGTACGCCTTCGTCGTGTCGGGCGGCAGCGACACGAAGTCGTGCCAGCCGCACTCGCCCAGTTGGCGATATTGCACGATGAAGCCGTACTCGTCGTCGGAGTTGTCGACCCAGCGCGTCAGCACCGACCCGTCGTAGTTCAGAACGATCGCGCGGAAATTCGAGGGCGGGGCGATGCGCTCGGCGCGAATCTCGCGGGCGAGCGTTCGGCTCGACAATTGCGCCCACACGCGCCCGCCCGCGACGATTTGGGCCGTTACCCGGAACTCATACGTGCCGGTGCTTTCCGGCTTCGGAAGCAGGCTTACCGTGTGATTCGCGGGCACGATGTCCCCGCTGATCCAGGTGGTCGCTCCCTGAAGGCGGTAGCTGATCTGGAACTGGCTCTCGTTCGTGGTGTTGTCGGTCCAGCGAACCTCCATCCACTCGGTGTCGCGATACACAGTCGCAATCTGCGGCGCGCTGCCGTTCAAACGAATCAGCTGAGCCTGCGCGATTTGGCCGAAGCCCAGCGCGACCGCCGCGACCAGAAGTCCCATTCCCGACAGTTGCCGAATCGTGCACTTCGCAAACATCATAGGCTCCCTTGTTGGTTTCCGTCACGCCGACGCCGGCACATGTTGCGCCTCCCAGGGCGTCGGACACGTCGGAAGTGAGATTCGGCCGCCGCGCTTACGGGGATAGTCGACCCGGCCGAAGTTTTCCGGCTGCAACGCCGAATCAGACTTTGGGCCGCTATCATCCCGCCGGCGCGGTGCGGGGCCGGGAAGCCGGCGGTCGGTGCGCCACGGAGTCGACGGCACTTCCATGCGTCCATCGCTTCGCTTCGCCATCAACGCCGCCAGCAACTGGGTCCAGATGGCCGTGGCCGCCGGCGTCGGCGCGATCATCGTGCCGTACGCGATCCACCGCCTCGGCGACGTGCGTTACGGCATCTACGGCGAAGTCAGCGCCGTGCTCAATTTCCTGATGGTGTTCGACCTGGGATTGTCGGCCGCGGTGACGCGCTACTCCTCGCAGGACCACGGGCGCGACGACGGCTCGGCCTTGCGCGAGACCGCTTCGACCGCGATGGTCGTGCTGACCGGCGTCGGGCTGCTGGGCGCCGCGCTGCTCGCGGCCGCCGCGCCGCTGATTCAGCGCTTCTTCGAGATTCCGGCCGAATTCACGGCCGAGCTGGTCGCGATCAACCTGTGCCTCGCGGCGTCGTTCGCGCTGCGCTTCGCGGCGGTGACGCCGCGCGGGCTGCTGATTGCGGGAAACCGCTATGACCTGCTGAACGGCGTGGAGACGACGTCGAACGTTGTGCGGCTGGCGGCGCTGGTTGCGTGGTTCGAGTGGATCTCCCCGACGCTGCTGGGTTTCGGGCTTACGTTCGTCGCGACGCAGGCGGTCCGCCTGGGCGGCTTTCAATTGCTGGTACGGACGACGGTGTTGCGGGCGGCGTGGTTCCGCGCGCGACAAATCACGCGCTCCGCGCTGCGCCGGTTGGTGGGTTTCAGCGCCGTGAACTTCATCGCCGTGCTGGGAGGGTTGGCGCTCACGCAGGGGCCGGTCGTCCTGATCGGCAAGCTGCTCGGGGCCGAGGGCACGCAGATGGTCGCGGCCTATGCGCCGACGCAGCTCATCGTCGGACTGCTCCAGATGTTCACAGCCGGCCTGTGCAGCCCGATCATCCCGCTGGCCGGCGGCGACGCGGCGGCGGGCGGCGGCAAGCGGCTGGGAGATTGGTCGTTGCGGCTGAGCCGGCTGACCGCGGTCGCGTCGGCGGCGCTGGTTCTGCCGATCGTGTTGCTGGCCGAGCCGTTGTTGCGCTGGTGGGTCGGCGCGACGCTGGCGTGGACGGCGCCGGTTCTGATCGTGAGCGTAGCGGCTCAGTTTGTTTACGGGATACAGTCCGGAAACTATTACCTGATTCTGGGCGGTGGAAAGATTGGGGCGTGGTCGCTCGGCCAGACGGCGTTCGCGGTTGTCGGACTGATCGCGGCGGCCGCCGGGCAGATCGCGTTTGGCTGGGGCCTGGTGGGGATCTGCTCGGCCGTCGGGGCGGCGGTCGTGCTCATGTCCGGCGTATTCATGCCCGCGGTGACGTGTGCGCAATTCGGCGTATCGCGGCGGCGATATGCGTGGGACGTGCTCATTCGTCCGATGATTCCGGTCGCGATCGTCGGCGCGGCCGGGGCGCTCCTGGTGCGCGCGTTTCCGCCCGCGTCGCTTGCGTCGTTGGCGGCGGCGGGAGCGGTCAGCTCGCTGGCGTATCTGGCGATCGCCTGGCGGCTGGCGCTGCGCGACGAAGACCGGGCGCTGGCGCTGGGACTGTTGCGGCGCGGTCGCTCGACCGAGCGCGCGCCGGAGGCGTGAGCTTCGCGGCGACGGCGCCGTGGGCTATCATTCCGCCGCGCTGCGTCGCGCTGCGTGCATGGCCGCGCGGCCGAGCGGCACGCGCGGGCGCACGGGCTGGCAGCCCGCGCCACCCCGGATCACGGGCTGGAAGCCCGTGCCACTCCGGATCAACGGTCTGGTCAGGCGGTTTGAGAGAATGGCGCTGCTGGCTCGATTGCTGCATTCGTTCGACGTCGCGCTGCGCGGCTCGCCGCTGCGCGCGGTGGTGCGCGCGACGGGGCTGGGCCGGTTGGGGCGGGCGATGTATCACCGCTCGGTGCTGCGGACGGGCGTTCATGCGCGGTCGTACTTCGGCCAGACGCTGCGATTCGTCGTCTCGTCGCCGCGCGAAGTGTCGATGATCGACGGTGATTACGCCGAGGACGACTTCATCGTGCGGCTGCTCGATTGCGTGCGGCCGGGCGACGCGGTGTTCGACGTCGGCGCGAACATCGGCACGGTGGGGTTGCTGATCGCGGCCAAGAATCGCGAGCGCGGCGTGACGGTGCATGCGTTTGAGCCGGAGCCGCGCAACGCAGAGCATCTGCGGCGCAACGCGGCGTTGAACGACCTGTCGAACGTGACGGTCCATGAACTCGCGCTCGGCGACGCGGCCGGCTCGATGAAACTGTTCCTGAGCGGCCCGGTCGGCGCGGGGGAACACTCGCTGGTGGCGTCGCACCGGGACACGGGGAGCGCGATCGAGGTGCGCGTGGCGCGCGGGGACGACTTCTGCGCGGGCGAAGCGCCCTGCCCGGACGTGATGAAGATCGACGTCGAAGGCGCCGAGATTCAGGTGTTGGCCGGTTTCGATCGGCTGCTGCACGAAGGACGAATCCGCGAGCTGCTGATCGAAGTCCACGTCGGCACAATCGAGAAGCAGGGCTGGTCGCCCGCCCGGCTGCAAGCATGGCTCCACGAGCGCGGCTATGAAAAAGTCTGGACGACCGGCCGCAAGACGGAGCTTCACGAACATTATCGCCGCCGCGCGACTTCCTGAGCGCGAAAACCCCGGCGGCGCGCTACACTCTTCGGCGCCATGAGTCCCGACGCGACCGTATCGTGCGTCATTCCCGCGTACAACGCCGCCGCGTTCATCCGCCGCGCGCTGGAGAGCGTGCTTGCGCAGTCGTGCCCGGTAAACGAGGTCATCGTCGTCGATGACGGGTCAAAGGACGACACGTTGGCCGTGCTCGCGACGTTCGGGCCGCGCATCCGCGTGATTACGCAGGCGAACGCGGGCGCGGCGGCGGCTCGCAACCGCGGATTGGCGGAATCGACGGGCGCGTGGGTCGCGTTCCTCGACGCGGACGACTGGTGGGAGCCGGACCGCCTTCGCCTGGGGCGGGAGCTGCTGGCGCGCCATCCGGGGCTGCACTGGACGGCCGGGGCGTATTGGGTGCTCGAGAGCGGCGGGGCGCGGCGGCTCGTCCCCGACGCGCGGCAGAGCGGGCGCGTGCTGGGCGATGGCGAAGTCGTCGCGGATTTCTATGAAGCGGCGTGGCAAGGCGTCGCGTTTCACACGATTTCTTACCTGATCCGGCGCACGCTGCTCGTCGAGCTCGGCGGCTTCCGCGCCGACTTGCCGACCGGGGAAGACCTCGACTTGTGGTGGCGGATCGCGGATCGCACCCCGCGCGTCGGCTTTGTGCGCCAGCCAATCGCCACGTACGATTGCTCGCAGCCCGGATCGCTGACGCGCGTCGAGCGGTCGCACTTCGAAAACCTGTGGAAGCTCGTCGGCCTTCACGCGGCGGCGGGCAGCGCGCCGACGGACCGACCCGGCGGCGCGTCCAAGGAGCGAATTCTGACGCGGGAGATCTGGCGAATGATGCGGCACGCAATTCGCGTCGGCGAGCCGGAGAACGTGCGGCGCGTGCTCGACGGTTATGCGCAATGGCTGCCGGCGCGCGAGCGCGCCATCGGCCGCGCCGCAAGCGTGCTTAGCCCCGCGGCGCTGCGGCGGATCGGCCGGACGTATCGCGGCGCTATCCGTCTGCTGTCGTTGCTGCGCCGCGCGCTGCGGCGGCTCGTTTCACTTGATGCGAATGAGGTTGTGAAATGACGACGGCGCCGCCGGTGACTGCGCAGCTTGGCTCATTCACGGTCGGGCCCGGCCGGCCGCTCGTGCTGATCGCCGGGCCGTGCGTGATCGAGTCGCGCGAGCACTCGCTGCGGCTGGGCGACGCGATCGCCGCGCTGGCGCGACGGCAAAAGCTGCCATTTGTCTTCAAAGCGAGCTTCGACAAGGCGAATCGTTCGAGCGGAAGCTCGTTTCGCGGACCGGGGCTGGACGATGGGCTGCGCATCCTGGCCGACGTGCGCGAACGGATCGGTACGCCGGTGCTGTCAGACGTTCACGAGCCGGCGCAGGCCGAGCCGGCCGGCCGCGTGCTCGATTGCCTGCAAGTTCCGGCGTTTTTGTGCCGTCAGACCGACCTGCTGATCGCCTGCGGGCGGACGGGCAAGTGCGTAAACATCAAGAAGGGGCAGTTCCTCGCGCCGGAGCGGATGCAGCTTGCGGCCGAAAAGGTGCGCCAGACGGGCAACGCCAATGTGCTGCTGACCGACCGCGGAACGACCTTTGGCTATGAGCGGCTGGTCAACGACTTCACCGGGTTGGACGTGATGCGGCGCTTCGCCCCTGTGGTCTTCGACGCGACGCATTCCGTGCAGCACCCCGGCAGCGGCGGGCCGGTAACCGGCGGTAAGCGCGAGTACATTCCGCTGCTGGCCCGCGCGGCCGTGGCGGTGGGGATCGACGCGCTGTTCATGGAAGTGCATGACGATCCGGCCAATGCGAAGAGCGACGCAGCGACGGTCTGGCCGCTGGACCGGCTGGCGCCCCTGCTGGACGAGCTGGTTCGGATCCGGGAAGCA
>CAZHIE010000001.1:48258-71733 GCA_964532435.1 uncultured Planctomycetales bacterium
CGCGTAGCGGCCCGCGCCCTCGCGCGGCCGGAGCGGCGGACCTCTGCGTCCGACGCCGAAGGCGTAGCGGCCCGCGCCCTCGCGCGGCCGGAGCGACGTCGGGCGCGAAGTGCGCGACCCTACAGCAGCAGCGCGATGAACGCGTCGATGTCGCCGTTGTCGATCACGCCGTCGGCGTTGACGTCCGCCACTTCGATCAGCTCCACCCACGGGTACGACACGCGAAACTGCGCCGGATTCGTCAGCGCCAGCACAAATGCGTCGATGTCGCCGTTGTCGACCACGCCGTCGGTGTTCATGTCGCCGGGGCGAAACTCGACCATGTTCACGTCCATGATGATGGTGAGGTGGTCGCTGGCGACGAGCGAGTCCGTCTCCAGGCAGGGCGCGGGCGGCGCGGGGAGATACGTGTCCGTGTTGAAGATGAAACGGGCTTGCACGCGCGCGTTCACCGTGTCGGACACGACGAAGTGATCGATGTTTCGCCCGCTCGCCAGGCGCGTCGCGCGGCTGCCGGTGAACGGGTCGATCTTGTCGATCAGGTTCATGTCATATTGCGGGCTGTACACGCTGGCCAGGTCGGTGTCGCCCGGCTCCTCGTTCATGTCGCCCGCGATGATGATGCGGAAATCCGGACGCGTCGTGCGCAGCGTGTTGATGTCGTTGCGGATCGCGGCCGCCATCGCCGCGCGCAAATCCCAGTCGGTGTCGGCGCTGCCCGATTTCCAGTGGCAGTTGTAAATGCGCAGCTCGGCGCCGGGGTTGCCGGGGTCGATGTCCACGTCGACGCGCGCCGACGGCCGCGTAAAGCCGCCCGCGTAAATGTTCGCAACGTTGATCAGCGGCCAGCGGCTGAACGTCTGCTGCCGGTTCCCGCCGCCGTCGGCCGCGCCGAGGTGGCGGTAGGGATATTCGGAAAAGGCGCTCTCGAACGCGGCCCGCCCGGCGTCGTTGGCGGCTTCCTGCACGAGCAGAATGTCCGGATCGAGCGCCTGCACAATGCGGACGAGCGCGTTGTACTCGGCCGAGCCGGGGCTGTTGTATGAGAGGACGTTGAACGATTCGACGCGCACGACTTCGGCGCTGGCGGCGAGCGCCCCCGTGAGGAGCAGCAGGGACGCAACGGCTCGCATGGACAACTTCATGCGGACACTCCTCGTTCGGCAGGTTGCGCCGACGGCGATGGCGTTTCGAGGCCGTGGGGTCGGCCGGGCGTTTGAAACGCGCGCGATGCGCCGTTTCGATTCGCGCCGGCGTATATTTCCCCGATGATACTCGCCGACGGGTCGCGATCCAAACGCGGCCCGCGCCACGCGTGGGAGGCTCGGATGTTGCGGAACCTGGCGCCCGAGGCGCGATGGGAAGACCTGCGCGGTCGACGCGTGGTCGTGCTCGGGTATGGAGCGCAGGGCGCCGCGCACGCCTGCAACCTGCGCGATTGCGGAATCGAGGTCGACGTCGCGCAGCGCGAAGGCTCGCCACGGCACGCGGCCGCGCGGGCGGCCGGTTTCTCGCCGATCGGCGTGGAAGAGGGGGCTCGGCGGGGCGACGTGCTGATTTTCGGCCTGCCCGATGAGTCGGCGCCGGAGATTTACGAGCGCGAGATTGCGCCATTCCTGCGAGCGGGTCAGACGCTCGGCTTCATTCACGGCTTCAACGTTCACTACGGGCGCATCCGTCCGCCGTGCGACGTCGACGTCGTGCTGGTCGCGCCGAAAGGGCAGGGCGGCGCGGTCCGATCGGAATTCGCGGCGGGGCGCGGCGTCGCGGCGCTGATCGCCGTGCAGCAGGACGCGACCGGCGCGGCGCGCCGCACGGCGCTGGCGTGGGCGGCGGGGCTCGGCTCGGCCCGGCGCGTCATCCTCGAGACGACGTTTCGCGACGAGACGGAGACCGACCTGTTCGGCGAGCAGGCCGTGCTGTGCGGCGGGCTTTCGGCCCTGATCGTCGCGGCCTTCGAGACGCTGACCGGCGCGGGCTATCCGCCCGAGCTGGCGTATTTCGAGTGCTGCCACGAGGTGAAGATCATCGCCGACCTGGTGCAGGAGCACGGCATAGCGGCCATGCGCGAGCGCATCTCGGGCACGGCCCGCTACGGCGACCTGACGCGCGGCCCGCGCGTGGTCGATTCGCACGTGCGCGCCTCGCTCGCGCAGATTCTCGACGAGATTCGCAGCGGCGCGTTCGCCCAACAGTGGGCCGACGAGGCCGCGCGGGGACAGCCGAACGTGCGGGCGCTGCTGGATGCGGCGCGGCATCACCCGATCGAGCAGATCGGGGCGGAGCTGCGGTCGTTCTAATTCCGCGCGCCGCGGCGTACGATCCGCCTGCGAGCGGGTCGATTCGATTCGGACAACAGGAGCGCACGCGTGTCGAACTCCGGGGCTTCGGGGGCGAGTCCAAACTCGCCGGGCGGCGCGCGGCCGCAACCGGCGAGCCGCGCCGGCGTGGAGCGCGGCATCGGCTATGCGCCGTCCGTGCGTCACGTCTCGAACACGCGGCATTATCGCTACTACGACCTGGTGATGGCCGGCTTCGTCACAGTCCTGTTGTGCTCGAACATGATCGGGCCGGGCAAGGTTTGCCAGATTTCGCTGCTGGGGCTGGCGATCACGTTCGGCGCGGGCAACATCTTCTTTCCGATCAGCTACATCTTCGGCGACATCCTGACGGAGGTGTACGGCTACGCCCGCTCGCGCAAGGTGATCTGGGCCGGCTTCGCGGCGATGATCTTCTACGTGATCATGTCCAACGTGGTGCTGCGGCTGCCGGCCAAGGCGAACGAGCCGTACAACGGGATTCTGCAGCCCGCGCTGGAGACGGTTTTCGGCAACGGCTGGCGGATCGTGCTCGCGTCGATGCTGGCGTTCTGGCTGGGCGACTTCGCGAATTCGTACGTGCTCGCGAAGATGAAGCTTCTGACGCGGGGGCGGCTGCTCTGGACGCGCACGATTGGATCGACGGTGGTGGGGCAGTTCGTCGACAGCCTGGTCTTTTATCCGCTGGCGTTCTGGGGGTTGTGGACGGCCGAGTCGGTGATGCAGACCGTGATTTTCAACTGGTTGTTCAAGGTTGCGATCGAGGCCGTGATGACGCCGGTGACGTACGCGGCGTGCAACTTTCTGAAGCGCGCCGAGCGCGAGGACTATTACGACCGGCAGACGAATTTCACGCCGTTCTCGCTGGCGGATTGATCGCCGGGGACTGCTCGCGCGGCGTGTGCTCGCGCGCGGCGGCGGATCAGTGCCGCGAGCGTCAGCGAGCGAATCGTGCGGATCGCGTTGCGGGCGAATTCGCGCGCAGGCCCGCGCGCCGCTGTGCTCGTCTCCACGCCGATCGTCGCGCTCGCCTCAAAAGCGCGTCACGCTCGAAAAATGGAAATCGCGGATCACCAGCGCGGGAAGCATCATCTTCGAGCGCTCCATCGTGATCGCGTCCTGCGGCGCGCTGTATCCCGCCACCGCCGAAAGCCCGCGCAGCGGACTGTCGTGAAATCGAAAATTAATCAGCCCGCCGGCGATCTTTCCGCCCTCGATCAGAAATGTCCCGTCGCGCGTCATGCCGGTGATCGTCAGGTCCGTCGCGTTCACGCTGCGGATGTACCAGAAATTCGTTACCAGAATCCCGCGCTCCACCGTCGCGAGCAGCGCGGCCGTGCTCTCCGCCGCCGGCGCCTCCCCGGACAGGTGCGCCGCGTCCATGCCGTACGTCGGCGCGACGCCGTGCTCCTTCGCCGTAAAGCGGTCGTAATCGAGCTGCTTCAGCACGCCCTTGTCGATCCACGTGCGCGAGTCGGCCGGCAGCCCCTCGCCGTCGAAACCGTCGCCGAGCAGGTTGGGATGATCCGGCCGATTTTGCAGTGAAAGCCGCGGGTCGATGATCGGCTGCCCCAGCCGCTCGCGCAGCGCGCTCGTCCCCTTGTAATACGACTTCGCGTCCAGCGACCACAGCAGCGCCCCGCCGAAGCCAGCCACCGCGGCCGGCTCGAGCAGCACGGTGTATCGCCCGGCGGGCAGCTCGCGCGGGGCGGCCGAGGCACGCGCCTTGTCGATCGCGACGCGCGTGCGCTCCGCGACGCCGAGCGCGTCGATCGAGCGGTTTGCGTTGTTGACCCAGCCGCTGGAGTCCTCGCCCGTCGCGGTCAGGCTGAATTGCGCCTCGCCGCGCTGCTCGAACGCGAGCAGCCCGCTGCTGGCGGCCAGGCCGACGGCGGAGATTTCGGTGCTGACGATTCCGGCCGCGCCGACGCCGGCGCTGCGGCACAGGGCGATCGCCTCGCCGGCCAGGCCGATGCGGCGCTGCGGTCCGGCGGCGGCGGTGTCGGAGCGGAGCGTGGGCAGGACGGGGTAGCGTTGTGCCGGCAGCGGCGGCAGATATTCGGGATCGGGCGGCGCGACCTTCGCGATTTCCTCGGCCCGGCGAACCGCGTCCTGGATGGACGCCTCGGACAGGTCGGTCGTGCTGGCGCTGCCCCTCTGCTGGCCGAACGCGACCGAGACGCTGAGCGCCTGGCGCCGCACGTCGACATTTTGCGTCACCTGGCTGTTGGCGAAGCGGGTCGTTCCCGCGCTGGAGTCGGTCAGCGAAACGCGTTTGTGTTCCGCGGTGGAGGCGTTGAGCGCGATTTCGGCGATGCGCTCGAAGCGCTGGCGATCAAGTAGTTCGACGGGCATCGGCGCGTTCCTGGCACGAGTGGGGGGAGTCGTTCAGCCGTCTGCCGCGGCATCATAGCGGATTCCCGCCGCGCCGCGCGGGGGCCGGGCCGCGCCGCCCGGCCCGCAAAGCACGGGCTATTAGCCCGTGCCCCACATTAGTCAGTGCCAAACCTGAGCCCGTGGCACACTTGAACCCGTGCCACACGCGCAGGGCCCCGCTACAGGCATCCCCCGTTCAGCAGGCACTGCACGAAGCCGTCGATGTCCGCGTTGTCCACAAACGAGTCGTCGTTGATGTCCGCGTTGTTGATGTCGCAATCGGGAAACGCGGCCGCGTATGCGCCGGCGTCGAGCAACGCGAGAACAAATGCGTCGATGTCGCCGTTATCGACCGCGCCGTCACAGTTCAGATCGCCCAGCGCGAACGCCGCGCCGACCGTGAACGTCACGCTGCCATCCACGACGTTTACCGCCGCCGACTGCACCGGCGAATACGCCGGCGGCGAGTGAACGTCGTCGAAAACGTTCGCGATGACGCCGGCCAACTCGATCGAATAGACGCCCTCGACCGACGGCGCGTTGAAAGTGCCCGACGCAAGCACGATTGATCCGCTCTGTCCCACGCCGCTCACGACGTTGGCGTTTTCGGCCACGCCCGTGCCCGGCGCCGTCGCCGTGCCGAACGTATTCTGCCCGCCGCCGATCTGGCGCAGGTTGCGCGCCCCGGCCGTGCCGCGCTGCACACCGACATAGCCGGTCGGGTTGCCGCCCTCGCCGGGATTGGATACGCCGGCCGGGCGGCTGAAATTGCTCATCGCCGCCGGCACGCCGCCCGCGGGCGGCAGATCGGCGAACGCGGGGTTGCCCGCATTCTGCACAAGGTCGGTCGCCAGCAGCGCCAGCCCGAAGTTGTCGCCGGCCGACACCGTGAACGAGATGGTCCACGCTACCGGGGCGCCGGGGCCGACGGTCTGCCCGTCCTGCGGCGACGAGAGCGTGACGGAGACGGTCTGTCCCGCCGCGACCGACGCGAGCACGAGGCACGCGCAGGCGGCCGCACACAGAGATTTACGCATGTACGTGATCCTTGTGCTTCGGGCGCCCTGCCCGCCGTTTGTTGCGTTACGCATCTGGGTCATCCTCATCATCGCGCTGTGGCGCGTCAATTCGGGCTCGTCAGGCGCGGCCGGAAGAAGTTCCAGTCGCTGATGTCCAGGTCGTTGTCTTCGTCCGCGTCGAAAACGGTGCAGTTCCAGCCGTAACTGTTGCCGCTGTCGGCGAAGCAGGCCTGAAGCGCCGCGTAGTCGCGCAGATCCTCGTCATCGTCGCCGTCCCAATCGGCGCCGTCGAAACGATTGACAATGACCGCTTCGCAGCCGTCGGCGTAGACGCGCCCGCTGCTGGCCGTGCCGCGCTCCATCAGGTTGACATAGCGCGCAATCGCGTTTGTGCCCGCAGGCATAGTGTAATCGATGTAGAGCGGAATCCATGTATCCGTCGGCGCGCTGGCGTCGATTGTGTTGTTGGCGCCGCCAATATCCACAACCTCCGGCACCGTGCCCAGCCGCCACTCGATCTTGAGCCCCGCCCGGCCGGGACCGGTCAGCGGCGCTGCGGCGGGGGTGAACATGTGCGCCAGGACGCTGAGCGTCTCGCCCGGCGCAACGGCGATCTCCTGGTAAAGTCCGGTAATCGACGGCCCCATCGAGCGTGCCACGCAGAATTCGTCGAATACGTCGATGCCTTCGGTTGCGCAGGCCTTTTGCGTGGTCGCGGTCGTCGTCCCGAATTCGACCCACGGCGGCAGGCCGTTGGCGCCGCCCGTGCCGTCTTCGAAGCTCGCGTTGAACAACTGATTATCGCCCGGTGCGCTGCTGCGCTCGGCGCTGACCAGATCGTAGTAAACGTGCCCGCTGGTCAGCGTGTCGCCGGCAAAAATGCAGACGATCCGCGCGCGGCTCACGTCCGCCGGAACGGTTTCGGATAGCGTCACGTCCGTCCACGTGTTGACCGGGACGCTTTCGTCAAACGCCAGATTCTCGACCGGCGGCGGCGCCTCGCTGTTGGCCGACCACTCGAGCTTCAACCCGAAGCGCGAATTGGCGGTCAGCGGCGCGGCGGATGGATTCCACACCCGCCCGATCATCAGCAACCGCTCGCCCGCGTCGAGTGCGCGCGTCGACTGGTACAGGCCCGAGTAGGGGCGATTCGTCCCGATGCGCACGCTCGACACGCCGTCGTACGCGACGTCTGTAACCTTTTCCTGATTCTCGAACCCGACCCAGTCGTCAATGCCGTAGGGACTCTGGCCGGGGTTGATGCCGGCCGTTTCAAAGTCGCCGTTGACGGCGCGGTTGGGGCCGCCATTGACGGTGACCTGCGCGTCGTCCCACCAGCATGCTCCATGCACGTCGCCGATGGTCCATTGCAGCCGGCAGATGATTCGCACGCGCGCGGTGGGCAGCGGTGTCGAAGGCGCGTTGATCGGGCCGATCGTCGCAGTGATCCACGTGTCGGCCGGCGAGTTGGCGTCGAGCACAAAGACGGACTGCGACGAGTTGATGCCGCCGAATTGATTGAGAAATTCGAGCACCAGACCCGCATTGCCCGTGCCGCCCAGCTTGTCGTTGGCGGCCGTGTAGAGCTTGACGCTGGCGGTTACGGATTGCCCCGGCGTGACGTTCAGAATTTCCTGACTGGCGCCGGCCGAACTGCTGTCGCCGTCGCCAAACGCCTTGAGCGAATGGCCGGCGCCGGCGGGCACCAGGTTGTATTGGGCCGAGCGTTCGACGTTTAGCCCGAACTCCAGCCAGGTCGCCGCAGTCTGGGGGTCGATCGCCCCGCGGCCGAGTCCCCGTTCGAGACTGCCGTTGAGCAAAATGTTCTGCCGGGCCGCGAGCGGCGCGGCGATCGCCAGCATCATCAGCGGCGCGAGCGCGCCGAGCACACGAAGTCGCATGTAACCGCCTTTCTGACCCGGCCGCCTGCGGTCGGCGGACCGGACCACGCGAGCCGCCGTGAGTGCGGCGTCCCTGCCTTGGCGCCCGAAATCTTCGGGCCGAATAAGTGAGCCTGCGATCCCCCGTTCCGCCGGACCGCGCGCGGCCGCGACGCCCATCAGGGCAACGCGTCAAAACCCTCGCGCGTCAGGCCCCACGCATAAAACGGGCGATTGCCGAAGCCGTCGTAATCGATGGGCGTGCGTCCGCCGACGTGCGCCTGCGGGTCGAGGTAGCGCGCCCGCGGGAAGCGCGAGACGTGCGTGTCGAGAAATACGAACTGATTCCCGGCGCGATGACGCGGCGTCAGCCCTTCCCACACCGCGTCGGACATGACTACGGCGTAATTCGGCAGCGGAATCTTGCTGATTACGCCGCCGCTGATCTGCGGGATCGGCTGCCCGCCCGCCCGCGCGCTCCAGCTCCAGTCGTTGAACCAGTATTCGGTGTACAGATCGACGATGCGATCGTCGGGATACGACGCGGGGTTGATGTGCGGCCACCACTGCTCGCGCCAGGCGCGGATGTAGCGCGAGTCGTTGCGCAGCACGATGTACTTGCCGTTGTCGTTGCCGGTCGCCGGGTAGATTTTGATCGAGTTTGCGCCCTTCGCGCTCGGACAGATGTAAACCTTCATCACCTTGATGTACCGCCAGAAGTTGAAAATCTGGTGGTATTGGTAGAAGGGCGCGTTCGTGGGCTGCCCGTCGCCATCCGGGTCGGAGCCGAGGATGTACGGCAGGCGGCCGTTGTTGTCGTCGGCGTAATACGTGGTTGCAAGCCCGAGCTGGTGCAGGTTGTTGGAACAAACCGTGGCGCGCCCCTGCTCGCGCGCGGCGCCGAGCGACGGCAGCAGAATCGCGATCAGCAGCGCGATGATCGCGACGACAACCAGCAGTTCGATCAGCGTGAAGCCCCGCAGCGCCGAACGGGGGGATGGGCGAAAACTGCACATGGTCATTCTCCGACGCCCCTCCGCCTCCGCTACCCGCTTGCCTTCCGGCGACCGGCGCTTCGCCCGTCCATCGCGCGCCGGCCGCCCCGCACCATTACCGCGCCCTGCTTGATCCTAGCGCCGTCGCAGCAGCGCGCCAGCCGCCAGCAGCAGCAGAACGCTGGCCGGCTCCGGAACGTAGCTGATGTTGCCCCAGCGGATCTCGGCGCCGTTCTCCGGATTGCCCGCGGCGATCGGAACCTGGAAATAACCGCCGACGGCAAACGGATTCAGCAGACCCCAGCGGCCGTGCGGCGGATCCTCGTTCGGATTGCCTTCGTCGAACGGGATGAGCGGGCTCAGATACGTGCCCGATCCGTCCGTGTACGAATACTGAATCGTCGCCGGGTCGGCCTGCGTCAGGCTGTTGGGGTCGTACGTCGCGCCCAGGCGAACCGTCGTACCGCGCGTGTACGTGCGGCCGTGATTGGCAGTGAAGCTGTAGAACGGGAGGCGCCCGCCGAAGATGGCGACTTCGCCGCTGCCGGCGTTGATCATGAAGTTGCCATCGACGTCGAGCGACCACCAGGGCGAAATGTTGAGTCCGCCCTCGGCATTGGCCGTGCCGGTGATGGTAACGTCGGCGGAGACGGCGAATCCGTCGCCGTTGAGGAACAGCGCCGGGTTGGCGCCGCCGTTGTCGGACAGGCGGAAGTTGTGCCGGTTGGCGAACTCGCCGGGCACGCCGTCGCCGTCGACCTGCGTGTCCGAGATCGAAATTACCGACGGGTAGTTGTTCACGAACGACGCGACCGAATTGGTGTCGTCGTTGAACACGCGCAACGTCACGAGCGCGCTGTCGATGTTGGGAAACGCGGCGGCCGATTGTGCGAGCAGGATTGCTCCGCACAAGGCGCCTGAAGACCAGCCGAGAAATGTTTTCATGCCTTCCGTCCTCCGTTCAGGGATGCGATGCGATTCTCTCTCCGCGCGCGCCGGCGAAGTGTCCGCGCCAGCGCCAGATGGTGTGAAATATAACGCGAAGCAAACAGGATTGCAAGCGCTTTCAGTCCGTGCTACACTTAGCCTTCTTGCGTGTGCGCCGGCGCCCCCGTTTCCCGCGCCGCAACCTGCTCGCAAACACTTGCCGAGAAACAGCTTGAGCAAAATGGCGGAAACCAGCCAAAACCACAAAACGGCGCACGCCGACCGACCCGGAAACGCCCCATGACTAAGCCTTTTCCTGACTCATTCACCTGGGGCGCCGCAACCGCCGCCTATCAGGTCGAGGGCGCCGCCGCTGAACACGGAAAGGGGCCGAGCGTCTGGGACGTGTTCGCTGCCGTCCCCGGACGCATGAAGGCCGGCGACGGCCGCACCGCCTGCGACCAATACCACCGCAAGCACGAAGACGTAGCTCTGCTGCGTGAGCTGGGCATCCGGGCATACCGCTTCAGCGTGAGCTGGCCGCGCGTGCTGCCGGAAGGGCGTGGCAGCGTGAATGCCGCCGGGCTCGACTATTACGACCGCCTCGTCGACGCGCTGCTCGCGGCCGGCATCGCGCCGCTCATCACGCTGTATCACTGGGATCTGCCGGCCATGCTTCAGATGCAACTTGGTGGCTGGGAAAGCCCGGAGCTTGCCCACATCTTCGCGGATTACGCCGAGCTGGTCTTTCGGCGGCTCGGCGACCGCGTGAAGTTGTGGCTCACGCTCAACGAACCGTGGGTCGTCGTCTGTGCCGGATATTTTGAGGGCGTGCATCCGCCGGCCGTTCGAGACAAGCGGCGCGGATATCGTGCCGGCCACGAGCTTCTGCGGGCGCACGCACACGCGGTCGCGCGGTTTCGCGCGGTCGGCCCGCGCGATGGCCAGATCAGCTTTGCGCTGAATTCGAGCTTCAGCTTCCCCGCGACCGACTCGCCCGGCGACGCCGACGCCGCCGAGCGGGCCGTGCAGAATTTCGCCGGCTGGTTCGCCGAGCCCGTGTACACGGGCGATTACCCGGCGCTCCTGCGCGAGCGGCTGGGCGACCTGCTGCCGCGATTCTCGCCGGAAGACGCGGCGCTTTTGCGCGGCTCGACGGATTTTCTCGCGCTCAACTATTACACAAGCGAGGTGGTGCGCGCGCGGCCCGGCGCGGGGGCGATGGATTTCGAAGTCGTGCCGCAACCCGACGTCGCGCACACGGAGATGAACTGGCCGATCCGGCCCGACGGGCTGCACCAGCTTCTCCTGTGGCTGCACCGGCGCTACGGCGGTCCGCCGATCTACATCACGGAGAACGGCGCTGCCCTGCCCGACGTCGTCGAGCCGGACGGCTCGATTCTCGACGCTGGCCGCATCGATTACCTGCGCCGCCACATTTCGGCGCTGCGGGCGGCGATGGACGACGGCGTCGACGTGCGCGGCTATTTTCTCTGGTCGCTGCTCGATAACGTCGAGTGGACGGAGGGTTTCTCCAAGCGATTCGGCATTGTGCGCTGTGATTTCGCCACGCAGCGACGTACCATCAAATCGAGCGGTCGGTGGTATGCCGACCTGATTCGCCGCGGCGGACTCGAAGGCGAGATGACGGCGCGGCCGGCGCTGCAAGGAGCACGCGCGTGAAGGCGCGGGCGGGATGGATGATCCTGGGTCTGCTTGCGGCGAGCACAGCCGGCGCGCGCGCCGCGACAATCTTCGACCTGACGAACTTCGCCGACCCACCCTGGTCGCTGACGTATTACGACGGGTTTTCGGGGACTGTCGGCCAGACATCGGTCTGGCCGTCGGAGATGGGCTGGCAAGGCCGCGAAATTCTGATCGCGTTCGCGCTGCCGGCCGCCCCGCCTCAGGCAACGGCGTATCGCTTTCGCATCGTCGTGACGCAGCGCTTTGCGCAGTCGTTCGACGTGGCGATCGACGCCGGCCCGCAGCCCGACGCCCTCGTCGAGGTCCATCGCGAATTCGTCGACCGCGCCGGAGTAATCGCGGCCACGATTCCGCTCGACCGTTTCACGCCCGGCCAGACCAACTATCTGCGCATTCGCGGCGACGGCGCGCTTGTCGGGCCGGGCCAGCCCGCCGGCATTCACTGGACGCGCTGGCGGCTCTCGCGCATCGATCTCGGGCAGAGCGCCGATTCGCTGGTCGAAGATCAACTCCTCCGCTCCACGCTCTACGTCTACGACGCGATTCGGCCGAACGGGCTCGTGCGCGACGCGCTGCCCTACTCGCCGGGCGTCGCGCCGATTCACCCCGCCACGCCCGACGCGGCCGGTTTCGCGCTGCTGGGGCTGTGCGCCGCCGAACGACTCGGGTATCTGCCGATCGCGGACCAATTGGCGGAGTCGATCCTGTCCGCCTATGCGGGCCACACCGCGGGCGTCACGCCGCAGCGCTCGGCCGACGGCCACTGGGTGCATTTCATGGACATCGACGACCCCGGCCGCCCGGACGGTTCGTGGGCCGGCGGCACGTGGGACAGCACATACAGCCCGATCGGCTCGGCGCTGCTGGTCAGCGGCGCGCTGTTCGCGAAGAATCACTTCGCGGGCAACGCCGCGATCGCCGCGCTGGCCGACGAGCTTTCCGCCACGACTGACTTTGAGGCCGCGATCCGCGCCGACGGCGGCGTGTGGCTCGGCATGGCTGCGGGCGGCGGCGGGTCATTCGGAAACGTGCAGCCGTGGAATGAGTACATGCTCGTCGTGAGCCTGGCGCTGCGCGAGGCGAGTCATCCGCGCGCGACCGCCGCGGCGCCGCGCTGGTTGAACCCCGGCGCCGCGCCGACAATCTCCTACGCGGGCCTTCCGACGCTGACGGACGACCTCGTGCAGTTCGCGCCGGCGTTCTGGGTGCAGCAGGCGCACTTCTTCAACGCCGACTTCTCGACCAGCAGCGGCTTCGAGCGCTTGATGGACAATCATCGCCGCGCCGATCAACTCTACTGCGCAACCGGCGTCGGCCAGCCGTATCGATTCGGCCTCACCGCGGGCGTCAGCCCGGGCGACTACACCGTGGATCGCATCTTCAATCATCACAACGTGTATTCGCCGGAGGCGGTCGGCGGCTGGGCCGACCTGTGGACGCTGATGGAATTCCTGGAGGCGCAGCCGCCCGCCAGCGACGCGCGGCTGCGCTACGGGGCGACGCGCGTCTCGTCGCAGCAACCCGCGTGGCTGCCGACCGATGCGGGCCTGGTCGACCACACGTTCCTGATGTTCGGGCTGATGGAGGCGCGCGACCCGCTGTTTTTCAAACAGCGCCAGCCGTATCAGCCCGACGCCGACGCCGACGGCATCGCGGACGCATACGACAACTGTCCGGCCGTCGCGAACGCGGCGCAGGCGGACGCGGACGGCGACGGCGTCGGCGACGTCTGTGATTGTCAAAGGGCGATTCCCGCCGACAGCGACAACGACGGCGACGTCGACGTGCTCGACTTCGCCGTCTGGCAGCGCTGCGCGTCGGCCGCGCCGCCGCTCGACGGCGAGTGCGTCTGCCTCGACCTGAACAACAGCGGCGCGCTCGACTCGGCGGACGTGCTGGCGCTGTTCGAGTGCCTCGCGGCCGGTGGCGCGGGCGTGCCGGCGCCGGGCGAGTGCGAGATTCCCTGATCCCCGGGCGCGACGGGCGCGCGGCGCGGCTCCCCACATGACCCATTGGCGCTCCATCCTCATCGCCGGATTGCTGATCGTGCCCGCCACGTATCTGCTGGCGTTCGGCCCGCGCGGCAAGCCGAATGCGACCACCGGCGCGGTCGTCGTGCATTACTGGGAGAAATGGACAAACGTCGAGGGGGATGCGATCCAGCGCATCGTGGATCGGTTTAACGCGACCGTCGGCGCCGAGCGCGGCATCTTCGTCGATTACAACGCGATCACCGACGTCGAAAAACGCATGCTCGTCGCGACCGCCGGTGGCGACCCGCCCGACGTGGCCGGCCTGTTCGATCACGTCATCCCGCAATTCGCCGAGCAGAACGCGCTCCTGCCGCTTGACGAACTCGTCGCCGCGCATGGCGTGGACACCGCGAGCTTCAAGCCGATCTGGCTGGACATCTGCCGGTATCGCGGCCGGCTGTACGCCCTCCCGAGCACGCCGTACACGATCGCCCTGCTCTACAACCGCCGCCTGTTCCGCGAAGCGGGGCTCGACCCCGACCGCCCGCCGCAGACCACCGCCGAATTGCTGGACGACGCCCGCAAGCTGACCCGCCGCGAGAACGGCCGGCTGGTGCAGATCGGCTTCAGCGTTTCGCCGCAGATGCTCGGCTGGTGGCATTGGGTCTGGCCGCTGTTCTTCGACGCGCAGCCGTGGGACGGCAAGCGCTTCCGCATCGATACGCCGGAAGCGCGGGCCGCGTACGAGTGGATTCGCGAATACCGCGAGTGGGTCGGCAACGCCGATCTGCTCGCGTTCGAGTCCGTCTGCATCATCGAGGGGCCGCAGAATCCGTTTCTCGACGAGCGCCTCGCGATGGTCTTTCAGGGTCCGTGGATGACCAATTGGATCCGCACGTACCGCCCCGCGCTCGACTACGGCGTCGCCCGCTTTCCGTCGGTCTCGCGCGAGCGGCCGCACAGCTTCGCCAGCGCCGACGTGTTCGTCATTCCGCGCGGCGCGCCGCACGTGCCCGAGGCGATGACGTTTCTGGCGTGGATGATGCGGCCGGAAAATCTCGACGAGCTTTGCGCCGCGCACGGCAAGGTCTCCGCGTTTCGAACGCCCAGCCCGGGTTTTTACGAGCAGCATCGGAATCCGCACGTCCGCACGTTCGACGCGCTGGCCGACTCGCCCTACGCCTTCGGCTATCCTGCCATGCCGATGTGGTCGGAGGCGTGGACGGAGACGCTGGCGATGCTGGAAAGCGTCCTGCGCGGCACGCGCTCGCCCGAGGCGGCGCTGGCGGCGGCGCAGGCCCGCCTCGACCGCGTGGTCGACAGTTACTGGCGCATGGCGCGGCGGCGCGGCCGGCAGGAGGAGTAGCGCGTGTTCGGTCGGCGCGGCGACACGCTGGCGGGCTGGCTGTGGACCGCGCCGTGGTGGCTCGGGTTCGCGCTGTTCCTGCTGGCGCCGATGGGCGCGTCGCTATACATAAGCTTCTGCGATTACTCGATGCTTCAGCCGCCGGTCTGGACCGGCCCGGACAACTACACGGAGCTGGCCGCCGACCCGGTCTTCGCGCTGGCGCTGCGCAACACGCTGACGTTCGCCGCCGCAACCGTGCCGCTCAGCGCGATGCTCGGCGTTTTTCTGGCGGTGCTGCTGAATCAGCCCGTTCGCGGGCGCGCGTTCTTCCGCGCGTGCATCTTTGTGCCGACGATCGTTCCGCTGGCGGCCGCCGGCGTCGTGTGGATGTGGATGCTGAATCCGGAGCACGGATTCGTAAACGAGGCGCTGCGGCTCGTGCTCGGCGTGAAGGGGCCGGTCTGGCTGGAGTCGCCGCGCTGGGCGATGACCTCGCTGGTGCTCGTGTCGCTCTGGCTGGTCGGCTCGCCCGTGGTGATCTACCTGGCGGGGCTTCAGGAAATCCCGGACGAGCTGTATGAGGCCGCGCGGCTCGACGGCGCGTCGGCGCTGCGGCGGGTCTGGCACGTCACGCTGCCGGGCCTGAGCCCGATCATCCTGTTCAACACGATCGTCGGCATCATCGGCGCGGTGCAGGTCTTCGCCCTGCCGTTCGTGATGTGGCGGACGAGGCCGGGCCCGGAGCGCGCCACGTACTTCTACACGATGTACCTGTACGACAACGCGTTTCGCTATCTGAAGATGGGCTACGCCAGCGCGATGGCGTGGATTCAGTTGCTGATCATCCTGGCGCTGACGGGCCTGGTGTTCTGGCTCAGCCGGCGCGTGGTTCACTACCGCGGCGCATGAGCGCACGCGCGAGCGCGAGGACGGCGATGCAGCCCGGCGCGGCGAGGACTCGCCAGCACCCCATGATCCGAAACCCGCGCCACGCCGCGACGGTGGCCGCCACGGCGCTGTTGGTCGTCATCTCGGCCGCATTTGTGTTTCCGCTCCTGTGGATGGTGTTCGTCAGCCTCAAGCCCAACGCAGAGGTAATGGCCTTTCCGCCGACGATCCTGCCGCAGCATCCGACGTTGGACACATACAAGGCCATCGGCGACTCGGAGAAATTCTCGTTCCTGCTCTATGCGCGAAACACGCTGATCGTGCTGACGCTCAGCCTCGCCGGCGTGCTGCTTTCCAGCTCCATCGCCGCGTATGGTTTCGCGCGCATCCGCTTTCGCGGGCGCGGCATCCTGTTCGGCGTATGCCTGGCGACGATGATGATCCCCTTCCCGGTCATCATGGCGCCCAGCTACATGCTCTTCGCCAAGCTCGGCTGGATCGGCACGTTCAAGCCGCTGTGGGTGCCGGCCTGGTTCGCCAGCGCGTTCAACGTGTTCCTGCTGCGGCAATTCTTCCTGGGCGTTCCGCGCGAGCTGGAGGAGGCGGCCGCCATCGACGGCTGCTCGCGCTGGGGCTGCTTCTGGCGGATCATGCTCCCGCTGGCCCGCCCGGCGCTGGTCGTCGTGGCGCTGTTTCACACGCTGGCGGTGTGGAACGACCTGGTCGGCCCGTTGATTTACCTGACGCATCAGGAGCAGTACACGCTGGCGCTGGGGCTCCAGACGATGCAGGGCCGCGCGGGCGACACGCCGTGGAACGAGCTGCTGGCGGCGGCGACACTGATCGTTCTGCCGGTGCTGGCGCTGTTCGTGCTGGCGCAGGAGGCGTTCGTGCGCGGGATCGCGACGACCGGGCTGAAGGGCTGAACTCGCGCGCTCCGGCGGAGAGGCACGGCGGCACGAAATGGAACTTCTAGAAACGCTACATTGGGCGATACTGGATTCGAACCAGTGACCTCCTGCGTGTCGAGCAGGCGCTCTAGCCAACTGAGCTAATCGCCCCGAGATTTTCAACCAACCGCCGCCGCAAACCCCAACTCGGCGAGAACATCGCTACATCTGCTCCACCTGCCAATATTCCAGCTCGATCTGCGTCGGGCGGCCGAAGATCGTCACGATCACGTGGACCGTGCCCTTCTGCGTGTTGATGTCCTCCACCACGCCCTCGAAATTCTCGAACGGCCCTTCGCGCACCTTCACCTTGTCGCCCTTCTTGAACGCCATGTTCGCCAGCGTCGGCTGCTCCTCCGGCCGGACCGCCGCGGCCAGCATCGTCTCCACGTCCTTGGCGGGCATGGGCGAAGGCTTGCCGCCCGAGCCGATGAAATCGCCGACGCCGGTCGTCTCCTTGATCACGAACCAGACGTTTTCGGGGATGCGGCCGTCCGGGTCGCAGGCCATCTCTACGAAGACGTAGCCGGGGTAGAGCTTGCGATGATAGATGCGGGCCGAGCCGCCTTTCATCCGTTTTTCGCGCTGCGTGGGCACGAGAATCCGCCCGACGCGCTCTTCCAGCTTCTCGATGCGCACCTTGCGTTCGAGCGCATCGCGGACCTGGTCTTCCTTGTTCGACGCGACCTTCAGCACGTACCACAGCTTATCCGCGCCGCGCGGGCCTTCGGGGCTGGCGACCGCCACGGCGGACGGCGCGGCGGGCGCGAGCGGCGCGTCGCCGACGGTGTCGGGCGAATCGGCGGCCGTGGTGGTCTGCATGTCGTCGTGCTGGCTCATGAGCCCTTTCCGAATCCGAACAATGCGCTCACGTCGATGCGAAGCACGTTGATGGACGAGAAGAACAGGATGAAGAGCAGGTCGACCAGGAAGAGCAGGAAGCTCATCGCGAACACGGTGAAGATCACCACGCGCGTCGCGCCGAGCACCTCGCGCCGCGTCGACCAGTTCACCTTCTTCATCTCGCTTTCGGTCGCGATCATGAAGTCGACGATGCGGCGGTTCTGCCCGATCAGGCGGAAGATGAAATACGCCGCGATCACCAGCAGCGCCACCGGCACCAGCGTGCGGGCGGTCTGGTTGTTCACGATGCGCGGCATCCACGTCCAGACGAACTGCGCGCCCCAGGCGCACAGCACGGCCGCGCCGATCGCCGAGCCCCAGCGCACGCGCGTGCCCTGGTTGGGCTTGTAGATGGCGAAGGCCGGCGAACCCTGCGTGTCGCGCCGCTCGGGGGCGTACGACACGGCCTGCGGCCGGGCGTCGTCGTTGTCGTGATCGTGCTCTTCGGTATGCGCGTCCGCCATGTCCGTCCTTGCACCCGGCGGCGAGCCGATCGCGGCGCCGCCCTTTCTGTCAGAGTCGCTCATGGACCATCCTGCCCGCGGGGCGGGGCTCGACATTCCGCGGCGGCAACGCGATCGAGTCGCCGCCATCAGGAGCGGAGGGAATCGAACCCCCAACCTGCTGATTTGGAATCAGCTGCTCTGCCAATTGAGCTACGCTCCTACGCGTCAGCGGCGATCGGCCCGTTGGCCGGCCGCCCGCGACCGCGGCGCGATCGCGCTGCGCCGACCTCGCGCCCGGCGCGTCGCGGCTCGCGCGACGCTCGTTACTTGCGCTTAAGCTTGTGGACCGTGCGCGTCCGCGTACGCGGACAATACTTCTTGAGCTGGAGCTTCGGAAAACCGCCCAGCACGTTCACCGTCGTGCGGTAGTTCAGGTCGCTGCACTCCGTGCATTGCAACCAGACGGCTTCCCGCTTCTGCGCCTTGGCCATGATTCACCCAGTCCGTGCTTCGCAGGCTGCGCCCCGCGCCGCGGAGGGATACGCTCCGCGCCGCGGGGCGCCGCGCTGATTCGCCTCTGTGTAGGAGGACTACTCCAGAATCTTCGTCACAACGCCGGAGCCGACCGTGCGACCGCCTTCGCGAATCGCGAATCGCAGGCCGTCCTCCATCGCGATCGGGCTGATGATCTCGACCCGCATCTGGATGTTGTCGCCCGGCATGCACATCTCGGCCTTGCCGCCGTCGCGCCCGATCAGCTCGGTGATCGAGCCGGTCACGTCCGTCGTGCGGAAGTAGAACTGCGGACGATAGCCGGGGAAGAACGGCGTCGCACGGCCGCCTTCCTCCTTGCTCAACACGTACACCTCGCCGAGGAACTTCATGTGCGGCGTGATCGAGCCGGTCTTGGCCAGCACCATGCCGCGCTCCAGGTCGCTCTTCTCGACGCCGCGCAGCAACAGGCCGACGTTGTCGCCGGCAATGCCCTTGTCCAGCGTCTTGTTGAACATCTCGACGCCGGTCACGATCGTCTTCCAGTCCTTCTTGTCGTGCAGGCCGATGATCTGCACTTCGTCGCCGACCTTGACGATGCCGCGGTCGATGCGGCCGGTGCCGACCGTGCCGCGGCCCTTGATCGAGAAGACGTCCTCGACCGGCATGAGGAACGGCTTGTCCTCCTCGCGCACCGGCTCGGGGATGTCCTTGTCGAGCGCGGCGAGCAGCTCGACGACCGACTTCATCAGGTCCATGTTCTTCTTGGCGGCGCCTTCGAGCGCCTGCGTGGCCGAGCCGCGGATCACGCTGACGTTGTCGCCGTCGAACTCGTACTTGTTGAGCAGTTCGCGGATTTCCATCTCGACGAGGTCGAGCAGCTCGGGATCGTCGACCAGATCGACCTTGTTGAGGAAAACGACCAGCCGCGGCACGTTGACCTGCCGCGCGAGCAGCACGTGCTCGCGCGTCTGCGGCATCGGGCCGTCGGCCGCCGAGACGACCAGAATCGCGCCGTCCATCTGCGCCGCGCCGGTGATCATGTTTTTCACGTAGTCGGCGTGGCCGGGGCAGTCGATGTGCGCGTAATGGCGCTTCTCGGTCTCATACTCGACGTGCGCCGTGGCGATCGTGACGATCTTGGTCGGATCGCGACGGCCGTCCTTCTCGGAGGCCTTGGCGATCTGGTCATACGACCGGAACTCGCCCATGCCCCGCGCCGCGGCGACCGCCGTCAGGGCCGCGGTGAGCGTCGTCTTGCCGTGGTCGATGTGACCGATCGTGCCGACGTTCACGTGCGGTTTGTTGCGCTCGAACACTCCCTTTGCCATGCCTGATCTCCACTCGTCTCGTCGCCCCGTGGGCGCCCTTGCCGCGTGCGACGCCTCCGCGGCGACGCGAGCGTTACCGTTTCGGTCCTCTTCCGGTCTTCAACACAACCGACGGCCCGCAGCCACGAAAGCTGCTGACGGGAGTTGAACCCGTGACCTCGTCCTTACCAAGGACGCGCTCTACCGACTGAGCTACAGCAGCATCCCCAGAAGAAACGCAGGGACACGGCCGGAGACGCCCACGCCTGTTCGGCGTTTTTTTCTCGCGCGCGAGCCGGTCGGAAAAACCGGACTGAGCATTGTATGTCTATGCGAATCCTTGTCAAAAGGAAAAATGGCGCTGCAACACGCCCCCATCCGACACTCGCAACCCGCTGCCGCAAAAACGGTTGCAGGCGAGCGGCCAACGCCCGGCGAGCCCGGGCCGCCGACACTATAATCGGCCGGGACGAGACCGACCACCCGCGGAATTCCCGAACCGGAGCCTGTTTCGTGAGCCAGCGACGAGGGCCGCGAGCCGCCGAACTTCCGCACCTCCTGCGATTGTGGCTCGCGGCCGCGGGCAACAGCCTGCGCGGCTGGTGCGCGGAGGTGCGCGAAGAGCCCGGCTTGCTGCTGCGCTCGCCCGCCGCACGAATCGCGGGCTGGATCCTGCTAGGCGTCATTTTCTTTCTCGTCGTGCAGGCGCTCATCGCGTTCATCACGCCCGCCGCGCCGGGCCGAACCGCGGAAAGGGCCACCCCCTGGGCAACGCTCTACGTCGCGTGCGCGAATCCCGAGTGCCGCGCCGCATATGCGACGCAAACCGCGATGGACTTTCGCGCCTGGCCGCTGAAGTGCGAGCGCTGCGGACAAATGTCCGTCTATCGCGCCGCACGCTGCGAGCGCTGCCGCGCGTGGATCGCGGCGCCGCCGGGACAGGCGCCGACCTGCGCCGCCTGCGCAAAACGCGCCGAGCCGAAGCCCGCCGCGCCGGCGCCGCGCGCGCCGGCCGACCCCGACGATCTGGAGGACGGCGGTTGAGCGCGACGCCGCTGCTCGACGTCGACATCCGCGTTCGCGCCGGCGCGTTCGCGCTCCACTTCTCCCAGCGCTGGTCGCACACCGCCACGGCCGTCTGCGGCGCGTCGGGCGCGGGAAAATCGCTGCTGATCGAAGCGCTCGCCGGACTGCGCCGGCCGGAAAGCGGGCGAATCGCGTTCCGCGGAGAAGCGCTGTACGAGCGCGGGCGCTGCGCGCCGCCGCGCCACCGCGGATTCGGCTGGGTTCCGCAGGATTTGGCGCTCTGGCCGCACATGACCGTCCGCCAGCACATCGACTACGCCGCGCGGCGCGGCGACCCGCGCCTCCGCCGCCGCGCCGTCGATCTACTCGAGCTGGGCGACCTGCTCGATCGCCGCCCCGGCCGGCTTTCCGGCGGGCAGCAGCAGCGCGTCGCGCTCGCCCGCGCCGTCGCAGCCGGGCCGCGCCTGCTTCTGCTCGATGAGCCGCTTGCGTCGCTCGATTTCGGCTTGCGCATGCGAACGGTTGAGTACATCCGTCGGCTGGAGCGCGAGTTGGGGATTCCGTTCGTCTACGTAAGCCACGACCGCCATGAGCTGCTCGCTCTGGCCGAGCACGTCTTCCTGCTGCAGGACGGGCGCGTCGCGCTCTCCGGCCCGCCCGCGCACGTGCTCGGCGCGGCGCGGCAGGCGCGGGGGATGGAGACCGGCCGCTTCGCCAACCGCCTGACCGCGCGGATCGAATCGGTCAATCGCGAGGCGGGAACCGCGACGGCTGTGGCGCCGGGCGGGCTGCACGTCATCCTTCCGCTGGCGGACTTGCGCACGGGCGGCGGCGAGGTCGAGCTGGGGATCGACCCGGCCGACGTCATCGTCGCAACCGAAGCGCCGCGCGGCATCTCGGCGCAGAACGTAATCGCCGGCGTCGTTGGTTCCTGCTCGACCAGCGGCGGCCACGCCGAAGTGGTCGTGCGGCACGCGGGCGGGACGGTGCTTCGCGCGCTGCTGACGGCGCAGGCGGTTCTGCAACTCGGCATCACGGCCGGTGCGCGCGTGCATTTGATCTTCAAGGCCCACGCGGTACACGTGCTCTGAGATCGCCCGATCTCGCGCCGGCGGTTGCGTCCCGCGCCGCGACTTCGTAAGTTCCTGACCCCGCGGCGGCGCGCCGGCCGTCTGTTCCAGGCAGAGGCACAGGAGATCGCATCGATGGCGGTATCGCACTCCGACGTTCAACAGATCGGCGAGCTGGTCCGCCGGCACTACGAGAATTTTGAGCGGCTGATCGGCGAAATCCGCCGCGTGATCGTCGGGCAGGACGAGTTGCTGCGCCGCATGCTCGTCGGTCTGCTGGCCGATGGGCACCTGCTGCTCGAAGGCGTGCCGGGGCTGGCCAAGACGACGGCGGTCGCGACGCTCTCGCGCGCGATTCACACGAAATTTCAGCGCATTCAGTTCACGCCCGACCTGCTGCCGGCGGACATCATCGGCACGATGATCTTTCAGCCCAAGGACGGCACGTTCTCCGTGAAGCGCGGGCCGATCTTCGCCAACCTCATCCTCGCCGACGAGATCAACCGCGCGCCCGCCAAGGTGCAGAGCGCGCTGCTGGAGGCGATGCAGGAGCGGCAGATCACGATCGGCGAGCAGACGTTCCGCCTGGAAGAGCCGTTCCTAGTCCTTGCGACGCAGAACCCGATCGAGCAGGAAGGCACGTATCCGCTGCCCGAAGCGCAGGTGGATCGCTTCATGCTCAAGCTGCTGGTCACATACCCGACGCGGGCCGAGGAGCGCCAGATTCTGGATCGCATGAGCGGCCAGCGCGGATTGCCGCAGATCAACCCGGTGATCGAGCCGGAGCAGGTGCTCGAAGCGCGGAAGGTGCTCGACGAGATCTACATGGACGACAAGGTGAAGGAGTACGTCGTCACGCTCGTTCAGGCGACGCGCCATCCGCGCGATCACAAGCTCGACCGCATCGCCGACTGGATCCAGTACGGCGCGTCGCCGCGTGCGACGATCTACCTCGCCCGCGGCGCGCGCGCGATGGCGTTTCTGGCCGGCCGCGGCTACGTGACACCGCAGGACGTAAAGGACATCGCCCCGGACGTGCTGCGCCACCGCGTGATCGTGAGCTACGAGGCGGAGGCGGAAGAGAAGACCAGCGACGACGCGGTGCGATATCTGCTGGACCACGTGGCGGTGCCGTAACGTAGCGCCGCGCATCCGACGTCCGAACCCCGACCGCAAGGGAGGGGCCAGCGGTTATCATCCGCGTACACGTTTGGAGCCGCCGCCGTGTCCGACCCGCTCGCATTCTTGCTGACCTTCCGCGCCTACGGCACATGGTTGCACGGCGATGAGCGTGGCTCGGTGGACCGCGAGCACAACGCGCCAGGCTCGCCGCTCAGCACGCCGAGCGCCGATCGCCGGCTCGTGCGAACGCTCCAGTGTGGTTTCCCGCCCATGGTCTTCGACGACGTTATGCGCCGCGTCGTCGAGGCCGCGTTTCGCGACCAGTGTGCCCATCGACGATGGGAACTGCCGGAAGTCAATGTGCGCACCAATCACGCGCATCTCGTCGTTGGCTTCGCCGGGATCCAACCGGAACGGATGATGCTCGAACTCAAGGGTCGCGCCACGCGCTGGCTGCGGGAGCGCGGCCTGATCGCGCCCGAGCGCCCCGTCTGGGTCGCCGGCGCCGGAAGCCGCCGCTACCTGTGGAAGCCCGAGCACATCACAGCCGCGTGCGACTACGTCCGCGACGGTCAGGACGCGGAACCCGACCGCTGAGCCGCCTGATCCGAACCCCGACCGCCAGGGAGGGGGCCAGCGGGGACCAGTGGTGCGGATTCGGAGATCCCGCGCGTGGGGGCGATCGCGCGTGTCGGGACTCCCGCGCGGCCGGCGCGTGCCGGCGC
>CAZHIE010000002.1:0-8853 GCA_964532435.1 uncultured Planctomycetales bacterium
CCAACCGACCAGGAGTCCGACCGTGCTCCCCACCGATTCCCAATCCGCGCACGGCCCAGCGCCGCGGCGCAGCGCCACCCTGCTTGCCTTGTACGCCGCCGGCCTGGCCCTCGCGGCCCCCGCCTCGGCCGGCATTTTCACATGGTCGCAGCAGTGCGGCGCGAACGACTGGCAGCAGTGCTGCTCGTTCCGCCTCAACGACGTGACCTACTTCGAGAACAACTGGAACGGCGCGTTTCAGGAGCTGACCTGCCCGCCGCTGCCGGGTCCGCTCGACGACGCCTTCATCAACGCGCCGTTCTCCGTCGTGCTCACCGGTTCGGTGAACGTCCGCAGCTTCACGCTCGACAGCGGCGCCGGGTTCATCCTGAACGGCGGAAACGTCAACGCCAGCGACAGCATCGACCTCAGTGGCGGCATGTCGTGGCTCTCCGGAGGCCTCGCCGGCGAGACGTTCGTCAACGGCGGGCTCGACATCTCCACCGCCGGCGGAAAATCCATCGGCGGCGGCGAGTTTCACATTGCGACCGGCACGACCTGGACGGGCGGAAACATCAGCATCGGCAACGGTGCGATCATTCGCAACACCGCCACGTTTGCGGCCAACGTCGACGCGGGGATCTTTCACGGCTTCGGCAACGTCCCTACCTTCGAGAATGAGGGCGCGTTCAACAAGGCCGGCAGCAACGGCACGACCGGCATCGGCCTGCCCTTCAACAACGCCGGCGACGTGAACGTCTTCACCGGCACGCTTAGCATCAACTCCGGCGGACAGACCCGCGCGGGCGGCGATTTCACGCTCGCGGCCCTCACGACGCTTCTCTTCCCCGGCAACACGTACACGTTCAACACAAGTTCTGAGATCATCGGGGCCGGCCTGGCGCGCGTAAACGGCGGAACTCTGGTGATGGCCGACAACATCCTCGTGCAGAACCTCGAGCTTGCCTCGGGCACGATTCGCGGTCTCGGCGAACTCTACGTTACGCACCATCTCGACTGGCTCGGCGGCGCGATGAGCGAAGCCGGCCGGACGCGCCTCCCCGCCGGCACACAGCACGACGTCGACGGCCCGTCGGGCAAATCGCTCTCGGAACGGACGCTTCAGATCGACGCCGGCGCCACGCTGCGCTGGAACGGCACGGGCGCGATCAGCGTCGGCAGCGCCGCGCTGATCAACAATGACGGCGACTTCGAAATCCTCAGCGACACCTCGGTGTTCTATGGCTTCGGCAACCCGCCCTCGCTCGCGAACCACGGCACGATCACCAAGCTCGCCGGCCCAGGGACGACCACGTTTGGCCTCTTCTTCCAGAACGACGGATTGGTCGACGTGCGCAGCGGCTTGCTCAGCATCAACAGCAGTGGCGTCAGCACCGGGCTGTTCACCATCGCCGACGGCGCCGCCATTCACCTCCCCGGCGGGCAGTTCACGTTCGGCGCGGGCGCGGCGGTCGAGGGGCCCGGCGTCGCGCGTTTCAACGGCGGGGCGATCGTGATCGACGCGCCCGTCTCCATCGATCGCTTCGAGCTGTCCAGCAGCACGATCCGCGGCGTCGGCCAGCTGACGATCGCCGAATCCGCGGACTGGACCGGCGGCTCGATGAACGAGCCGGGAATCACGCGCATTCCGCCCGGTGCGCAGCTTGCCATCAGCGGCGCGAACGGCAAGTCGCTCTCGCAGCGCACGATCGAAAACGAGAGCACCATCATCTGGAGCGGCGCCGGCGGAATCAGCACCGGCAGCGCCGCCACGTTCAACAATCACGGCCAGTTCGACATCCGCAACGATTCGTCGTTCTTCTACGGCTTCGGCAATCCGCCGGTGTTCAACAACTTCGGCACCGTGACCCGATCGCAGGGCGACGGCGTCGCGACGCTCGGCCTGTACGTCGCCAATCATGGCGCGCTCGACGTTCACAGCGGCACGTTGAACCTCACCGCCAGCGGCCTGAGCGACGGCCCGTTCACGATCGACGCGGGCACGTCCATTCAGATTCCGGGCGGCACGTTCGAGTTGAACGCCGGCGCCACGATCGCCGGACCGGGGCCGCTCCGCCTGACCGGCGCGACGCTCGTGTTGAATGCCGACGTTCCGGTCGAGTATCTGCAATTCTCCAGCGGTACGCTGCGCGGCACGGGCGAGCTCCAGATCGAGGACACGCTCGACTGGTCGGGCGGATCGATCAGCGAGGCGGGCTCTGCACGCATACTTCCGGCCGCGTCGCTGCGCATCAACGGCGCGAACGGAAAATCGATCTCGCAGCGGACCATTACCAACGACGGCGCGGTCGTCTGGACCGGCTCGGGCGGAGTCAGCGTCGGTAGCGCCGCCCTCTTCGACAACAACGGCACGTTCGACATTCAAAACGACACGTCGTGCAACTACGCGTTCGGCAACCCGCCTGTCTTCAACAACGACGGCGCAATGACCAAGTCGGCCGGCACGGGCGTCTCCACGTTCGGCCTATATTTCCAGAACCACGGCGACGTGTACGTCGAAACGGGAACGCTGAGCCTGCCGAACGGCGGCGAGACCGACGGCGAATTCCACGTCGCCGGCGGCGGCACGCTGCTGTTCCCCGGCGGCCTTCACACGCTTCGCGACGGAGCGCTCATCTCCGGCGACGGAAGCGCCCGCATCACGGGCGCCACGCTTGCAATGGCCGGCGCGGCCACCGCGGCCAACGTCGAGTTTGCCAGCGGTACGTTGGGCGGCGCGGGCATGCTCACCGTGACGAACGAATTTGCCTGGACCGGCGGCACCCTGAGCGATGTGGGAACCACGCGCATCGAACCCGGCGCCGTCCTCGCAATCGACGGACCCAATGGCCGATCGCTTTCGCAACGAACGCTCGAAAACGCCGGCGCCGCCACGTGGACCGGCACAGGTGGGATAGCGGCCGGCAATGCGGCCGTTTTCCAGAACACCGGCAGCCTCGATTTGCAGAGCGATGCCGCACTCATCTATGCCTTTGGCGTGACGCCTTCGTTCAGCAATTCGGGTCTGCTGCGCAAGTCGGGCGGCGCGGGCGCATCCATGGTGGGCGGCACGTTCAGTAACGCCGGAACCGTGGAAGTGCTAAGCGGCACGCTCCAGTTCACGGGCAGTTGGACGCAATCGGCCGGAATGACCGTTCTCAACGGCGGCGGAATCGCGACGGCCTCGCCGCTCACGCTGCTCGGCGGCGCGCTGCGCGGCAACGGGTCGATCGCCGGCGCCATCGCCAACACCGCCGGGCGCATCCAGCCCGGCCTGTCGGCGGGATCGCTGAGCGCGACCGGAAGTTTCTCGCAGGGATCGGCCGGCACGCTCGAAATCGAGCTGGGCGGAACGCAGCCGACGGAATTCGACCGGCTCGTGGTGGGAGGCGCGGCAACGCTCGGCGGCACGATCGAGGTCGTTCTGACCAGCGGCTTTGCCCCGGCGCCCGGCGACACGTTCGTCGTCCTGACGGCCAACTCGATGACCGGCATGTTCGCAAACGTCATCGCGCCGGCCGGCTACGCGGTGGAAGTGAGCTACCCCGGCGCGACCGTGACGCTGCGTCTGACGCGCATCGCGATTCGCGGCGACATGAACTGCGACGGCGCGGTCGACAACGGCGACATCGACGCATTCGTGCTCGCGCTGACCGATCGCGCCGGTTACAACAGCGCCTTTCCCGATTGCGACGCGAACAACGGCGACACGAACTCCGACGGCAGCGTCGACAACGGCGACATCGACTCGTTCGTGCAGTGCCTGCTGAACGGTGGTTGCGAATAAACGCCAAGCGCCGATTGCAGAACGTGTCGAGCCGTGCGCCGCAGGCATGTGCGCATCGGCGATCGCTCAAGTGCGCCCGCCCGCATGGCCGATACGCCTGCTGGTGGCGCACGTCGCCGAGCTTCTCGCGCGCCGCGCCGTAGCCAACAAGGGGGTTTCGCGAAAGGAGGCGCGGCATGTCGCTCACGCACACACTCGACAAATTCGGCAGGGCACTCTCGCTGGCCGCGATCTCGCTGCTGATCGGCGCCGCGACGTTGCGCGCGGATTGCCCTCCGGCGTGGTTGGCCGGCGACGGCCTGCCCGGCGTGGGCGGATCGATTGAGGCGATGATCACTTGGGATGATGGCAGCGGACCCGCCCTTTACGTTGGCGGCGACTTCCACATCGCGGGCGACCGGTTCGCGCAACACCTCGCGCGGTGGAATGGAGCGGCGTGGGAGCCTGTCGGCGGCGGCGTCGACGCGCCGGTCTACGCTCTCTGCGTTTTCAATGGCGAGCTGATCGTCGGGGGTGAATTCCACGCCGCAGGCGGCGTTGCCGCGTCGCACATCGCTCGATGGAATGGCGAATCCTGGGCGCCGCTCGATCGTGGCACAAGTTCTCTCGTGCTGGCGCTCTCGGTTTTCGGCGGCGAGCTGGTCGCCGGCGGATTTTTCAGTAGCGCCGGCGACACGCTGGCGACGTATATTGCTCGCTGGGACGGATCAACCTGGCACGAATTGGCCGAAGGCGCCGACGGGCCGGTCCTGTCTCTGGCCGTCCACCGCGGAGAGTTGATCGCCGGCGGGATGTTCGAGACCGCGGGCGGAAAAGTCGTCAATCACATCGCTTCCTGGGACGGCATCGCCTGGCACGGACTCGGCGCCGGCGTCGGCGGTGACACGCGATCAACATTCGTTCGCGCACTGGCCGTGTTCAATGACGAGCTCTACGCGGGCGGATACTTCGAATACATCGGCGGCGGGCGTGCCAACTTTGTCGGCCGCTGGGATGGCTCGAATTGGCACTCGCTGGAAGGGGGAACGAACGACTTCGTCAGCACCCTCGCGGTCTACGGCGGTTCGCTTATCGCGGCCGGCAGTTTCTCGATGGCTGGCAACGCCGCGGTGGCGGCGATTGCAGCCTGGGACGGGACCGCTTGGCGTCCGCTGGGCGAGGGTCTGAATTCCGACGTGTTCGCGATGACGGTATTTTATGGCGAACTGATCGTCGGAGGTTCATTCAGCCGTTCGGGAGAAACGGCCGCCAATCATGTCGCTTGTTGGAACGGTGAGACTTGGCGCGGGACCGGCGCCGGAATGAATGGCCCCGTAATCGCCTTTGCAACCTTCGACGGCGACCTCATCGCCGGCGGGCAATTTCTGGCAGCCGGTTCGGTGCGCGCGAGCAGGATCGCGCGGCGGCGCGGCACGACCTGGGAGCCGCTTGGCGACGGCATTACCGGCGGCTTGTTTCCAGTCGTCTATGCGCTGGCGACTTTCCGCGGCGAACTTGTCGCCGCGGGCCGATTCACGAGCGCCGGCGGCGCGATCGTAAACAACATCGCGAAGTGGGATGGCACGAGCTGGCGGGCGCTCGACAGCGGCACGAACGGCGACGTCTTCGCCCTCCTCGTCTACAACGATGAATTGATTGCGGCGGGTCGATTCTCCGCGGCGGGCGGACAGGCCGCGATTCGAGTGGCCGCGTGGAACGGCGAGCGGTGGCGGCGGATGGATGCTGGATTTGACGACGTTCGGAATGATAACAACATTTTCAGATTGGAAGTCTTCCGAGGCGAGTTGATCGCGGGCGGAGGGTTCCACACGACGAGCGATCCGCCGGCGCAACAAGTCGCGCGCTGGGACGGCGTCGCGTGGCGGCCCCTGGGGACCGGCTGGTGGGGCGGCAGTGTGAATGCGCTGACGGTCTACAACGACGAACTCATCGCCGGGGGCTCGTTCGATTTTGCGGCCAGCGTGCCGGCCCAGCGAATCGCGGCCTGGGACGGCGCGGAGTGGCGTCCGTTAGGCTCGGGATTCACGCCGCACGCAAGCAGCCCATCCGTCATATCGCTGGCCACTTTCGACGGGGAATTAGTCGCGGGAGGCTCCTTCACAATCGCCGGCGGCGTTGACGCGGCAGGCGTCGCGCGCTGGGATGGGGCGACGTGGCGGCCGCTCGGCGCCGGCTTCTCCGCCGGCGGGGCTACGGCCGCGCTTCACGTTCACGACGGCGCGTTGGCTGCCGGCGGGAGCTTCCTGGTCGCTGGCGAGAACATCTCCGCCTTCTGGGCCTTCTGGCGTGCAAGCTGTCCGGGAGACTTGAACTGCGACGGCGCGGTCGACAATGGAGACGTCGACGCGCTCGCGCTCGCGCTGCTCGACGCCGCCGCGTATGAGTCCGCATACCCGTACTGCAATCGGCGCAACGGCGACACAAACGAAGACGGCAGCGTCGACAACGGCGACATCGACTCGTTCGTCGCCTGCCTGCTCGGCGGAGGCTGCGACTGAGACCGAAGTCGCCGGGGCGGCGCCAAGAGCGGCGGTAAGCAAACGGGGAGCATCGGCGTCTCGCCGGTCCGAAACTCCGACGAACGGGGAGCATCGGCGTCTCGCCGGTCCGAAACTCCGACGAACGGGGAGCATCGGCGACTCGCCGCTGCTCCCCGCTAACCTGCCGCACTACGCGATGCGCCGCTCATTCCTTCCGCGAGATCGCCGCGGCCAGAGGCTGCACGATGGATGAGAGCACGCGCGATTCGGCGATCTGCGCGCCGGTGGCGACCAGGCCGGCGTGCGCTTTCACCAGGTCGTCCTTGCCGATCGGCGTCCAGTAGCGGCGCAGCGTCAGGCAAACGCTCAGCGCGGTCGCCTCGTAATCGCCGCTCTGCACTTCCTCGATCGTCGTTCGCCCGCGAATGTCGAGGAACGCCTGCGTCTGGCCGTCGTCGCTGAGCGTGACGCCGATGCGCGGCTCCAGCTCGATGATGCGCCGGCTTACGTCCGCCAGCGCCGCGACGAAAGGATGCTCCGCCAGCAGCACTTCGCCGACCAGCTCGTCGTGATTGCCGGCGTACTCCAGGTCGAAGCGGAACATCGTTTCGAGCCAGTCGTAGTCGAGCGGGCTGAGGCTCAGGTGCAGCGGCGCTTCTCCCAGCACCATCGACGCGAACTGCGTGCATGCGTCCGGGCCGGGCGGCTCGAACACAGCGAAGCGCAGCGCGTTGGCGCTCAGCCGGACCGCGCGGCGCAGCCCGCCCTGCGCGGCCTGCTCGTCGAGCACGAGCGCGCCGCCGCCGCGCCGCCGAAAGCGCGTCATGCTCGGAAACGCGCGGCGGACCTGCTCGAAGAAATGCAGCAGCGTCTCGCGCGAGGGATTGACCTCCAGTTTCAACTGCAGCCGCGACGCGACCTGAAACTGATCGCAGAACGAGCCGAACGCCCACATGCACAGCCTCCCGCCGCCGACAACCCTCCGGCGCTCCCCATTATCCGCGAAAACGCCCGCGCATAGAAGTTCCCGCCGGCGCTTCGGCCGCCGCGTCAGCCGATATACTGGATGGAATGCACAACGACCTGAAAAGCGCGGCCGCCGCCATCGGCGATCAGATCACCCAGTGGCGCCGCCGGCTGCACGCCCATCCGGAGCTTAGCGGGCAGGAGCTCCAGACGGCCGCCTTCGTGGCCGACGAATTGCGGAAGATGGGCCTGGCGCCGCGCGAGCGCGTCGGCGGCACGCACGGGCTGCTCGCGCGGGTCGGGCCGAGCGATGGGCCGGCGGTGGCGCTGCGGGCCGACATGGACGCGCTGCCGATACTCGAAGACACCGGTCTGGAGTTCGCCTCGCGCAACGCCGGCGTGATGCACGCCTGCGGGCACGATGCGCACACGGCGATGCTGCTCGGCGCGGCGCGCCTGCTGGTCGAGCGTCGCGCGTCGCTGCGCCGCGCGGTCACGCTGATCTTTCAGCCGGCCGAGGAAGTCTATCCGGGCGGCGCGGCGCCGATGATTGCGGACGGCGCGCTCGACGGCGTGCAGCGCATCTTCGGGCTGCACATTTCGTCGCAGTTGCCGTCCGGGCAGCTTGGCACGCGCTGCGGCGCGATCATGAGCGGCATCAATCAGATCGACATCACGATCCACGGGCGCGGCGGGCACGCGGCGATGCCGGAGCAGTGCATCGATCCGATTCTCGCGGCGGCGCAGGCGATCGTCGCGCTGCAGACGGTGGTGAGCCGCTCGCTGGCGATGACGGACAGCGCGGTCGTGTCGATCACGCAGATTGAGGCGGGCACGGCGGACAACATCATTCCGCAGAGCGTGCGGATGCGCGGGACGATCCGCGCGCTGGACGACGCGGTCGGCGCGCGGGTCTGTCAGCGCGTGCGCGAGGTGGTGGCGGGCGTGTGCGCGGCGCTGGGCGCGACCGCGAGCGTCGAGTTGCCGGCGGGATACCCGGTTTTGCGGAACGATCCGGCGGTGGTGGAAGAGGCGCTTCGCGCGGCGCGCGAGGTTGGTTTTGGGGACGATGCGCTCGTGACGATTCCCGCGCAGGGCGGTGGAGAAGACTTCGCGTATTACTGCCAGAAGCTGCCCGGCGCGTTCGCGTTTCTGGGCGCGGCGAGCCCGGCGGGGAACTGCGCGTATCCGCACCATCATCCGCGCTTCAACATCGACGAGAGCGTGCTGCCGTCGGGCGCGGCGCTGCTGGCGAGCTTTGCGCTGCGCGCGGCGCGGGGAGAGGCGGGATGAGCGCGCCGGATCGCGACCGGCCGATCGAGCCGCCGCGGCCGGCGCCGCCGCCCGCGGCGCCGCCACGGCCGACCCCGCCCGCGCCGGCGGCGGATGCGTGTCCGATCTGCGGCGGGCCGCTGCTGGGCATGCAGTGCAAGCTGATTTGCGAGAATTGCGGCTATCGGGAAGACTGCTCGGATCTATTCCGCGTGTGAGCGCGGGGATTGGGGCGCGCAAGCGTGTTTCACGTGAAACACCGTTGCGCGGGGGCGTCCGATAATGCGCGCATTCTAGATATTCTAGTAATGGCCGTTCAAGACCGGTGCGGCGAGAAGACCCGCCTGAGGACAGGCGGGCTCGTGCGCG
>CAZHIE010000002.1:8953-14118 GCA_964532435.1 uncultured Planctomycetales bacterium
GTTCAAGACCGGTGCGGCGAGAAGACCCGCCTGAGGACAGGCGGGCTCGTGCGCGGCGAGAAGACCCGCCTGAGGACAGGCGGGCTCGTGCGCGCGTTTGCGGTCTTTTCGAGCGCGCGTGCCTGAGGCGCTTTGGCTTGGACGTCCGCGCGCTGTGATGATCCGCAACTCCGGCCGAAGGGTTCGCTCCCTGACGGTCGCGGCTCTGAAATGCGATCGCTCCCTGACGGTCGCGGCTCTGATCGGAGCGCGCAATGTGCCCCTGTGTTTGAGCGGTGGTCTGCGGCCGGCAAATGCGCACTGCTCAAGAGCAGTGGCACGCTTGATGGGACCACGCGCCGCACTCACCCGAGCAGCAGCGCGACGAAGGCGTCGATGTCACCGTTGTCGACGCTTCCGTCGGCGTTCGTATCGCCGTTGCTCAAGTTGCACGCGGGATGTGATCGGCGATATTCGGCGGGGTCGGTGAGGGCGACAACGAAGGCGTCGATGTCGCCGTTGTCGACCACGTCATCGCAATTCAGGTCGCCGCGGCGCGGGGCGCCCAAGTTGATCGACCACGTGACCGGTCCGAAGGACCCGTCGCTGGATGTGACGGTGATCGTTTCCCCCGGGTTGCCCTCGGTCAATTCGAGCGAAAAGTGGAGATCGATGTCAGCCGATGGGTAGGTTTCGGCGGCGAGAATGTTGTATGACGCAGTGGCTTGAATCCTCAGGACTCGCCCGCCGGGCGGCAGTGTGAAAACGGACTCTGAGTTCACGTCGTACGTCGCCTCCCCCCAAGTCGTCAACGACCACTCGTCGTGCGCAAGAACCTCACCTGGGCTGATCTGCGATACGCGGTACGTCGCGCCGGAGATGCTCGACGTCTGCCCGCCGTTTGCGAGTCGAACGTCACCCCTGACGCGAACACGAATGTCCGCGCCATCCTGAAAGACGGGATTGGAGGAATCCGTGGTGAATCGCAGGTAGTACGTCGTCCAACCGCCGCGCTCCAACGTCGGGAGCGGACCACCGTCGACATACATTACTGCCGCGTGGATACGCTCGGCACCTACATAGGCGACCTGAAAACTGTCCATCAGCTCGATGGGGGTACCGTCATGGTGTACTACGATCTCTGTGGCGTAGCCTTGTGCCCAGGTGAACACGATCGCACTCGCGCTTGGGTGGAGCGTGACTGCGGCCCCGCAGAGGATTGCGGCACGAAGCACCATGCGCATTGCCGGCTCCTGAGTTGGGAGTAAGAGAATGGCGCATTCAGCTTACGCCGATGCACTTGTCCCGACAAGCTCGACTGCGCACGCTGTGCTCGCCGCGGGCGAGCGTCGGGCTTGTGCGCGGCATCGGGATCGCGCCGGCCGTTGCATGTTCGTCCCGGCGGACGCGTCCGTTGAAGTCGAGCCTCCTTCGCCACTTCGTCCGGCAGCTCGCGGAAGATTTGGGGGCGTCGCTGGATCCCGGGCCCACCACTTGCGTGGTGGGTTTGGATTTCGCGGCACGCGCCGGCGGCTGCGCCAGACTCCGCTGGCGCCTGGGGTTCGGGTGGCGTGGTCCTTTGTAGCGAGTCGAGAGCACCGCAGCATTTCAGAACGGAGTGCGGGCGAGACGCCCGCACCACTCATGATGCCGGGATGCTGGGGAAACGTCCGCACCACCCGAGAGGTTCGCACCACCCGTGATGCAATACTACTGACCAACAACACTAGGCACCGCTTGTGCGCAGGCGCGCGGGTACGCGCGTGACGCGGCCGGTGTCCATTGCGCGGCGCTCCAGCTCGACCAGCGCGAGGCTGGCCATTGCCGATTCGGGCAGGCAGCGATCGGTGGGGCGCTGGTCGCACACGCAGTCGACGAAGTACGCGATTTCGCGTTCGTAGGCGTCGCCGGCGCAGGCGATGCGCTGCGGCTCGCGGCCGCCGTCGTAGAGCAGCACGTCGGCCCCGCGCGTGAGCGACCATTCGAGCGTTCCGCGTTCGCCGTGCACGGTGATTGCCATTTCGAACGGCCAGGGCGGCGACATCGTCCAGCCGCCTTCGAGCGCGGCGTAACGTCCGTCGTTCCAGTGGAAGAGCGCGGCGACGTGATCGACGCCGCCGGACGCGCCGACCTGGCCGCGGGCGGCGATTTCGTCCGGCACGCCGAGCAGGTGCTGAACGAAGTCGACGTCGTGGATGTGCAGGTCGAGCAGCGCGCCGCCGCTCAGGTCGGCGCTGAGCAACCAGCCTTCGTCGGAGTAGAGCGGCGCGGCGGCCAGGCGGCGCAGCGTCGCGCAGCGCACCGGGCCGATGCGGCCTTCGCGGACGATGCGCTCGATCGTCTCATACTGCGGCCAGAAGCGGATGCACTGCGCGATCATGAGGGTGCGCTTCGCCTTGCGCGCCTCGCGAAGCATCCGCTCGGCCGCGCGGACGCTGAGCGCCATGGGTTTTTCACAGAGGACGTGCTTGCCGGCCTGTAGCGCGGCGACGGCTGCGTCGGCGTGCAGCGCGGTGGGCAGGGTGATCGCGACGGCGTCGATCTGCGGATCGGCGACGAGCGCCTCGATGGTGGCGCAGCAGTTGATCTGCGAAAAGTCGACGGGAGGGCGCGGGCCGGCGAGCGCGTCGAGATTTCCCGCGCCGCCGGTCCAGTCGCCGTTGCGGCGCTGGGCGTTGCGGTCGCAGACGGCGGCGACGCGGGCGCGCGGGTTGCGCGCCAGGCGCGCGAGGTAGTTGCGGCCCATCAGCCCGAGGCCGCAAATGCCGAAGCGCAGCTCGTTCATTGCCACTCGATCGTGCTCGGCGGCTTGCTGGAGACGTCGTATGCGACGCGATTCACGCCGCGCACCTCGTTCATGATGCGGTTGCTGACGGTTGCGAGCACGGCGTGGTCGATGTGGACCCAGTCGGCGGTCATGAAATCCTGCGACTCGACCATGCGGATGACGATCAGGTTCTGCCCTTCGTAGGAGCGGCCGTCGCCCATGACGCCGACCGTCGCGACGGGCACCAGCACGGCGAATGCCTGCGCCATCTTGTCGTACCAGCCGCTCGAACGGAGCTCTTCCAGCAGTATCTCGTCGGCGGCGCGGAGCAGCGCGAGCCTTTCGTCCGTCACGTCGGCGGCGATGCGCACCGCCAGCCCCGGACCGGGGAAGGGATGCCGCCAGACCCAATCTTCGGGCAGGCCGAGCGCTTCGCCGACCTGCCGCACCTCGTCCTTGAACAGATATCGCAGCGGCTCGACAAGCTGGAAGCCCAGCTCGGCGGGCAGGCCGCCGACGTTGTGGTGCGACTTGATGACGGCCGAGTGGCCGTGCGGCCCGTGGCCGGATTCGATCACGTCGGGATAGATGGTTCCCTGCGCCAGGTGGCGCGCGCCGGGGATGCGCGAAGCCTCGTCGCGAAAGACCTCGATGAACTCGTGGCCGATGATGCGGCGTTTCTCCTGCGGATCGGTCACGCCGCGCAGGCGCGTGAGGAAGCGCTGCCGCGCGTCGACGGCGCGAAGCTGCATGCCGAAATGGCCGCGAAACGTGGCCTCGACGGCTTGCGCTTCGCCCTGCCGGAGCAGGCCGTTGTCGACAAAGATGCACGTGAGGCGGTCGCCGACGGCGCGGTGGACTAGGGTGGCGGCGACGCTGCTGTCGACGCCGCCGGAGAGTCCGCAGATGACGCGTTCGTCGGGCGCGACCTGGCGGCGAATTTCGTCGACGGCGGAGTCGATGACGCTTTCGACGCGCCAGGTTCCGCGGCAGCCGCAGATGTCGTAGAGGAAATTCCGCATGATCTGCGGGCCGTTGGGCGTGTGGGTGACCTCGATGTGGAACTGCACGCCCCAGACCGGGCGCGAGCGGTGGCGCACGGCGGCGATGGGGCAATGGGTGGTTTGGGCGAGGCTTTGCCATTCCGGACCGACGCGGTTGACGCAATCGCCGTGGCTCATCCAGACGGTGATTTCGGGGGGCAGGTGGGCGAGGAGGGGATCGGCGGACTGCACGTGCGCGCGGACGCGCCCGAACTCGCACGCGGCGCCAGCGCCGACGTCGCCGCCGAGCTTCTGGCAGGCGAGCTGCATTCCGTAGCAGATGCCGAGGATTGGGATGTCGAGATCGAAGATGCGCGGGTCGCAAACCGGGGCGGCGGCATCGTAGACGCTGGCCGGCCCGCCGGAGAGGATCACGCCGCGCGGGCCGAGTTCGCGCAGCCGGTCGGCGGGGGTGTTGGGGGCGAGCAGCTCGCAATAGACGTGGTTTTCGCGGACGCGGCGCGCGATGAGCTGCGCGTACTGTCCGCCGAAATCGAGAATGGCGATGAATTCGCGATCGTTCATGGTCGCTCGAATAGGACGTTTGTGCTCACGCAACGGCGGTGAGCCTGGAAATTTGCCGCTTGCGGCGGCGTCGAGCCGCCGCGTCATGCCGTCGGGTCTTTCGCCTCGTAATGCAGGATGGCCGCGTGCAGCGTGGGCGCGTCCGTGGCCCGCGCGATGGCGACCCGAAAGTCCTCGATGTTCATCAAGCGGCTGATTTTCGCGAGCGCCTGAATGTGCGCGCCCGTCTGGTCGGGCGGGCTGAGCAGCAGGACGACGAACGTCACGGGCCGGCCGTCGGCGCTTTGGAATTCGATGGGCGATTGCGGTTTTCCGGCGGCCATCACGAGCCGTTCGCAGGCGTCGGTGCGGCCGTGGGGGATCGCCAGGCCGTAGCCGATTCCGGTGGAGCGTTCGGCCTCGCGCTTCATCACGGCGGCGAGCGCGGCGTCGCGGTCTCGCACGGCGGCGGCGGCGTGGAGGGCGTCGACGAGTTCGGCGATGGCGGCGGGCTTGTCGGCCGCGAGCATTGGCACGCGGATGCGGTCCAGCGTGAGTAGTTTGGAGATCTGCATGCTGATTGCGATGAAGTCACCGTCTGCTGCGGCGAAAGGCGGGCGTCGGGCCGGCCCTAGCGCGGCAAACGAGCAGTGTACCCCCGGCGGCGGGGGGCTGCCAGCGGGCGCGCGGCGGGCGCCATGCGCGATGCGCGACATGGGCGCCGTCTCGACCCGGGGGCGGACGCGTTCGCCGCGCCGTCCCCGGAGCACGAGTCGGGGACGGCTACGGACAGCCGCCGAGCAGCAGGCAATTCACAAACCCGTCGATGTCGCCGTTGTCGACGACGCCGTCGCTGTTCGTGTCGCCGTTGT
>CAZHIE010000002.1:14218-21321 GCA_964532435.1 uncultured Planctomycetales bacterium
AACCCGTCGATGTCGCCGTTGTCGACGACGCCGTCGCTGTTCGTGTCGCCGTTGTCGATGCTGCACGCGGAATGGGCTGTTCGATAGGCGGCCGGGTCGATGAGGGCGAGGACGAAGGCGTCGATGTCGCCGTTGTCGACGAGGCCGTCACAGTTCATGTCTCCGCGCGTTTGCGGCGCGCCGAATCGCGGCGAAATGACAAGCGCCTGCGGGGCGCCGCCTGGGTCCGACGACAAGACTCCCCAACCTCCGACTCGCAGGGACGGAGCGATCGCCGTCGCCTGTCGGATGATCCAGCTGCTCGGGCGAGTCGGGAGGTCGCCGAGGGAATCCAGCAGGTTTTCGCAGCCGATGCGCCAGATCACGGCAATCGAGACGCCCGTTGGATCGTTCGCATAGCCAACCGCCCGCCACGATTCCTGCGCTGTTGTGACGCGGAGCGCGCTGGCGAGGGAGTGATCGGCGGGCGCGCCGAGGTCGTGGGCCGTCCAGACGCCGCTGTCGAAAAGCCAGTAGGCCGCGTTGGTCTGGGTGGGGTCGATTCCCGCTTCGCCGACGGCCACGATGCGACCGTCCGCGATCGTCTCGACATCGTTGGCGGCGCCGCGCACGCTGCCCGTCAACGGCGGGAGCGGCGTGATCTGGAACTGGTCGCCGGATTGCTCCCAACGGACCGGCCTGCGCACGCCGCCGGCGTTGGTCGCCCAGCCGACGAGAAGCAGCGAACCGTCGGCGCGCTCCGCGACGCCGGTTGCGCGGCTGAGCCCGCCCGGGACGAGCGGCGGCAGGGCGGCGACAACGCCGTTGATCCACACGGCCGCGTGCGGCATCCCGCCGGCATCGGTGGCGAAGCCTGACGCGACGACGGTCTGATCGGGGCGGACGAGCAGGCTGGTCGCCTCTGCGGCGATGGTAGACGGCGGTTCGGGCAACGGCGTGGGCTGCCATGCGGCGCCCTGATGCCGCCAGAGGGTTGCGTGCGCGACGCCGCCCGGATCCTGCTGCGCGCCGGCGACGACTTCCGCGCCCGGCGGACCGGCGATGCGGTTGGCCCGGCCGCTGAGAGGCTGGCCGCCGGACAGATCGGTGAGCGACCAAGCGCCGCCGAGTTCGGTCCAGAGCGCAGCGACCGTTCGGCCGTCGGGGCGCTGGACGAGGCCAGCGGCCAGCGCCGGCGGGAAAGGATCGTAGAGGTCGGTAATCTGGGAGAGCGAGCCGAAGTCGGCGACGTCGGTGGCGTCGGCCCAGAAGATGCTGCGCTTGTAGAGGTGCGCCGCGCCGGAATTGGTGGCGCGCTCATCATCATACGGATCGCCGACGACGGCCCAGTCGCCATACAGGGCGACGCACTCGCCGAAGCGATTGTCGGGATCGTCGTTCGGATCGTGCAGGACGGCGCGCTCCGTCCAGATTCCGCTGCATTTCTCGTAGACGTAGACGGCGCCGGCGAGGGCGTCGCCAACTTCGTAGGACGGCGCGCCGACAAGAATGGCATCGTCGGAGATCGCGACGGACGCGCCGAAGCTTTGGCGGCTTTCGTCACAGGGGGCCAGGCGTGCGACCTGTGTCCAGGCGCCGTCTGTGTAATGAAACACGTATGCCGCCGGCGCCGCGCCCGGCGTCGAGAACGACGGCGCTCCGGCGACGAGCCAGTCGCCGCAGATATCCACCGACCAGCCGAAGTTGTCGTACACGCCGCTGGCGTCGGCCTGCGGCGCGACCGGGGCGGCGAAGCTCCACGAGCCGTCGTATTCCCAAACCGACACGCGGCCGGTTCCGTCGGCCGTCGACGTCGGCGCTCCGACGACGACACGATCGCCGCTGATGGCGACTGCGTAGCCGTATCGGCCGCCCGGAACACCCGAGAACGTGTCTTCGGGGCCCCAGGTTGAGGCGCCGGTGCGACGGAAGACTTTGACCGTGTCCGCGCCGGACGCGCCGACTACCGCCACGTCGTCTTCGATCGACACGTCCGAACCGTAGTCGTCCGCACTGGCGGCGGCGAGCGGAAGATCCGTCACAATACCCCAGCCGCCGGCGCTGCCCCGGCCGAAGAGGACCGCGGCGCCACGGCCATCGAAGCTGGGATCGCCGGTGAGGGCCTCTTCGAGCGGCGCGTTGAGTTCGAGCGCGACGCGCTGGCCCATGTGGTAATCGCCGTCGATGCTGGGTCGATAGAGATAGCGCTGCACCTGCCACGGGTCGGTCGAGCGCGACGCGTCGTAGCGGAAATCGAACATCACGCCGGGTTGGACGGAGCCGAGATCGTCGAGGTGCTGATAGGGCGCGCCGATCAGCAGGGCCGTTCCGTCGATGTCGACGTCCGCGCCGAACTGGGCGCCGGCCTCGCCGTAGTGAGAGCCGGCGGTGATTTTCTGGCGATAGCTCCAGAGGCTGCACTCGCACGTCGGGTAGACGACGGACTGGTCAAAGTTCGCGGTGTCCACAACGCCGTAGAAGCTCGGGCCGATGGCATATGGAAAAGCGTTGTTCCCGTCGTCGTCGATGGTGAGGAAGTACGCATATGTGCCGCTCGGATATTCGGGCGTGATGCACAGGCGGCCGTTGCATTCGTCCAAGTCTCCGAGGCCGGGCGAATACTGGTAGTCTTCGTAGTACGTTCCGAGCGGGTAATCGTCGGACACGTCCGGGCCGTCGCAGTCGGATTCGGTTCCATCGGGCAGGATGTCGCGCGTGGTCATGCCGTCGCGCAATTCGTAGCTGGAGCGCATGTGGCGAATCGCTCCGGTTCCGTTGGGGTTTGCGTAGGCGTATGGCCCGTAGATCGGATACCCGTCGAATGCGAAACCGTAGATGGGCGAATGGTGCGTGCCGTCGTCGCCGAGCTGGGTCGCGAGGCCTGGGGAGCGCTGATGGTGATGATAGATGCCGGGGGGATTGCCGGGCGCTGGCGGCGGGCAGCCGGGAACCGGTGGGGCACATCCTGGCGCCGCGGGGATGCACGGCTCTCCCGGAACGGGCGCGGGGTGCCCGAACGCTTCGTCGAAGTCGGTGGATTCGTTGCGCACCGCGTCCTGATTCCAGTCGCCCTCGCCGTCGCAACCGTCGCAATCGCCCGGGCACGGCGGTCCGGCGCAGCCGCACTGGTAGTGGTGGCCGTCCTTTGCGTTGTAGACAGCGACGCCGTTTACCCACACGCCGGCGAGCCCCAGGGGATTTTCCGTGCGCGCCGCAACGGGCGCCGGAGTGGGGCAGCGCGGGATGCGGAAGAGCCAGTGACGATCGGACGGGGCGCCGGGGTCATTGCCGAACGGACCGACCGGGTACGAGGGAACTCCGGTGGCTTCGACGTATACGTCGGTGGGCGTGGAGCGCACGCGCTGCACGTCGGCCAGGAGAATCGTCGTGGCCGCGTCGAGCGCGCAGCAATCGGCGCCGCAGGTGGTCGAGGCGTGCTGGCTTGTCGTGTTGATGCGCCAAACGGTGAGCGCGGGGTCGGCCGCGTATGCGATCTGCGATGCCGAAAGCAGTGCCGCCGCGACGGCCATGAATCGCCCGGCGTTGTGTAAGGGCGAAACAGCGTGGAGACGGGCTGCGTGCATCTGCAATCCTCCTGCCGCGCCGGATAAGGGTGCATTGCGCCGCTCGCGGCCACGCCGTGTGCGGAAAAGATTCGACCCAGAGCGCAATCGTCGCTGGACCGCCGCATGGCGCAGATTGGGCGAGCCGCGGCGATTGGCGCGGCGAGCCTTGCACGGTCGATCCATCGGTGTATTGGCGCTGTGTACGACCGAGCTTACACATCATTGCGCGGACAATTCAAGATAATTCGCCACGCCGTTGGCGCCGGGTGGGTTGGTTTGGCAGGTTTCGCTTGCCCGGCGCCCGGATGCCGGAAACAATGAAGGGGCTCGCAGAGCGGTGGACGTTGCGCCGCGGCAGTGTTGGATCGCCGGGGCTGTTGCTGCCTCGGCCGACCAGAGGCGGTCGGTGCCTACAGCGCGTCGCGTTGCCAGGAATGTGGCATGTTCTCGGGAATTGTCGAACAGCTTGGCCGCGTAGCGAATTTCGCCGCGGCGGCGCGCGCCGCGGGCGGGGTGTCGGCGCGGCGGTTGGAGATCGACCTGGGAGAGCTGGCGGCGGACGTGCGGTTGGGGGCGAGCGTGGCGATCAACGGCGTGTGTCTGACCGTGGCGGAGCTGCGCGGGGCGATCGGCGGGTTCGACGTAATCGCCGAGACGCTGGCGCGGACGACGCTGGGCGACGTGCGGGCGGGCGAGGCGGTGAACCTGGAGCGGGCGCTGCGGTTCGGCGATCGGGTCGATGGGCATTTCGTGCAGGGGCACGTCGACGGCGTCGGCGCGGTGGAGCGTGTCGAGTCGGCGGGCGCGGAGTGGAAGGTGTGGGTGGCGGCCGACGCTGAGCTTGCGCCGTTCCTGGTGCGGAAAGGCTCGGTGGCGCTGGACGGAGTGAGCCTGACGATTGTCGACGCCGGCGCGGGGAGATTTTCCGTCGCACTGATTCCGACCACGCTGGAGCGGACGACGCTCGGGTCGCGGCGGGCGGGGTCGCGCGTGAACATCGAGACCGACGTGCTGGCGAGAACGGTGGTGGCGCGGGTCGATGCGCTCGTTCGCGACGGGGCGTCGCCGCCGGCGGGCGGGGCCGATCGGTCGGGCATCTCGCTCGATGCGCTGCGCGCCGCGGGGTTCGTCACATGAACGAACCCGTGCGGGAGTCGGAGGCGATCGTTCGGCCGCTGATCGGCATTACGATGGGCGACCCCGGCGGCATCGGGCCGGAGGTGATCGTCAAGGCGCTGCACGACGCGGAGCTGCGCGCTCAGGCACGTTTCGCCGTCTTCGGGCTTCACGACGTGCTGGAACTGGCCGCCGATCAGGCCGAGATCAATCCATATTGGTGGCGGCAGCCGTTCGAGCACGGGCCGCGAATCGCCAGCGGCGTATTGGTGCTCGATTTCGACGAGTTGGCGGGCACGTTTGGCACGGGGCCGCGCGGGCCGGACGCGCTGGGCGGGCAGGCGTCGTTTCGGTTTGTGGAAGAGGGCATTCGAGCGGTGCGCGGCGGGGCGGTGGATGCGCTGGTTACGGGGCCGATTTCCAAGACCGCGTGGCGAATGGCCAATTACCGCTGGCGCGGGCATACGGACCTGCTGGCGGCGCGCTGCGAGACGCGGCGCGTGAACATGGCGTTTGTGGCCGACGAGTTGCGCGTGGCGCTGGCGAGTGATCACGTGCCGTTGTTCGAGCTGCGCAATCACTTCACGATTGGGCTGGTGCATCAGCCGATCGATCTGCTGGATCAGGCGCTGCGCGAGTGGTTCGGCATCGCGCGGCCGCGGATCGGCGTATTGGGGTTGAATCCGCACGCGGGCGAGGGCGGGCTGCTGGGCGACGAGGAGACGCGGATCATCGAGCCGGCTCTGGCGCTGGCGCGCAGCAGCGGGCTGGACGTGGTCGGGCCGCTGCCGCCGGACACGGCGTTTGTGCCGGAGGTGTGCAAGCAATTCGACGGGCTGGTTGCGATGTATCACGATCAAGGGCTGATCCCGATCAAGATGCGCTCGTTCGACCGGGCGGTGAACGTGACGCTCGGGCTGCCGGTCATCCGCACGAGCCCGGATCATGGCACGGCGTTCGACATTGCCGGGCGGAACCGGGCGAGGCCGGGGAGCATGAAGGCGGCGATACAGCTGGCGATTGACCTGGCGCGGCAGCGGGCGGCGGAGCCAAACGCGCGCCGCGCCTTGCCCGTCGCGCAGCCATAGCAACTCGCTCTGCATGCGATAGGAGTTTCTGCGAATCCGGGGAGAACTGCCATGCGGGCTTATCTGCAAATTGCCTTGCTGATTCTCCTGTGCGCGCCGTTCGGCGGTTGCCGTGATGCGCAGAAGCCGAAGCCGGCGCCGCCGGGCGTGGTTTTCTGGACTCCGGATGAGGAGCCGCTCTATCAGAGGCTCCAAAAAAAGCTCCAGGAATTGGCGTCCCTTCCCGCCGCGCAAGCAGATGCCGATCAGTTGCGTGAGCGCGCAAAGCTCCGCCGGCGGTTGGCGGTTTTTCATGCATCTCCTGCCCCGCTGCACGAAGCCGCGCGGGCCGATTTGACGGCGGCGCTCGAAGCCGCCAAGGGTTCCGCCATCGTGCCCGTCCTGCTCGAGACCGCTCGCCTTTGCATCGACGTGGGGCGGATGGATGAGTATCGTCAAAACGTATCGCGGGCATCACGGTTTGCGCAAGGCGACTTTCACGTGCGCGTGGAGCTGGCCCGCCGGGACAGCTTCGAGGACGGCAAGTGGGAGCGCGCAGAAGCACAGCTCGTGAAGCTCAGCAAGGAGGCGGAAGCACGCACGTCCGCCGATGTGTGGGACGCGCTGGGACATGCATGCGGACAGGTGGGGCGAACCCGTGCTGCCCACGCGGCGTACCGGAAATCCATCGCGATCGATGGGGAGTCGCCCGCTTCCCGCCGAGCATTCCTGCAATCGGACGAGGGAGAGAACCTCCTCTCCGAGGAGGAAATCGTTTCCCTCCCGGCAGACCAGATTACGCCGCACCAAGCGTATGACGTCAACAATCGCGCCGTGAGTCTGAACAAACAGAAGCGCTTCGACGAATCCGTGGAACTCCTGGAAGCGCTGACGCGCAAGCTGCCGACGTTCCCGGCAGCGCGGCTGAACCTGGGCATCGCGTACCGCGGCCTGGAGAGGTACGACGACGCGATTCGTGAGTGTCGTACGGCAATCGAGCTGGCTCCGGGGTTTGACAGCGCGTACATGGCAATCGGGATCGCATTGCAGAAGGCTGGACGCAGCGAGGAAGCGGTGCGGGCGTACTTCGAGGGCGCTGAAGTCTTCCCTTCCAGCGGCGACTTCCCCTACGCGCTGGCGAGCCTGCTCCGCGATCTCGATCGCTACAGCGAGGCGGAACTCAGCTTTCGAGAGGCGATTCGCCGGATGCCGACTGATCCCCGGCCGCGGAACGACCTGGCGCTCATGCTGGCGAATCGGTCTCGCTTCGAAGAGGCGATCGCGCTCCTGGAGGACGCGATCCGGCTCGCGCCGAACGACCCACGATTTCCGCGAAACCTCGCGTCGGTCCGGGAGCGCGCCGGGAAATAGCGAG
>CAZHIE010000002.1:21421-34975 GCA_964532435.1 uncultured Planctomycetales bacterium
GCGAGGCTCGCATCGCCGGCTCACGCCTGCTCGTACGCGCGTAGGAACACTTCGCGCGGAATTCCGGACTGCGTGCAGATCGTTCGCAACGTGCTGCCCTTGATCGTGCGATGGTTCGGCAAGGTCAGCGGCGTCGCGCTGCCGTCGGGGTTGGCGCGTCGCATGGCGATGTGCTCGGCTTCGCGGACCATCTCGTATCCCAGCGACCGCAGTGCGCGGAGCACGCGCTCCTTCGGGGCGTCGATGGGGAACCTGGCCATCAGTCGGCGACTCCGGCCTCGGCGATGAATGCATCGAGCACGGGCGGATCGGCATTCAACATGTCGGCGCCAAACGTCTCGACGTGAAATCGGATGGCGGAGGCCACGTCAGCGAGCGCCGACTCGAACGTATCACCCTCGCCAACCACAACTCCCTTCACGCCGAGCGGATATGCCACGTATCCATCCGGATGTTTTTCGACGATGATCTTTATCTGTTTCACGAGAACTCCTTGCAAGCCGCATTTCGGACTGTCCGGTCGGTCCGAGGCATCCATTCGCTTTCGACGCCGGGATTCCGTGTGCGAATTCTATGCTCGCGGCGCCGGATCGTCACGGCATTCGAGCGCCCGTCCGAGCGAATGATCGTGACGCGGTGCGACTTCCGCGCAGCGGGGGAGCATGAAGGCGGCGATACAACTGGCGATTGACCTGGCGCGGCAGAGGGCGGCGGGTCCGGTGGTTGTGCCGCGTGTGGAGCGGCCGGTGGGGCAGGCGTAGGGACAATTTCGAATGGCGAATGGCGAAGAACGAATTGCGGGAAACGCCGCGAGTTTGCGCAACGTGGCTACCGCGAGTCGCGATTCGCGGACGGCAATTCTCAATTCGGGTAACAGGCGTTGACCAGATCGGCGCGGCGATACATCGCCGTTGAAAGAGGAAATGCAGCCGGGGGCGGCTGCGGTCCACCTTGTCCGTTGAGCGAGGAAATGCAGCCGGGGGCGGCTGCGGTCCAACTTGTCATCGGCTTGTTCAGGTCAGGGCGTTGAGCGGGCACCAGCGGCGGGCGGCGGGTGCGGCGACGGTGCCGCCGGTCGCGCGGCCGATGGGGCAGGCGTAAGGGTCCGAGTGGATCGGCGAGGGGCCACTCGGGCCGACCAAGCCCGGCTGAAGCCGGCTGAAGGACTTGAAGGAAGAAGGGGGCAGGGGGCAGGTACACCACCAGCTGAAGCTGGTGGCAAACACGGGTCGGCTGAAGCCGACCGGAGAATGCTAGTCACCGCCGCGCCGCGTCGTCGCACACGTCATCGCGGAATCGCTGAAGCGGACAGAGAATGCTAGTCACCGCCGCGATCGGCATCGCCGCGCCTGTTTGGCGTTTGGTCGCGCTGTTCCTTGTTGAGCAGGCGATCCAGCCCCGGCTTCAGGCGATTCTCGAAGATTTCGTCGATCGGGCCGACGAGCTGGGCGAGGCGCTGGCGGAGGGTTTCGGTGCGACGCGAAGATGCTTGGGCGGCGTCTGCGGAAGCCGCGTCCAGCTTGCGCTCGGTTTCCTCGAGGTCGTTGCGCCGGGCGGCGATGTAGCGGGCGGCCTGGCGCTGACAGTTTTGCAGGGTGGACCATGCGCGCTCGGTTTGTTTCTTGTCGAGTTTGTGTGTTTCGATGAATTCGCGGGTGTAGCGTTCCCACTCGCTCATCATGTCGCGCGCGGTGCGAGGTATGTCGGTCGCCGCGTCGGCGACGGGCGGCGCATCGGCGTCGCGCGTCTTGGTAGTCCAGCCAGGGGTGATGCCGCGGGCGCGCATGTCGGCCAGCGCGGCGTCGAGGAATGCCTGGTTGGCCGGTCCGCGCTCGATCTGGCCGCTGCGCTCCAGTTCGCCAAACTGCTCCAGCGTTATTGCCCGCTCGCCGCCCCAGACCCAGACGGGGTCGCCCTGCTCTGCGAGGAGGTCCATGATGACCATGCCGGGCTCGATGCCGATGTCGGCGGGCGTGAGATGCGCGGGGTGTTCGGCGCGGTTGAACTCCGCGCCGATGACATGGACGGATTGCGTTACTTGCCCGTTCGCGTAGCTGGTGATCGTACGCGGGAACCAGACGCCGTCGAACTGATCGAGTTCGATGCGCGTTTCAGCCGGCGGCTCGCCATCTGCGCAGTAGACGATCCGCACGGGCATGTAGTCGCGGGCCGGATCGAGCCACCACGTCTGCGTTTCGCGGCCGATACGGCTTCGCACGACGCTTAGCGGGCCTTCGTCGAATTCCTCGTATGCTACGGGATTGGGCTGCGACGATCTTTCATCGCGAAATAGCGCCTGGTCGATGTCGATGCCCCAAGGCGCGCGCAGGCTAGTGCCCAAAGCGCGAACGAACATGACGCCCTCGCGCGCGTCGCTACCGAGCCCGGCTGAAGGACTTGAAGGAAGAAGGGGGACAGGGGGCAGGTACACCACCAGCTGAAGCTGGTGGCAAACACTGGTCGGCTGAAGCCGACCGAGGAGTGGGAACGTCGCTCATCCCGGGCGACGGCGGGCGAGACGCCCGCACTCTCCGACAAAGCTCGCGGGCGAGTGCGGGGCCGCGTGCATGCACGTGCGGACGAGTCGCCCGCGCACCGCGACGCCGGGTACGGCCATTGGTGTGGTGTGCCTTACGAAACTCGCTCCGTTGCTTCCGCTTCGTCCTGCAGATCGTCCTCCGCTTCCGCCTGGCGGCCGATCCAGCCGCGCTTTCGGAAGAAAATCAGCAGCCCCGCCGTCAGGCTGAGCATCAAAAGCCAGAGCGCCGCATATCCCCAACGCCAATGCAATTCGGGCAGGAGGTCGAAATTCATGCCGTAGACGCCGACGAGAAATGTCAGCGGGATGAAGATCGACGAGAAAATGGTCAGAACTTTCATGATTTCATTCGTCGTCAGGCTGACCTGCGAAAGGTACATTTCGGTCAGACCCGCGCCCAGCTCTCGGTAGCTCTCCAGCAAGTCGATGATCTGCACCGTGTGGTCGTAGCAATCGCGCAGATAGACGCGCGTCTCGGCCGAGATCAGCGGGTTCGGGTCGCGCAGCAGCGAATTGAGCGCGTCGCGCAGCGGCCAGACCGCGCGGCGGATGGTCAGCAGGTCGCGGCGCACGCCGTGCAGTCGGCCGACGACGCGGCGCGACGGCTCGCGGAGAATCTCTTCTTCCAGATCGTTGAGCCGCTCGCCGTTGTGCTCCAGCAGCGGGAAATAGTGGTCGATGATCGCGTCGAGCAGGGCGTAGGCCAGGCAATCGGGACCGGCGCAGCGCAGCTTGCTGACGCCCGTGCGGATGCGCACGCGCACCGGGTTCAGGCAGTCTCCGCCGCTGTGCTCCTGAAACGTGACGACGAAGCGCTTGCCCAGGAAGATGCTGATCTGCTCCATGCCGCGCGAGACGTCGGGCGTGGGCATGCGCGCCACGATGAAGAGCGTCTCGCCGTACTGCTCCACCTTGGCGCGCTGATGGACGTGCAGCACGTCTTCCAGCGCCAGCGGGTGAAACCCGAAGAAGCGGCCGATCTCCGCGACGGCGCTGGCGTCGCCGAGGCCGTCCACGTTCACCCACGTCACCGGCCACTGGTCGAGCAGGGGGCGCAGCGCGGCGACGTCGGCGAGCGGCATCTCCACGTGGCCGTCGAGGCCGTAGCTGATGACGGTGATGTTCGGCCGGGCCGCGTGCGCTTCGGGCACGAGGACGCCGGGCGGCGCGCCGGGCAGCGTGCGGCGGGCGAACTCGGCCTTATGGGCTCGGCGGCGACGACGTTGACGCATGGACATGCGGCGCACCTCGGGCACACAGCGTAGCGGCTCGCGTGCCGGGATACGAGCGGCGGCGGATCGGCGTCGCGCAGAAGCGGACGCGCGGCGGGGCTGGCAGATCGCGCACTCTTGCGCCGCGGCGCTTGGACACGCCGGCGCCGAGCGCGGAGAATGTGCGGCGGAGCGCATTCGGGAGGATCGCACCATGCAACACGTGAGTCTCGGCCGAACGGGCCTGAAAGTCAGCCGGCTGTGCCTGGGCACGATGAACTTCGGCCCGCAGACGAGCGAGCCGGACAGCTTTCGCATCATGGACCGGGCGCTGGAGCTGGGCATCAACTTCTTCGACACCGCCGACGTGTACGGCTGGAAGGCCGGCGAGGGCTGGACCGAGCAGATCATCGGCCGCTGGTTTGCGCAAGGCGGGCAGCGGCGCGAGCGGACCGTGCTGGCGACCAAAGTCTTCGGGCCGATGGGCAAGCCGGCGGACGGGATGAAGGATTGGCCGAACACGGGGCGGCTGTCGGCGCTGCACATTCGGCGGGCGTGCGAGGGGAGTCTGGGGCGACTTCAGACCGACTACATCGACCTGTACCAGATGCACCACATTTGGCGCGATGCGCCGTGGGAGGAAGTGTGGCAGGCGATGGAGCTGCTGGTTCAGCAGGGGAAGGCGATTTACGTCGGCTCGTCGAACTTTGCCGGCTGGCACATCGCGCAGGCGAGCGAAGCGGCCCGGCGGCGCGGGTTTCTCGGGCTGGTGAGCGAGCAATGCAAATACAGCCTGCTGCACCGAACGGTGGAGCTGGAAGTCTTGCCGGCCTGCGCGGGGTACGGGCTGGGCGTGATTCCGTGGAGCCCGCTGGCCGGCGGATTGCTGGGCGGCGCTGCGCAGAAAGCTCGCGAAGGCCGGCGCGCGGCGGAGGGCGTGCAGAAGGAATTGGAGAAGCATCGGCCGAAGATCGAGGCGTACGAGAAGCTGTGCGGCGAGCTGGGGGAGAAACCGGCGGACGTGGCGCTGGCGTGGATGCTGTCGAACAAGACGATCACGTCGCCGATCATCGGCCCGCGAACGGTGGAGCAGCTCGACGGATCGCTTCGCGCGCTGGAGATTTCGCTGAGCGGCGAGGCGATGAAGAAGCTGGACGAGATATTTCCGGGTCCGGGCGGCGCGGGTCCGGAGGCGTGGGCGTGGTGACTTCGGCGCAATTGCGCCGCGCGACCGTTGCGAGGCTGCATACTCCGTGAAGCGAATCCGCCACGAGGAAAGCCGCGCCGCGTCGCTGGCGCCCCCTACACCGGGAGCCTGGCCGCTGCGCGCGGCGATGCTGCTGTTGTCAGCGTGGACAATTCTTGCCTTTCTTCCGGCGCTCGACAATGGCTACAATTACGACGACGACGCGAACATCGTCGCCAACATGCACTATCGCGGGCTGGCGCCGTCCAATCTCAAGTGGATGTTCACGACGTTTCACATGGGGCACTACCAGCCGCTTTCGTGGCTGACGCTGGCGGTCGATTACCGGATCTGGGGCGATCGGCCGTTCGGCTATCACCTCACAAACGTGTTGCTGCACGCGGCTGCGGCCGTCGTTGCGCTGGCAGTCCTGCTGGGGCTCATCCGCGCTGCCGGGCGGGATCATTCGGGCCCATCGGCGCGACCGGCGATGGTGCTGGCGGCGTTCATCGGCGCGCTGCTGTTCGCGGTTCATCCGTTGCGGGTGGAATCGGTCGCCTGGGTGACGGAGCGGCGCGACGTGCTCAGCTCGCTGCTGCTTCTGATCACGGTACTGCTGTATCTGCGGGCGCAGGAGCAGGCAGCCGGGCGGGCTCGCAACACTACGCTGGCGATCGCGCTGGTTGTGTACGTCGCGTCGCTGCTTTCGCGCGCGATGGGCGTTACGCTGCCCGTGCTGCTCGTGCTGATCGACGTCTACCCGCTTCGGCGGATCGACCTGCGCCGGCCGCTGACCGCCGTCGGCCGGCGGGCGTGGCTGGAGAAGCTGCTGTTTGTCATTCCGGCGGTGGTCTTTGCGGCCATTGCGCCACTGGCGCAGCGCTCGGTCGGCGCGGAGATGGATTACGAAGTCCACAATTTCGTACAGCGCGTCGCGCAGTCTTGCTACGGTCTGCTGTTTTATCTATGGAAGACGCTGGCGCCGCTGAGTCTCGTGCCGCTGTACGAACTGCGCGAGCCGCTCGCCGTTACGGCGCCGAAGTATGTGCTGTCGGCGATCGGCGTACTGGCGGTCGCGGCGATGGTCGGCTGGCTGGGGCGGCGTCGGCCGGCGCTGATCGTCGCAGCTTTGTGCTATGTCGTTCTGCTGCTGCCTGTGCTCGGGCTGGCGCAGGCCGGGCGGCAGGAGGTTGCCGATCGCTACTCGTATCTTCCGGCGATCGTCATCAGCGCGCTGCTCGCCGGCGGAATTGTGGCATTGTGGGGCGGGGCGGAGCCGGCCGGGCGCGCGGCGCTGGTGGGCGTTCCGCTGATCGCGGCGGTCGCGCTAAGCGCGCTGACGTGGCGCCAATGCCTGGTGTGGCGCGACCCAGTTTCGCTCTGGTCGCACGCCGTCGCGAGCGGTCCGCCGTCGCCGATCGCCCATTACAACTACGCGAGCAGCCTGGCGCGGACCGGCCGGCCGGCCGAGGCGATAAAGCAATTCGAGGCGACGCTGCGGCTGAGCCCGCGGCACAAGGGCGCGCACTACAACCTGGCCAACGCGCTCTTTGAGTCCGGCCGCTATGACGAAGCGATCGCGACATATCGGCAGGCACTTGTGTTCGAGCCGAACAACGCGCGGATTCACATGCATCTCGGCGACGCGCTCAACGCGCGCGGCGACTGTGCCGGCGCGATCGCCGCGCTGCAGCGCGCCGTCGGGCTGGACGCGGCGCTCGAAGCGGCGCGAGTCGGCCTCGGCCGGGCGCACAACGATCTGGCCGCGCGGCTGGCCGCCGACGGCGACGACGCGGGGGCGGAGCGCGAGTTGCGTGCGGGGTTGCTGGCGGATGCGCGGAACGCGGACATTCACTACAACCTGGGCAATTTGCTGCGCCGGCGGAATGAGCGCTCGGCGGCGATCGCGGAGTATCAGGAGGCGGTGCGCTTGCGGGGGGATTTTGTGGCGGCGCGAGTGAACCTGGGGATCGTGCTGTCGGAGGCGGGTCGGCCGGCGGAGGCGGAAGCGGAGTATCGCGCGGCGCTGCGTGCGGCGCCGCGCAGCTACGAGGCGCGTTACAACCTGGCGGCGCTGCTGGCGTCGGCGAACCGGGTGGACGAGGCGATCGCGGAGTTGGAGATCGTGCAGCAGCTCGAGCCGGGGAATGCGCGGGTGCGGGAGTTGCTGGAGCAGTTGCGGGCGCGGCCGCGGTGAGAGAGCACGTGCGCGACTCGATTGCGGGGCCACGTCAACGGGCGATGTTGCGCGACGCCGGTGTTGTGAGCCCGCCAGTCCTCAGGCGGGTCTCTGCGATGAACTCAAGAGGACCCGCGTGAGGACACGCGGGCTCGTTGCGACGGATTTCCCGTTGCGAGGGAAGTGCGGCGGCGCCAAATTCAAAAAGAAGAAACCCGCGTGAGGACACGCGGGTTTCTCTTCTTCATTCGCTCTTCGCTATTCGCAATTCGCTATTCCGTCCGTCACGTCGCCTCCGCCCCCGCGGCCGCCAGTTCCGGCTTGCCGGCCGGCGCTTCGGGGCCGCTGCCCGTGAACGTGAACTTCTTGTCCTCGGTCAGCGGGTCGACCTCGACGCCGATGCGCACGAGCGACTTGCCGGCGTACTTGTTCCGCAGGATGTCGTCGGCCAGCGGGTCTTCGATCATGTTCGTGATGGTGCGGCGCAGCGGACGGGCGCCGAATTTCTCGTCGGTTCCCTTGGCCAGCAGCAACTCGCGGGCCTCCTCCGTCACCTCGATCTTCAGGCCGTGCTCCTTCAGCCGCTTGGAGACCTTCGCCATCTCCAGGTCGACGATGTGGATCAGGTCGCCGTGCGTCAGCTTGTGGAAGACCACGACCTCGTCGAGGCGGTTGATGAATTCCGGCCGGAAGTGCCGCTCCAGCTCGCCGGTGAGCATCTCCTTCATCTTCTGATAGTTGATGCTCTCGTCGCGCTTCATGAAGCCGAACGGGTCCTGGCTCATGATGCGGTCGGCGCCGATGTTGCTCGTCATGATCATGATGACGTTCTTGAAATCGACGTGGCGGCCGAAGCTGTCGGTCAGGCGGCCTTCCTCCATGATCTGGAGCAGCATGTTGAAGACGTCGGGGTGGGCCTTTTCCACCTCGTCGAGCAGGACGACGCAATAGGGGCGGCGGCGGACGCGCTCGGTGAGCTGGCCGCCCTCTTCGTAGCCGACGTAGCCCGGCGGGGCGCCGATCAGGCGGCTGACGTTGTGCTTCTCCATGTACTCGGACATGTCGATGGTGATGAGCGCCTCTTCGTCGCCGAAGAGGAACTCGGCCAGGCTCTTGGCCAGCAGCGTTTTGCCGACGCCGGAGGGGCCCAGGAAGATGAACGAGCCCATCGGGCGGTTGGGGTCTTTCAGGCCGCTGCGCGAGCGGCGGACGGAGCGCGAGACCGCGCTGATGGCTTCGTGCTGGCTGATGACGCGCTTGTGCAGCTCGTTTTCCAGCTCGAGCAGGCGGGCGGCCTCTTCCTTTTCCATGCGCGTGACGGGGATGCCGGTCATGCGGCTGACGACTTCGGCGATGACGTTTTCGTCGACGACGCCGTCGATCTCCTGGGCGCGGTCCTTCCACTCGCGCTGCACCTGCTCTTTCTTCATGCGCAGCGTTTCGCTCTTGTCGCGCAGCTCGGCCGCCCGCTCGTAGTCGGCGTTCTTGACGGCTTCGTCCTTTTCGCCGGTGAGGCGCTCGATCTCGCGCTCGATGTCGGCGAGGTCGGGCGGCATCGTCATGCTCTTGATGCGGACGCGGGCGCCGGCCTCGTCGATCACGTCGATGGCCTTGTCGGGCAGGACGCGGCCGCTGATGTAGCGGTGCGACAATTCGGTGGCGGCGTGCAGGGCCAGGTCGGTGATCTGCACGCGGTGGTGCGCCTCATAGCGGTCGCGCAGGCCCTTGAGGATTTCGAGCGTGTGCTCGGCGGTGGGCTCGTCGACGTGGATCGGCTGGAAACGGCGCGCCAGGGCGGCGTCCTTCTCGATGTACTTGCGGAATTCGTCGAAGGTGGTCGCGCCGATGCACTGAATCTCGCCGCGCGAGAGCGCCGGCTTCAGCACGTTGCTGGCGTCGATCGCGCCTTCCGCGCCGCCCGCGCCGACGAGGGTGTGCAGCTCGTCGATGAAGAGGATCACGTTGCGGGCGCGGCGGACTTCGTTCATCACCGCCTTGATGCGCTCCTCGAATTGCCCGCGATATTTCGTGCCCGCGACCATCATCGCCAGATCGAGCACGACGATGCGGCGGTCGTGCAGAATCTCCGGAACCTGGTGGCTGATGATCTTCTGCGCCAGGCCCTCGACGATGGCGGTCTTGCCCACTCCCGCCTCGCCCAGCAGCACGGGGTTGTTCTTCATGCGGCGGCACAGCACGGTGATGACGCGCTCGATTTCCGAAGCGCGGCCGATGACGGGGTCGAGCTTGCCTTCGCGGGCGAGTTCGGTCAGGTCGCGGCCGAAGGAGTCGAGCGCCGGCGTCTTGCTCTTGGTCTTTTTCTGGGTGGCCTCGGCCGGGCCGGTCATGGCGGAGGTCTCTTCGCTTTCGACGCCCGCGCCGAGGAGATTGAGCACTTCCTCGCGCACGTCTTCGAGCTTGAGGCCGAGGTTCATCAGCACTTGCGCGGCGACGCCGTCCTGCTCGCGGAGGAGGCCGAGGAGGAGGTGTTCGGTTCCGACGTAGTTGTGGTTGAGGTTGCGGGCTTCTTCGATGGCGTATTCGATGACTCGCTTGGCGCGGGGGGTCTGGGGAAGTTTCCCCATGGTGACCATTTCGGGTCCGCTTTTAACGAGTTTTTCGACTTCCAGGCGGACTTTGCGCAGGTCGACGCCGAGGTTTTTGAGCACGTTCGCGCCGACGCCGGAGCCTTCCTTGACGAGTCCGAGCAGGATGTGCTCGGTTCCGATGTATTCGTGGTTGAAGCGCTGGGCTTCCTGGTTGGCGAGCGCCATGACTTTGCGGGCGCGATCGGTGAAGCGTTCGAACATGCTCCCGTTCTCCTTGGGTCAGGCTTCCCCGCGCCGCCTGCGGCAGGCTGGATGAGGTTACCAGACCTCACCTGACGGCGGATTCTAGTCCGCGCCAAACACGCCAGCAAGCGAAGCAGACGCCGCAGGGCTTATCGACCGGCGACGTGCGCGGCATCAGATTGAAGCGGCCTGGTGTCTGCGTGAACGGGGTGGCGCGGAGGCTTGGCTTGGGGTAAGCGATCGCGCGGCGCGGAGCATTGGTTGCGCCGCGTGCTTGATGCCGCTTGTGCGCTGCGCAGATTTGGCGAGTCGGCCGATCGCCTCACGAGCGCGGGAACGGGGTAACCCGCCCGCTGCGGGAGAATTTCAGCGAGCGTGGGGCCGGCGGGGGTTAGAGTCTCAGAGGGGACGGAAGACCCGCCTGAGGACGCGGGATCGCGATGAGCCCGCCTGTCCTCAGGCGGGTTTCTCCTGATTACGAAGAGGACCCGCCTGAGGACAGGCGGGCTCGGTTCGTGCGGGGCGAGTGGCTGGGGCTCATTTCAAATGACAACCGGGGGCGGCTGTCCTACATCACTGGCTGCGGATCGCCGGGTAGCGTGCTGCGCGCGGCGATGGCGGCGTAGATGCGCTTGGCGCCCATTCGCCGCAACAGCTTCGACAATTCGTGCAGCGTCGCGCCGCTGACCACCAGGTTGTCGATGATGCATACCGTCCGCCCGCGCACGTTGCGCTCGGCCCAGCGGCCGGCGTCGAAGCATCCGCGGACGTTTTCGAAGCGGGCGGCGCGCGACGGGCTTTCCGTCTGGCTTGGTCCGTAACGGCGGCGCCGCACTCCGCGCAGGAGTTCGACCCCGCGCAGCTCGCGCGCCACTCCCTCCGCCAGCAGGCGCGCATGCACGTTCGGCCGCTGCCAGCGCCGCCGCCAGTGCATCGGCACCGCGACCAGACGCTCGATCTCCGCGGCCCACGGCTCGGCCGCGATGCGGGCGGCCATTCGCCGGCCCAGGAAGTCGGCCGCCGCGTCGATGCCCGCGTATTTCAGCCCCAGCACGAGCCCGCGCAGCGGCGGGTCGTACGGCCCGATCCGCACAAGCCGGGCGACGTTCCAGTGCGGCTCGCTGCGGCAGCGAACGCAGCCGCGCTCGTGGATCGTCATCGGCAGGGCGTTGCGGCCGCAGCGCGGGCAGTATGGCGCGCGCTCCAAACTCGCCAATGCGGCGGCGCACGCGATGCAGACGTCGGATTCGTCGAGCGTCAGGCAATTGCCGCAGGCCAGGCAGGTGCGCGGCAATGCGGCGTCGAGCCCGGCGCGCAGCATCGTGCCGGCGACGCGCGCCGCCGGCGCGAGCCACGCGCGCAGTCCGACGCCGCGCGCCGGCCGGGCGCTCATGTGTATCTCACGGATTTTCCGAAGCATCGGCGTGCGGGTTCTCGCCGTCGCCGGCGTCGTCGGATTCGAGCGGCGTGGCAGTGACGTTTCCGGCCGCGTCCAACTGGATTTTCTGAATCCGCTGCTCGGCGTTGTCGAGGATCTGGCGGCACTGGGTGGCGAGGAGCATGGCTTCTTCATAACGGGCGATCGACTCTTCGACGCCGATCTGCCCGCCCTCCATGGCGGCGACGATCTGCTCGAGGCGCTGCATGGCCTCCTCGAATGTCAGCTTTCTGGCGGATTTCATTGTGGCCATGCGGCGCCCTCGTTTGGCGGATCATCGGAGCGCGCGGCCTCTCCGGTCAAGCGGCGCGAAAGCGCGGGCATGCGCGAGCGGGCGTGGCGACACGGGCATGGCGGCGGGTCAGGTCTGCGACGGCCGCACCCATTTCGCGACCGCCGGCGCGCGATATTCGGCCAGCCTGGCCAGCAGCGGTTCGGGCTCGCGCTCGACGCGAATCATCGCGCGGTACTCCGGGCGCAGGAACCCGCGCGCGACGACCTGATCGACGAACGCAAGAAGCGGGTCGAAGTATCCGTCGACGTTCAGGATTCCGCACGGCTTGGCGTGAACGCCGAGCAGGGCCCAGGTCCAGATTTCGAAGAGTTCTTCGAGCGTTCCGACGCCGCCGGGCAGCGCGACGAAGCCGTCTGACAGGTCGGCCATGAGGGCCTTGCGCTGATGCATCGTTTCGACGACGTGCAGCTCGGTCAGCCCGGCGTGCCCGACCTCGCGCTCCCAGAGCGTTCGCGGAATTACGCCGACCACGGCGCCGCCGGCGGCGAGAGCCGCATCGGCCAGCACGCCCATCAGCCCGACGCTGCCGCCGCCGTACACGATCCGCAATCCGGCAGCCGCCAGCGTTGCGCCCATGCGGCGCGCCGCGGCTGGGTACGCTGGGCGATCTCCCGTCGCGGAACCGCAGAAGACGCAGAGGCTTTTCATGGTGGCAGGGTACGCAGGGAGCAGGGAACAGGGAATAGGGAACAGGGAACAGGGAACAGGGAACAGGGAATAGGGAGCAGGGAACAGGGAATAGGGAACAGGGAACAGGCGAATCCGAAGCCCCACGTCAGTGAGGGGCCAGCGAGAGGGATGGATTCGGGCTCAGGAAGAGACCGGCGGGGGGCCGGCCCCCAGTTGTTCCGCCGGCCCCTCGGGGGCGTCGAGACGCTGTTTCGACGGACCATTTACCTTTATCCTTGAGGCCTGGTCCGGCCGGGAGACACTCTTGCGACGCGGCGTGTCGATGCTCATTCTCGCGCTTGGCACCGTCGCCATGCTCTTCCCGTTTTACTGGATGGGCGTCATGAGCATTTCCAGCGCGCAGGAGGCGGCGGGCGGCGCATCGGCACAGACGTTTCAGTGGATGCCGCGCGAGGCGCAGTTTCGCAACTATCCGCAGGCGCTGCAGCGGATCGGGGCGAACGCCGCGTCCGGCATCGAGCGGCCGGAGACGCTGGGCGGCAGCGTCGGGCAGCTTTTCCGCACGCCCGGCCGCTGGCTGCGGCGCGTGTCGATCGAATATCGCGGTTTTCTCGACGCGCTGGCGAATACGGTCGTGATCACGACGCTGTGCGTCGTCGGACAGGTGCTCTCGTGCAGTCTGTGCGGGTATGCGTTCGCGCGGCTGCGTTTTCGCGGGCGCGGGCCGATGTTCGTCCTGATGCTCGCGACGATGATGCTTCCCGCGCAGGTTACGATGATCCCGCTGTTTCTGCTCTTCCGATCGCTCGGGTGGGTGGACTCGATCCTGCCGCTGGTCGTGCCGGCGTTTTTCGGCACGCCGTTTTTCATCTTCATGTTCCGGCAGTTTTTCGCGCAGATTCCCGAAGCGCTGGTCGAAGCGGCCCGCATCGACGGGTGCGGACAACTGGGCGTGTGGTGGCGGATCATGCTGCCGCTGTGCAAGCCGGTGGTCGCGATCACGGGCGTCTTCACGTTCATCGCGACGTGGAACGACTTTCTCGGCCCGCTGATTTATCTTCAGAGCCAGGAGCAAATGACGCTGGCGGTCGCGCTGAATTCGTTTCAGAACCAATATGGCGACTTTTCGGACATGAACCTGCTGATGGCGGCGAGCGTTGTGACGATGGCGCCGTGCATCGTGCTGTTCTTCGTCGCGCAGCGGCAATTCGTGGGGGGCGTGCAGCTTGGCGCGGTGAAAGGATGAGAGTCAATTGCGAATAACGAATAGCGAATAACGAATTG
>CAZHIE010000002.1:35075-38185 GCA_964532435.1 uncultured Planctomycetales bacterium
ATTCGTTATTCGCTATTCGCAATTGTCTCTATTCGCCTAGCGCTTTGTCCTTCGGATTCACTTCGATCTGGCCGCCGCCGCCGCCCAGCAGGATCGACGAGATGATCTGCCCCGACTCAAACCAGCGCGCGTAACCGGGGTAGAACAGCGCCTGATCCTCCGGCGCGAGCCCGCGAATTTCCAGCACGCGGTCGTACGGCCAGTACATCCATCCGCCGAACGTGCCGAAGTAGAAGATCGGCAGGAGCGGCTCGACCGAGATCGCGTCGAGCTGGCCGCGGTTGTAGATCCAATCCGGGTCGTTGACGAACAGCGGATGGCCGCGGCTGCTGTCCACGAAGCGCGCGTTGAGGGCCGCCTCGACCGCGTTGCAGAGCGCGGCGCTGCGCGTGCGCTCCTGGGCGGTGCGGCCGGTGTAGGCGGGATACCAGATGATCTCCACGTTGGGCGGCAGAAGCGCGAGGCGCGAGCGCAGCTCGGTAAAGTTGATCGTCCACTGTCCGCTCCAGTAGCCGTACAGCGTCGATTCGTTTTCGAGCAACACGCGCGACTGGCCCGAGGTCGCGACGACGTCGGCGACCGCCACCGCCATGCGCTGCCAGCCGAGCAGATCGGTGAACCGGCCGGGGTCGAGGAAGTAATCCGTCTTGAGTCCGGGGATGATCTGCATGCCGGGGACGCGCTGGCGGAGCGTGGTGTAGAGCCAGGCGCGATCGGGGTTGGTCGAGATCAGCGCGGTGTCGGTGATGTTCTGCCACTGCTGCAAGCCGGCGACGGCGACGTTGATCTCCGCCGCGGACGCCGAATTCACTTCGAGCCAGGGAATGATCAGCGGGCCGATGCGCCCGCCGGTCCCATCGTATCGAAGCTCGATCGTGGCGTACGACGGCGGGATGCATTGCGACCCGCTGACGGCGCCCGAGGGAATCACTTCGACGAACGCGTCGCCGCTGCCGACCGCCGCGTTGAAGACCGCCGCGGGGACCGTCAGCGTCGCGAGGTCGGGCGTCGTCGGGCAATCGTGGCCGCCCGATTCGAAGAGCGTCCCGATCGGCACGTTGTTCAATTCGAGGAACAGGCGCTCGGTTGTACTGCTCAGGTCGGCCCGCGCCCGAACCGAGACCGTCACGTCGGAGACCGCCTCGGGCGGATTGAAGATGCGCCACGATTGCACCGTACCCGCGCCGATGGGCGAGAGGCGCGGCGAGCCGAACAGCACCGGGCGCGACTCGCACTCGTCGGGAATGCCGGAGCGGTTGTCGTCGCGGCTGCGCCCGGACGCGATGTCGCAGGCGTCCGGCACGCCGTTGCCGTTGCAGTCCTCGGCGGCGCCCTGCGCGATGTCGCACGAATCGGGCTGGCCGGAGCCGTCGCAATCGGCCTCGCATTCGTCGGGGATGCCGTCGCCGTCGCAGTCGGAGCTGTTGAGGTCGCGGATGTCGCATGCATCGGGGTAGCCGTTGTGGTTGCAATCGGGGTCGCACGCGTCGAGAACGCCGTTTTCGTCGCAGTCCAGATCGGGCCGGCCCGCGATTTCGCAGATGTCGGGCACGCCGTTGTCGTTGCAGTCGGCGACGCCGCCCTGCGCGATGTCGCAGGCGTCGGGCACGCCGTTGTGATTGCAGTCGAGAGCGCGGCCGGCCGCGATGTCGCACGCGTCGGGGAAGCCGTTGCCGTCACAGTCGGGCTCGCACTCGTCGGGCACGCCGTCGTCGTCGCAGTCGGCGCTGAAGCCCATGTCGATGTCGCAGCCGTCGTCGCGGCCGTTGGCGTTGCAATCGTTCCCGCACTCGTCGGGCAGGCCGTCGCCGTTGCAATCGAGCGAAGTGCCCTCGGCGACGTCGCAATCGTCGGGCACGCCGTTGAAGTTGCAATCGGGCTCGAAGACGTCGGGGACGCCGTTGTCGTTGCAGTCGCGCGCGACGACGTAGCTCACGCGCACGGAGATGTAGGACGGCGGGTTGCACTGTCCCGCGTTCACCGCGCTCGACGGCCGCATCTCGATCTGCACCGCGCCGCTGTCGGCCGCGGCGTTGTAGGCGGCTTCGGAGATGGCGAGGGATTCGACGTTGGGCGCGGCGGGGCAATCGCTCCCCGTCGGCCCGAACGCGACTCCCGCGCGCACGCCGTTGAGGTAGATGTCGATCAGCTCGGTCTGGCTGCTGAGATCTGCGCGCGCGGTGAACGTGAGGGTCACGCTACCGACGGCGCGCGGGGCGGCGACGATCGAGAACGTGCGCGAGTAGCCGGTGCCGAACGGCGAATATTGTGGGCTTTGGAACGCGATCGACTGCTGCGCGACGGCGCTTGCGCCGCAACACAGAAGCGCAGCGCAGAGGAGCAGTGGGCATATGGCCCGCGCGGTGCGTGGCATCAACGACATCTCCAGGTTTGAGGCGCGGGCTGGCGGGCGTTAGACGGGAATTCCCCAGCAGGACAGCCGATCCCCCCGGATCCCTACTCGTACCTGCGACGACGGCCACTGCTATCGAGAGAGCCCAGACGAGTCTAACGCCTCCGGCGTCCAGAGTATCGGTCGCGCGTCGGCGGGTCAACGGAATTCGTGGCCCGAACGGGTTAACTGCGTAATTTCACGCACCCGGTTGCGCACAATTAAGTCCTTGAAAATAAAAGCCTTGTAGCAACGGGGCGAATGTTTGCGCAGCGCGCAGCGCCCGCGCGATGTGCCGCGCCGCGGCGTGCGGGGCGGGTGTATGCGCTTCATCGCGGGACGAGTCGCAGCGGATGGGATGGATCGGACCGCGCACTTTTGCATCTTGCGTGTTTGGAAACACTTACGGCGCGCTCGCGCGGCGAGAGACGTAATCGTGTTCGTCGGCGGGTCGACGCGGCCGCGGGGCACCGTCTCGGCCGCGCCGTTGCGCGTGGCACGCCGTTTGCCAATAAGGGATTTCAGCGAGCGGTGCGGGCCTTAGCTTCCGCCGGAGCGGGCTCGTGCCGCCGCTTGTTTTTACACCGGAAGAATGCAGCCGGGGGCGGCTGGGGTCCATTGGGCTCGGCGGCCGGCTGGGCACCACTTTCTGAACCCCAAGCGCCAGCGCGCGGGGATTCCGCGAGCAATCGTGCATTCCGCGCGTCGGGCGTACCGG
>CAZHIE010000002.1:38285-42585 GCA_964532435.1 uncultured Planctomycetales bacterium
CAGCCGAGGGCGGCTGCGGTCCAGACGAAAGACAGCCGGGGGCGGCTGGCCTCCAGTTCTGCGGCCCATCGTTCGTCGCGGGCAGCTATTTCAGCTTCGTCTTCTGCGACGAGCTTAGCGAGGCGTACATCAGCATGTTGCGCAGGATCTTCAGCGACCCGTTCGGATCGTAGCCGCGAACGTTGTAGACCTGCGTGCCGAGCAGGCCGGTGCTCAGGTCGAGCGTGGAGAAGATCACGTTCAGGCGCGTGCGGCCGAACGCCTTGAGCGCGGGATACTTCCGCGCGCGCGCCTCGGTGCGGGCGTTGCGGCGATAGCCGACGTCGGCCAGATCGAGGCCGCCGGGCAGCTCTTTTCCGGTCACGAGGAAGGAGTCGGGCGGCAGCACGCGCGGGTCTTCCTTCAGCACGTCGCGCAGCTCCTTTTCAAACGAGTCGACGAACGGCTTGGCGCCGCCGGCGGCGTCGGCCAAAAGCGTGCCGCCGCTGCTCAGGAACTTGCGCAGGCCCGAGCGCTCCGCGGGCGTCAGCTCGAAAGCCGCTGTTCCGCTCATGTACGCGATCTTGACCGCCTGCAGGTCTTCGGAGTCGAGCGTCACGCCCGACGTCACGAGAAGCGTGGAGGCCGTCTCGTTGTTCAGGTAGTTCTTGAGGCGCGTCCAGCCATACGGCTCGACGTCCCACGCGCCGGCGTACTTGATCCGCGCGACCTCGATCTTCCGGTCGATCGGGCGCTCGCGCAGCGGAATGCTCGGCGTTTCGAGGCGGCTGCGCTGCAGCGACTTGTCCGTCGCGTACATGTAGACGTTGCAGGCAAGCTGGAAGTGCGTCTCGTTTCCCTTGCGCGTGCCGGCCTTGTTCCACGTTTCGGCGATGTCCTCGGCGCACAGCAGCATGAGCGTCCGCGCGCCGCTGTGAACCTCGAACATCGAAGGCGGCTTCTCGATTGGAAAGTTCACCTCGCCGCTGAACAGCGGATGGTTGTCCGGCAGCGGCCGCAGCGGGAACTCCGGGAAGGCGCGTTTGGCGAGCGCCTGGAACCCGGCGACGAAATCGTCCTTGCCGTGCGCGGCGACGCCGAACACGAGCCCGCCGCGCTGGCAGTATTCGCGGATCTTCTGCACCTCGACGTCGCTGAACGCCCAGGCCGTCTCGCCGCACAGGTACAGCACCGGCGCTTCGAGCAGGTCGTCCATCGTGCCGTCGAGGCGGACAATCTGCCAGTTCAGCAGGCGCTCCAGCGACTTTTCGGCGTACCGGTTCAGGCCCGGAACGTCGCGCATCTTGCTGTTCCAGTCGTCGCCGTGCTGAAGCTTGTTGAACAGCAGCGGCGCGCGGCCGTGGCACAGGAACATGATCGCGAACGCGGTGTTGCGCAGGTCGCTCATGTGCTCGCCGCGCTGCGACCAGTTGCCGTCCGGTCGCTGCTCGCGAAGCAGGTACGACGCGCCCTCGCGGAACCAGTCCTTGTTGCGGAAATACTTCTGCCCGCTGGCCCGGCCGATGCGCTCCACGCCGTAGAGGTAGTAGAACTGCCACTGCTGATCGCCCTGATGATTCTCCGGGCCGTAGTAGCGGCCGAACCAGCCGAGGGCGCGGTCGATCGCGGTGAGGAGCCGGCCGTTGTCCTTCGGACGGTCGTTATAGAGGCGGTCGAGGATGACGTAGAGCGTGGCGAGGCCGGCGGCGGTCATGCTGCCGGTGCTGGTTCCCTTTCCGCCATAGGTCCAACCGCCGTCGTCGGACTGCTGGTTCATCCAGTGCTCGGCGATGAGCTGCCAGTACGACTCGGGGACGGTCAGGCCGGCGTCGGTCGCCATCCAGACGCCCAGCACGCCGTACTGGCTGTTCGAGTTGTCCCAGGATTTGCCGCCCGCCCGTCCTTCATAGGCATAGGCGCCGGCGCCTTCCTCCCCGCGCGGCCAACAGTTATCGACCAGCCAGGTGAGGTCGCTCTGGAGCTTTTCGCGATAGGTCTTGCCCGCCAGGGCGAGCACGTGTGCCCGAGTGCCGTAGGTGTACGTGTGCTTCAGGCTCTGGCCGGCGAGCCAGTCGATGCCGCGCTTCATCTCGTCGCGGCGCGGGTCTTCGCCGGAGTAGAGCAGGGCGAGGAGCGCGAGGCCCGTGTCGCCGCCGTTGTACTCGGCCCCACCGCCCTCCCAGACGCCGGCGTCGTTTCGCTGGGCCTTGATCCACGCGACGCCGCGTTCGATCGCGGTTGCGACGGCTTCGTCGGTGATTTCCGGATCGTCGGCGCGGGCCGGGAGAGCGCCGGCCAGGATGGTCGACCCGGCGAGGAGCGCGAGCAGGCCGCGGCATGGCGGGCGGCGAAGCGCGGGTGGCGGTGTCGGCGCGGTTGGGCGTGAGCTCGTCATGTGTCGGAGGCCGGTCCGGTGGACTTCAGGAGGCAACTGCATTTACACACACCCTTTGACGAAAACCACGAGTTTTTGATTCTATCGGTCCGACACGGTAGAATTCAGGGATTCGCGTCCCAAGGCATTGGTACGTCCCGCGGGAGGCGTCTTTGGCAGACGGCTCGGAAGATACCCAAATCGCGCGGCTCGTGGTAGAGCGCCAATTGGCGACGCCCGAGGAAGTGCGCGCCGCCGGCGACCTCCAGAAGTCGGAGTCGGTCGCGGGGCAGTTGCCGCCCCTCGGCGACGTGCTGGTGCAGCTCGGCTATCTGACGCGTTCGCAGCTCGGCCGGCTGCAAGGCGGCAGCGACGACTCGGGCGGGCGGCCTGCCCAGCAGATTCCCGGCTATCAGCTTCAGAAGAAGGTCGGCGCCGGGGCGATGGCGGTCGTCTATCGCGCCAAGCAGCTCAGCCTGAACCGCACCGTCGCGGTGAAGGTGCTGCCCAAGCGGCTCAGCCGAAACGCCGAGTTCGTCGAGCGCTTTTACCGGGAGGGGCGGGCGGCCGCCCAGCTCAACCACAACAACATTGTGCAGGCGATCGACGTCGGCGAGGCGGGGGGGTTCCACTACTTCGTCATGGAGTTCGTCGAAGGCTGCACCGTCTACGACGAGCTGGCCGCCGGCAAGGTCTACGACGAGCGCGAGGCGGTGGACATCATCGGGCAGATCGCGCGGGCGCTGCTGCACGCGCACGAGCGCGGCTTCATCCATCGCGACGTGAAGCCGAAGAACATCATGCTCACGACCGAGCGCGTGGCCAAGCTCGCCGACATGGGTCTGGCCCGCGAGGCGACCGATCTCGACGCGGCGATGGCCGAGGCCGGCCGGGCCTACGGCACGCCGTATTACATCAGCCCGGAGCAGATTCGCGGGGAGGTGGACATTGACCACCGGGCCGACCTCTACTCGCTCGGCGCGACGTGGTATCACATGGTCACGGGCCGCGTGCCATTCGAGGCGCCGACGCCGTCGGCGGTCATGCACAAGCATCTGAAAGAGCCGCTCACGCCGCCGGATCACATCAACGCGCGGCTGACGGCGGGCTGCGGCTCGATGATCGAGATGCTGATGTCGAAGAACCGCGCGCACCGCTATGGCAGCGCCCGCGAGCTGCTGGAAGACCTCGATCTGCTTGCGCGCGGGGAGCCGCCGCGCTTCGCCCGTTCGCACGTCGAGCACGACGACTTCGAGACGCTCGGCAAGGGCAAGGCCGTGCCGGGCGGAAACGGGCAGTCGGCCGCCGCGGGCGCCGGCGGCTCGGCGGGGACGATGGTCCCGATGGGGGTGGCGATCGTGCTGGGCGTGGTTGCGGCGCTGAGCGTTCTGCTGAACATCATTCTGGCGGTGACGTGAAAGCGCGGTTGAGCGCGCGAGGGATGTGCGAGCGGGGCGGGGGTGCGGGGCCGATTGGCGCGCCGCGGCCTCAACTACTCAGTGCTTGCAGACCGCTCGGGGTCGGGTTTAGCCGACCAGCGATTGCAGAGCTCTCGGGGTCGGCTTCAGCCGACCGGTGTTTGCCACCAGCTTGAGCTGGTGGTGTGCATGCGGCACCACATCACTGTCTCATCTCCCTCACTTTCAGCCGGCTTCAGCCGCCCTGAGTTGGTGTCATCGACTGCATCATGGACTTGCGGGCTTTCGGACTAAAGCCCGGCTGAAGCCGGCTGAGGTAGGCGAAAACAGAAGTTCGGATGGACGGCTGTCCACCACCGGTTGAAACCGGTGGCAAGCACTGGCCGGCTGAAGCCCGGCCGTGGAAGAACGGACTCTGAGATGGCGCCGGCCGGGCTCGGTGGTGTTTGAGTCTTGGGCGTAATTCGTCGACGAGGAAGACCCGCCTGAGGACAGGCGGGCTCGTGCGCACCGAAGACCCGCCTGAGGA
>CAZHIE010000002.1:42685-44799 GCA_964532435.1 uncultured Planctomycetales bacterium
GTGCGCACCGAAGACCCGCCTGAGGACAGGCGGGCTCATTCGCTGACGATGATGCGGGACTTTCCAAGGCCGCGTGCCCTCATGCGGGTCGACGATTCGGGGTCAATGCAGCCGAGGGCGGCTGCGGTCCATTTCAGGAATGCATCCGAGGGCGGCTGCGGTCCATTTCAGAAATGCAGCCGGGGGCGGCTGCCCTCCATGCGGCTGCCCTCCAGTCGACAGCCGCTTCATTCATCTACGGGCTGCTACTCTCCGCAGTCGAAGCGGAGCGAATCGTCGAGATCGAGCGGCAGCACGAGCGTGCGGAGGGTCCGCGCGCGGGCATCCGTGCAGAGCGCGTCGCGCACGCGCGCGTCGCGCACGTACCGATCCGCATATTCCGCGTTGAAAACCGGCTTGCCGGCCGCGACGAAGGGCGCGAGCAGGTCGCATTCGTCGAACTCGTGGCATTGCTCGTTCAGCGCGAAGTCGAAGTAGTCCACCAGTTCCTCGATCTGATCGAGATCGTTCTTCAGCCCGACGCACAGGCCGCGGCGATGTGCCTCGTTGGCCAGAAAGCGATTGAACGCAAGCTGGTCGTCCGCGGTCAGCGGAAAGCCCGTCGCGTTGGCGTAACCGTCGACGTTGTCCGGCTCGACACAATCGCAGCCGCGGGCCGCGGCCAGGTCGAGCCGCGCCAGCATGATGCGACGCACGTTCTCCGAGCGGATGTCGAGCCAGCGCTCGTCGGCGAAACCGTCCAGCGTCTGGCCGAGGTCGGCCGCGTCGAACTCGCCGGCGTCGTCGCGAAAGTCCTCGTACGAGCCGGCGGAAAAGTAGCAGATGACGCGCCGGCCGGCGGCGCGCAGCGAGTCGATCGTCTCGTCGGGCGCATCGAACAGGTCGATGTCGTACACGTCGACGTCATGGCTGGTGTTGATCCGGCCGGACGCGTTTGGCTGAAGCTGCCATTGCCAGGTTGTTGCGGCCGGCGGGCGGTACCAGTTGCCGCTCGTGACGGGCGGGACGTGCGGGTCGGGTGCGTTGTCGTTCGCGTTGTCGAGCTCGATGCAGCCGGCGACCGCGACGAGGACTGCGAGCGAGGCCAGGGCGGCGAATCGGGCGTATGCGAACGCCGAGGGCATTTGTTGAGCGGTGGACATGGGAACTCCCGGCGATTGAGCGAGCGCGGCCTCCGGGCCGCTCTCTCCCAGCGAAAGAAGCGCCGGCACGTTCACGCGCGGCGTGCTTCGACAATGCCGCTCGCCGCGGTCGGCTACGGCTGGCCGGACGGTTGCGAGGATGGCTGCGAAGCCGGCGCGCTGGCGGAGTTTGCCGGCGGAAGATTCTTCTTCAGCCACGCCTCGACCTGCTCGGGATGAAATCCCATCGGCCCCTGTGCGCCTGCGTAGGCCACGCGCCCGTCCTTTTCGATGATGAACAGCCGCTCCGGCCAGCCCGCATACGCCTGGTCCACCGAGTTCTTCATGTCGTCCACGACGCACGGCAGCGACAGCGTCAGCGACGAGCAGCATTTCTTCGCGACGGATTGCCGCTCGTCCCACGTCGTCGGCTGGTTGAAGATCACCTTGTCGCGTTCGTTCGCCGGCATCTGCCAGCCGTCGTCGGGGTGCGCCTCGTGAATGTAGACGAAGAGGAACTCGGCCCGATCCTTGTACTCGCGGTACATGCGCTCGATGGCGTCAGACTGACGCCGGAAAGGCGGTCAGGTGAAGCTGCCGAAGACGAGCACCAGCGGGCGGCCGGCCTGAAATTTGCTGCGCGTGATGGACGCCTTTCCGTCGAGCGACGGCAGCGTGAAATCCGGGGCGAGCGTGCCGACGGCGGGCGCCTTGCGACTCATCAGCTTGCGGACTTCGGGCGAGTCGGGGTCCTGGCCGTCGGCTCGTTCGCGGATCGGCCCGGACAGCGGCGGGGCCGGGCGCGAGGCGGCGGGCGGGTCATCCGGGGCGCCGAGGGGAGTGTCGCCGAGCGAGGCGGGCGATGGGGAGAGCAGAAGCAACCCAAAGCCGCTGAGGAACGCGCCAACGAATCCGGGACGCATGTCGCACCTCCGCAGCGGATCGTACCCGGGTGCGGGAGAAAAAGAGAATGCTGAATGCTGAATGCTGAAT
>CAZHIE010000002.1:44899-45961 GCA_964532435.1 uncultured Planctomycetales bacterium
CCGATTCGCAGGTCGAGATCCTGCTCGCGCAGGCCGCATAGTTCGCTGACGCGCAATCCGCTGGCGTAGAAGAGTTCGAGGATCGCGCGGTCGCGCAGCGCGAGGGCGTGCTCCGGGTCGGGCGACGTGACGAGCGTCGCGGCGCGGTCGACGTTCAGCGTGTCGGGCAGGCGCTTCCAGCGCTTCGGCATCTCGATCGTGGTCGTCAGGTCGTTGGCGAGCGCGCCGGTGTGGTGCAGCCAGCGCAGCCAGACGCGCAGCGAGACGACGTGCCGCCCGATGGTCGTCTCCTTGAATCCCGCGCGCGTCAACTCGATCAGGTAGCCCTGAATGACGATGGGGTCGATCCGCGAAAGGTCCGCGACGCCGCGGCGGGCCAGGTAGCCGCCGAAACGCACGAGGTCGCGGCGATAGGCGGCCAGCGTGTGCGGCGAGGCGCCGATTTCGACGTTCAGGTGGACGTGGAATCGATCGAGTGTGTCGAGGAGGGCGGCGCTGCAATCGTGCTCGCGGATCGGCGGGGGCGCTGGCGGTGGGCTGGGCAACATGCGTCGCCTCCATGCGACAATCGAGTCGGCTTGGGGGGCCGGTCTCCGACCGGTCTCTTTGCCAGGACACGGGCTGGAAACCCGTACCACCCGGTAAGCCCGCGCCACCCAGTCCCGTCGGCAAACCGTCGCCTACGGGCGCGGCGGCAATGTTCCGATAAATCGTAAGGCGGCGGGCGGTTGGTCGCCACGCGCCCGGGTGGGTATATTGCGCGCCGGTGTGCGCATCATGGACGAGGGAAGCGGGCAGGAAGCCCGGGAGGTCAGCGTGCGATTCTCACGGCGGCGGCGGCGCAGGCAGTGGCTGATGTTGAGCACGTTCGTCGCGCTCGTTTCGTCCGCGCTCTACTGGTACCTGGCGCTCGACGCGCCGGGTTGGCGCAGCCGCGTGGCGCAAGAGACCGGCACGGCGGAGACCGGCGCCGCCGACGCGGAGCCCGCCAGCGCCGAGGCGCGCGCGGCCGATGGATCGCTGCGCTTCGTCGCGGCCGCGGCGATGCCCGGTCCGGCCGCG
>CAZHIE010000002.1:46061-51517 GCA_964532435.1 uncultured Planctomycetales bacterium
CGATGCCCGGTCCGGCCGCGCCGCACCGCGTCGCATCGCAACCCGATCCGATCTACGAAGCGACGTTTGAGCCGGTCGAGCCCGACCCATCGGGCGACGAGACGCGCAGCGACAACCCCGCGATCGAATCGCTGCGGCAGCGCTGGCAGAAGGGCGAGGTCATCGAAGCGCGGCACGCGCTGAACGCGATGCTGACTTCGACGACGCGGCCGGCCGACCAGAGCGAGATTCGCGCGCTGCTGACCCGGATCGCGGACGAGACGATTTTTTCGTCGCGCGTCGTCGCGGACGATCCGCTGGTGAGCAGCTATCGCGTGCAGTCGGGCGATCGGCTGGCGACGATCGGGCCGAAATACAAGGTTCCCTACGAACTCATCATGCAATTGAACGGCATCAAGGATGCCGGCAAGCTGCGGCTCGATCAGACGATCAAGATTCCGAAGGGTCCGTTCCACGTTCGCATCTCGAAGTCGCAGTTCCGCATGGACGTGTATCTCCAGGACTTGTACGTGCGGAGTTACCGCGTCGGGCTGGGGCGCGACTCGGGCACTCCGGAAGGCAAGTGGGTCGTGAAGAACCGGCTGAAAAACCCGACGTATTTTCCGCCCGCGTCGGCGACGGACAAGCGCGTCATCGCGGCCGACGATCCGCAGAATCCGCTGGGCGAATTCTGGATCGGGCTGGAATACGTGGACGGCGGCGCGACGAACACGGAGGGTTATGGCATTCACGGCACGATCGATCCGGACTCGATCGGCAAGGACGCTTCGAGCGGCTGCATCCGCATGCACAACGAGGACGTCGCGTTCGTCTATGGGCTGCTGCGCGAGCGCGAATCGACCGTCACCACGCAACGCTGAGCGACGAGGAAGCCTGACCCGCCTTGATTGACTGGCCGGCGCCCACGCCGCTGTTCAACCCGATCATCGACCCCGTTCCGCTGGCGGGCCGGACCGAGTTTTTCGCCGGCCCGTACGCGATTCTGGCCTATTTTCCGCTGATTCCGCTGGTCGTCCTTCTCGCGCGGCGCTGGCCGCGCGCGGCGATCGCCGCGGCGGGGATCGGCTGGCTGGCGCTCACGGCGCAGCCGATCGCGGCGGCGATTCTCGTGGGCGGATTGCTACTCTCGGTCGCGTACATCGAGCTGCTGGCGCGCGGGCGGCGCAGCGGCGCGCTGAGCGAGCGCGGCATGATCGCGCTGGTGTGGATCGGGCTGCACGCGCTGGTTTTTCCGCTGTGGTGGTTCGCGCATCCGGGCTGGCTTCCGTCGCGCATGGCGGCGCTGCACGCGGGCGGGTTCGCATATTGCCTGCTGCGGCTGATCTCGTGGGGCGTCGATTACGCGAAGTCGCCGGGCGAGGCGATGAAGCTGGGCGACACGCTCGCGTGGCTGCTCTATTCGCCGGTGGTGCGCAACGGCCCGGTTCTGCGCCGCGCCGATTTCGTCGAGCGGTTGCGCGAGTGGCGTCCGGTCGGGCCGCGTCCGTGGGCGCGGGTCGGGTATCGACTGGCGCTGGCGATCGGCGGGGCGTCGCTGATGGTCGTGCTGATGTCGAACATTCCGACGGTGAATCGCGGCGCGACCGACTTTTTCGCGGCGCCGCAGGCGTATTCGACGAGTTCGCTGCTGCGCGTCTTCTATCTCGTGCCGATTCAGGTCTACCTGTTCCTGTGGACGTACAACGAGCTGGTCGCCGCGGCGGCGCTGCTGGTGGGCATCCGCGTCGATGACAATTTCTGCTGGCTGCCGCTGGCGACGTCGGTAAAGGACTTCTGGCGGCGCTGGCACATCACGGTCGGCGCGTGGCTGCGCGAGTACATCTACATCCCGCTGGGCGGAAACCGGACGTTTGCGCCGCTCAACTACGCGGCGGTGTTCGGATATTGCGCCGTGTGGCACGGGGCGAGCTGGTCGTTCGTGGCGTGGGCGGCGTCGCAGGCGCTGGCGCTGAGCGTCCAGCGATATTGGGAGAAGTGGTTTGAGCGGGGCGAACGCGCGTCCGCGTATCCGTTGCCGCTGCGGATCGGCTGGACGGCGCTGTGCTGGCTCGTGACGATGCACTATCAGATTGCGACGATCGTGATCTTTGCGGATTTTCAGCACATGGGGATGAGACTCCTGCCGGAATTGTGGCGCCGTCTGGTGGGGGGAGGGTAACGCGATTGGCGTGGGCCATGCTGGGAGGCCGGCCCCCCATGACCTGCCGGCCCCCAAAATCTGCCAGGCGCCCGGGCACTTCGTTATACTCTCGCACGATCTGGTGGAACCGTTGTCGGGGTAGTGGACCATGCCAACCGCTCAGTCGCCGCCCGCGCAGCCGCCCTGCACATTGCGCGAATTGCTGATCCATAATGACTGGGCGCGCGAGCGGTTGCTCGCGCTGGCCGCGCCGCTCGCCGATGAACCGCTCGATCGCAAGCACGAGATGGGCCTCGGCTCGATCCGCGCCACGCTGCACCACATGTGGGGCGCCGAGCAAATCTGGCTTGACCGCTGGCAGGAGAAGCCGAGCCCGCGCTTCGATGAAATGGCGCCGGGGCTGCCGGTCGCGGCGCTGGCGGATCGATTTCGCCAGACGGCCGGCGAGCGCGACGCCTTTCTCGACCGCGCGGGCGACGCGGGCTTCTGCCGGCGCATCGCCTATCGCAACATTCGCGGCGAGCCGTTCATCGCGCCGCTCGGCGACATGGTCCTGCACGTCGCGAACCACGGCGTGCATCACCGGGCGCAGGCGATCAACATGCTGCGCCATTCGGGCGTAGAGATTCCTCGGCCTGGCGTCGACTACATCTTCATGAAGCTCGAAACCGGCTGCGAGCCGCTGCCGCGCTTCGACCTCGACACAATCGCCGAGTATTTCCGCTATGGCGACTGGGCGACCGGGCAGGTGCTCACCGCCGCCGCCGGATTTTCCGACGAGCAGCTCGATCGCGCATTCGAGATGGGGCTCGGCTCGCTGCGCCGCACGCTGCTGCACATACTCGGCGCCGAGCAATGGTGGCGAACGAACTGGCTGGTCGGGCCGGGGCAGCCGTTTCCCGACGCCGGCGCCAAGCGCTCGCTCGCGGAGATTCGTGCCGCGCTGGGCGAAGCGACACAGCGCCGCGCTGCGGACTTCGCCGCCATCGACAGCGCTGCATTGGCGCAGATCGTCACCGCGCAGCCGCGGCCGGACGTCACGCGCCGGTTTCCGCTTGGCGTCGTGCTGACGCAGCTTTGCACGCACGGCACGCATCACCGCGCGCAGGCGATCAACATGGTCCGCCGACTCGGCGGGGCTGCGCCGGCGCTCGATTACATCATCTGGCAGCGGCTGAACGAAAGCCGATAAACGCGGCGACAGGGCCGGCCGCTTCGCCGCGCCGCGCTTGCGCCGGACGGGATTTCGTCCCACGCGCAGAACTTTCGCCGCGCGGCTTTGACTTCCGTCACTTCAAGAACGAATCCTACAGGCCAGGGTTGCTGATCGGGCCGAAACTTTGGGCGGGCCACCATCGGCGCGCACGCGCGCTGCGGGAAACGACCGTCCACACGGGGATCGCGCAATGATCGAACGGCACGGATATGCGCATCGGCTGGCGCTGGCGGCGTCGGCCGTGCTGGTGCTATGTCTGCCCGGCGGGTGCCCGTCGCCGTCGCAGGTCGGCAACGAAAACGGCGGCGGATCGGGCAATGACAATGTCGTGGATCCGAACAACACGGCGCCGGAGGCCGTGCTCAGCATCAATCCCAAGAGCGCGGTCGGCCCGGGCAGCCAGGTGACGCTCGACGCGTCGTCGTCCTCCGACGCCGACGGCGACGAGCTCGCGTTCGAGTGGGCGCAGGTCGACGGCGACGCGGGGGAATTCTCGGCTGCGGAAGGCGCGAACGTGACGTTCGAAGCGCCGGCCGTCCTGAGCACGACGCAACTCAAGCTGCGCGTGACGGTGCGCGACGGCCGCGGCGGAGAGGACACGGCCGACGCGACGGTGGTCGTGGAAGTGGGCGACGAATTCGCGGGCCATGCGCAGTCGCTGGCGCCGTATCGCGAGGAGCTTACGTCGGACGAGGCGTATCACCTGCTTCGGCGTGCCGCATTCGGCGCAACGCCGGAGCGCGTGGCGGCGGCGGCCAGCGCGGGGCTCGACGCGACGCTCGACGACCTGCTCACGCACCGCGGCGTGCCGGGCAAGGTGCAGGATCTGGCCGAGGCGTACGAGAACAACGTTCCGAAGCGCTGGATGGTGTACCTGCTGGAGTCGCCGAATCCGCTGTGGGAGCGGATGGCGCTCTTCTGGCACGATCGGTTTGCGACTTCGCGGCGCGTGCTGGGCGACTCGGATCCGGACCTGGCCGTCGTCCATTGGCAGATGCTCGAAGACAACGCGATGGGCAACTATCGCGATTTCCTGGAGGCGCTGACGCTCGACCCGCTCATGCTGGTCTGGCTCGACGGCGCGAACAGCCCGAAGGAAGCGCCGAACGAAAACTACGCACGAGAGTTCTGGGAGTTGTTCACGCTCGGCCGCGACGTGCTTTATGACGAGGACGACATTCGCGAGTCGGCCCGCGCGTTTACGGGCATCACGCTGCTGCGGCAGTACGGCGAGCAGACGCGCCCCATCTTCGACCTGATTCACCACGACGAGTCGGTGAAATCGATCTTCCCCGATCGGGCCGATCCGGAAAACTACAACTACGAGAGCGTCATCGACCTGACGCTCGATCAGCCCGAGGCGGCCGAGTACGTCGCGCGAAACCTGTTCGCGTTCTTCATTCACGATCATCCGAGCGACGACGTGGTGCGCGAGCTGGCCGACTTTCTCGTCGCGCAGGATTGGGAGATTCGCCCGGTGGTGCGCAAGCTGCTCGGGTCGCAGGCGATGTTCTCGTCCGACGCGCGCGGCAATCAGATCAGCTCGCCGGTCGAGCACTTTGTGGGCGTGGCGCGCACGCTCGACATGCACGTCTACAGCGAGGACTCGCAGGGCTACCTGTTCGACCAGCTCATGTATGACCTGGCCGACGCGGGGCAGGATTTGCTGAATCCGCCCGGCGTGCAGGGCTGGGACGAGGACGCCGGATGGCTCGAAGACCAGTGGATTCTCAGCCGGGTGTGGGCGCTCGGGCGGACGATGGACTATGGCCCGGATCACACGCCTGACGTGCCGTATCACCTGCTGCCGCCGCCGGGCACCTGGGACGAACGCGAGACGGCCGGAGAAATGGTCGACGCGATGGCCGCGGTGTTTCACCTGGCGCTGAGCGAGGAGGAGCGGCAGATTTACGTGGATGTGTTGGATCAGGACGGCTGGCTGGCGTTTTATCTGGCCGATCCGGAATACCAGCCGCTGTACGTGGCCGAGATGATCCGGCTGATGGCGATGCATGAGGACGTCATTGGGCGGTAGGCGAAGGAATCCGAACCCCGACCGCCAGGGAGGGGCCAGCGGGAATGCTGAATGCCGAATGCTGA
>CAZHIE010000003.1:0-44445 GCA_964532435.1 uncultured Planctomycetales bacterium
ATGAGGCGGTGGAGAAGGGCTGCAAGGTGGAGTTCAGGGCGGAGGAGTTTGTGGTGTGATGACTGCGCCCGCGCCGCGCGCGTCACCATCGGGTTGAAGTTCGGTTCGCGGCGCACTATTCTCGTGTGAGCCAGCGCCGGTTGTGCGCAACGGTAGTTTCGAGATTGTGCGGCGGGTGAACCGTGTCAAAGCGACTCGCGCGAAATAGTGTTGGACGAACTGCACGTCGCGGAAAACGCGCGCATGCGGAACACTCTCGCCGTACACCGCTTCCGACGCCGCCGCTGCCCAAAGTCCGGGGGGCCGGAAAGCCGACCACCTCGCTGGAGGGCACTGTCGTCAACGGCCGTATTCTGCTTGATTCGGCGAACGCCCTCCCCGACGGAACGCGCGTTCGCGTAACAATCCGAAAAGATGTACGGCAGATTGCGAGGAAGCGCGGACAAAAGTCGACGTCGAAGCCACCGCGCACCCGCGCAAAGACCATTTGCGATCCCGAACTACTGGCGCTGGGCGGAACGGCCCTGGGGCTCCCCGCCGACCTGTCGCTCAATCTCGATCACTATCTGTATGGCGCCACGAAGCGCAGGCGATGAAACGGGTTTTCGCCGACACGGCATTTTTCATCGCATTCGCGAACCCGATGGACCCACATCACGAACGGGCGATGGAGATTATGCGCACCTACCCCGGGCGCGTGATAACGACAGTCTGGATTGTGGTGGAGTTCGGCAACGCCCTACTGCATCGGCGAACACGGCAGGTTGTGCCGGAGATTATCAAACGCGTGCGAGTCGATCGACGGTTTGATATTCTCGACGCAGCCGAAGCTTCATTCGACGCCGGACTTGCGCTCTATGGAGCTCGGGTCGATAAGGAATGGTCCCTTGTCGATTGCATTTCATTTACGGTCATGCACATGCACGACGTGCGCGACGCACTGACATGCGATCATCACTTCGCGCAGGCGGGCTTCCGAATCGTGCTTTGATGAAGATGCAATGGCGAGTCGCGATTCGTTACCTGGCCTCGGGCTTGCTCGCGCAGGCCGGCGCGCTTGCGGTTTCCCAGGAGCTCCTCCGCACCGACAGCCCCGCCCAATACGTCCACCGCATCACGCTCTACGATCATGCCGGCCGCGCCATCGACCCGGCCGACCCCGATGCGCCGCCCTACTCGCCCATCCGCACGTGCGGAAAGTGCCACGAAGTCGGACAGGTCTCGCACGGCTGGCACTTCAATGCGTGGGAAAGCCACGCAGCCACGCAGCCACGAAGCCACGAAGGTGCAAATGTGCCGCCGGGCCGGGCCGGCGAGCCGTGGATCCTGACCGATCGCGCCAGCGGCACACAGGTTCCGCTCTCCTACCGCGGTTGGGAGGGCGTTTTTTCGCCCGAGGAGTTCGGGCTGACGCCGTGGGACATGACGCTGCGCTTCGCCCACCACATTCCCGGCGGGGGATTCGGTAGTCCGCTCGCGCCGCCGGGCGAAACCGGACCTGGCGCGGCTGGCGCGCAGACCGCGCCGCAAGCGACGCCCGCCGCCGCGATTGCGCCCGGCGGCCGCTGGGCCATCTCCGGCGTGCTCGAAATCGACTGCATGATGTGCCACAGCGCGGGCGCAGAGCACGACCCGGCCGAGTTGGAGCGGCAGATCGAGCGGCAGAATTTCCGCTGGGCGCCCACCGCGGCGCTGGGCCTGGGCATCCTTCGCGGCGACGCAAAATCTCTGCCGGATGACTATGACCCCGCTGTGCCGCCGCCGCCGGATCGCCAGGACTTGAAGCCGCCGACCATTCAATACGACAAGTCGCGCTTCGACGGCGACAACCGCGTCTATTTCAACGTCACGCGCCGCCCGCCGGTCGATCGCTGCCTCTTCTGCCACGGCACGCGCGTCGTCGGGCCGACCGCGCCGCCAAAGTGGCTGACCAGCGCCGACGTCCACATTTCCGCCGGGTTGCTCTGCACCGATTGCCACCGCAACGACATCGGCCACGACATCACGCGCGGCTATCCGGACGAAGCCGCCACGCGCGGCGAGCCGGCGCGGGCGGCGCTCTCGTGCGAAGGCTGCCACCTGGGCGTGCGCGCCGCGCCGCGAACCGGCGGCGCCACGGGCGCGACCAGCGCCGACAATCCGATGGCGATTCGCGCCGTCGGCGGGCTTTACGGCGCGCCGCATCCGCAGCACGGCGGCCTGCCTGCGTTTCATCTGCAATTGCTCACCTGCACAGCGTGCCACAGCGGCCCCTGGCCGGAGCAGACGCCCCGGCGATTTCAAACGGCGATGGCGCATGGGCTTGGCGTGCCGACCAAGCTGCGCCGCGACGATGATCCGCCGCGGATCGTCGGTCCGTATTTCGAGCGCGGCGTCGATGGGCAGATCACGCCGATGCGCGTGGTCGATACGGCGTTTTTCGCGCGCGAGAAAGACGGGAAATTCCGGCCGATCCCGCTGTCCGCCGTGCAACAGGCGATTCGAAAACTCCGCGGGCGCGAGAGCGCCCGGCGAAATGCGCCCGCCTCTGCGCCCAGCGCCGACGAGCTGAAGATCTTGCTGGGGCAGCTTTCGTCCGCCGACGGCCGGGCCGCCTATCTGCACAACGGCTGGGCGAGCTATCTGGCCGACGGCGGCGCGCTGGAGACGCGCTTTGAGCCCACCGCGGCCGCGTATGCCTGGCCGATCGCGCATGACGTGCGGCCGGCCCGCCACGCGCTGGGCGCGGTGCGCGGGTGCCAGGACTGTCATCGCGAAGATTCGCCGCTGTACACCGGCGCGCAGAGCGCGAAGCCCGGCGCGCCAGGCGCCGCCGACGCGACGGCCGCTCAGCCGCGCCGCGCGCTTCATCCCGAGCAGCCGGCGCTGCTGCGCGCGTGGGCGATCGTCATGGCGAATCGTACGGTGGCCGAGATCGGCGGCTGGTTTCTCGCCACGGTCGTGGGCTGCGTGGCGACGTGGTTCATCGCCTCCGGGCTGATCGGGTTCATTCAGAGGACATGCGGGTGGCGACGGAACTGAGCCTCGCACTGCTGATCGCCGCGGCGGGCGTGGTGGCGCGCTTCGTGCTGCCGCGCCGGCGCGGTCCGGACGCCGCAGCGCGTGCGGATTACCCCTGCGGCCGCTGGCCCACTCGCGCGGTCACGGTCGTGCTATTGCTGGCGTTGGCTGCGCTCGCGCTCACGTCGATCGTCGGATTGGTGCGCTTCGGGCAATTTCGCGGCTGGCTGCTTCTAACGCACGTGCTGGTCTCGCCCGTGTTCCTGATCTGCCTGGCGCTGTGGGCGCTGCTGCTGGCCGCGCGGCGCAACGCGGCGCCCGCGACCGCGCGCCGCGACGGCCTGACGGCGGCGGGCGACGCGCTGCTGCTGGTCGGCGGCGCCGCGTGCGTTCTGTCGATCCTGTTCGTGACGCTGCCGACCGTCGGCTATACTCTTCAGCCGAAAGCGCTGGCGGTTCACCATTACGCCGGCCTGGCGCTGGTGGTCGGCGCGATCTGGAAAGTCGTCGCGGTGCTGTTGCTTCGCGCGCGCTGAGCCGCGTCACAACGACTCGCGCGACCCATCGTCCACACACGAAGCGGGTGCTCGCACATGAAACGTCCCGGAATCACGACCATCGCGTTCGTCGCGTACCTGTGCGCGACAATCGGCCCGCTCGCCGCGCAGGACAAGCCGCCCGCCAAGTCCGCCGCGCCCGCGGCGGGCACGCAGCCGGCCGCGTCGCAGCCGGCGGGCGACCTTGCGCCGCTCGACCTGAAGCTGCCGAAGCCGGCGTTTCGCGGAACGCCGAAGGACGTTCCGCCCGGCGCCAACCTGGAGCCGCCGCGCAAGGGTCCGCGCCCACCGCTCATGGCGCCGAAGGGCACGGCGCTGCTTTCGGCCGGGAAGAAAGTCACCGCCAGCGACACCGATCCGATCATCGGTTCTGCCAAACTGATCACCGACGGCGACAAGGAGGCGAAGGAGGGGAGCGCGGTCGAGTTCGGCCCCGGCCTGCAATGGGCGCAGGTCGATCTGGGGTCGCGCTTTGCGATACACGCCGTCGCGATCTGGCACTTTCACGCCAACGCGCGAATCTATCACGACGTCGTGGCGCAGGTGAGCGACGATCCCGACTTCGTGAAGGACGTGAAGACGATCTTCAACAACGACCACGACAACTCGTCCGGCCTGGGCATGGGCACGGACAAGGAATTCTGGGAAACGTACGAAGGCAAGCTGATCGAGGCCCGCGGCGTCGTCGGGCGCTACGTGCGCTGCTACAGCAAGGGCAGCACCGCCGACGATCAGAATCACTACACGGAGATCGAAGTCTACGGCACGCCGGCCAAGTAGCGCCAAGCGCCCTATTCGCCCGCGCGGGCTCGCATCGCGACGTACGCTTCGAGCTGGAGCACGTTCTCGCCGGCCAGCGTCGCGACTTGCAGCAGTTGCTCCATCGAGCCGATCTCCTCGACCTGCTCATCGACGAACCACTGCAGGAAACTGCGCGTCGCGTAGTCCTTCTCCTGTTCCGCCAGCGCGACCAGCTCGTGAATCTGCCGCGTGACGTGCTTCTCGTGCTCCAGCGCGGCCTCGATCGCGGCGCGCACGCCCGCGTGAGAGGCCGGCGGCGCGGCCAGTGGCGCCAGCACGACTTTCGCCCCGACGCTCAGCAGATAATCGAGAATCTTCAGCGCGTGCGAGCGCTCCTCTTCGGTCTGTTTGCGAAAATGCCCGGCCAGCGCGGCCAGGCCCGTTTCCGCGAACTGGCACGCCATCGCCAGATACGCCTGCGACGCGCCGAACTCGTTGGACACCTGTTCGTTGAGCTTGGCGGCGACCGCCTTGGGAATCTGCATGATTCGACCTCCCGGCGCCGGCGGGCACAGCCGCTCGGCATGAGCAGTGTAGCCCCAGCACGGTCGCTTGCCACGCGCGCCGGGCCGCGCGAAGGCCGGTCGGCGTGCGCTCTTTCCGTCGCCGCGCGATATCCTGCGCGCATGGATCTCTTCGAGGAGCAGCGCGAGGCGGCTTTGGCCGCGGCGGCCCCGCTGGCCGTTCGCATGCGCCCGCGCACGCTGGACGAATTCGTCGGACAGTCTCACTTTCTCGGGGAGGGCCGGCTGCTGCGGCGCATGCTCGAAGCGGATCGCCTCACGAGCGCGATTTTCTACGGCCCGCCCGGCTGCGGAAAGACGACGTTGGCGCGCGTCATCGCGACGCAGACGCGGGCCGCGTTCGAGACGCTGCACGCGGCCGAAGCGGGCGTGAAGGAAGTGCGCGGCGTGATCGCCACGGCCCGGCAGCGTCTGCTCAGCGGGCAGCGCACCGTGCTGTTTCTCGACGAGATTCACCGCTTCAACCGCGCGCAGCAGGACGTGCTGCTGCGCGACGTCGAAGAGGGCGTGCTGATCCTCATCGGCGCGACCACCGAGAACCCGTTCTTCTCCGTAAACGCCCCGCTCGTATCGCGCAGCAACGTGTTCGAGTTCCAGCCGCTCTCGCCCGCGGAGCTGCTCGCGCTCCTGCGCCGCGCGCTGGCCGACGAGGAACGCGGGCTCGGCCGGCTCCGCGCGCGCGTGGACGAAGACGCGCTGCGCTTCCTGGCCGAAACCGCCGACGGCGACGCCCGCCGCGCGCTCGCCGCGCTCGAGATCGCGGTGCGCTCCACCGCGCCCGCGCCTGCCGCGCCCGGCCCGCACATAACGCGCGCCATCGCGGCCGAGTCCGTGCAGCGCAAGCCAATCTCGTACGACGCCGCGGGCGACACGCACTACGACGTCGCCTCCGCGCTGATCAAGAGCATTCGCGGCAGCGACGCCGACGCGGCGCTCTACTGGCTCGCGCGGATGCTCGAAGGCGGCGAAGACCCGCGCTTCATCGCGCGCCGTATCGCCATCGCCGCGTCCGAAGACGTCGGCAACGCCGACCCGCACGCCGTCGTCGTCGCCGCCGCGGCCGTTCAGATTTCCGAGCTGGTCGGCCTGCCCGAATGCCAGTATCCGCTGGCGCAGGCGGCGATTTACCTGGCGCTGGCGCCGAAATCCAACGCGGTGAAGCGCGCCATCGCCGCCGCCGGCGACGCCGTCCGCACACAGCCGATTCTGCCCGTGCCGCCGCACCTGCGCGATCGCAGCTACTCCGGCGCGGAGCGCCTCGGCCGCGGCGAGGGTTACGTCTATCCTCACGATCTGCCCGGCGCGATCGCGGCGCAGGACTATCTCGGCGCGGTCCGCGACTTCTATGAACCTACCGAGAATGGCGCCGAGGCGGAGCTCGCCCGCAGGCTGCGCGCCGCCCGGGCTGTCCTGCGCTCGGCCGGCGACGACGGAAGAAAGCCATGACCAAGAAGGAGACACGGGCCGAAGTCCGCAGCCGGTTGGCCGGCGTCGATCCGGCGATGCGCGCGGCGCGCAGCGCCGTCGCGTGTCAGCGGCTGTGCGCACTGCCCGAATACCGCCGCTCCGCCGTCGTCATGATCTACCTGGCGATGCCGGGCGAGATCGACACCATGCACGTCACGCTCGACGCATGGGCTTCGCACAAGCGCATCGCCGCGCCGCGCGTCGTGTGGGACGAATCGCAGATGACTCCGGTCGAAATCTCGTCGCTCGCCAGCCTCGGCGAAGACCTCGACGGCGCCGTCGCGCAGCCGCCCGACGGTCCGCCCGTGCCGATCGAAGAGATCGATCTCGTCATCGTCCCGGGCCTGGCGTTCGACGAATTCGGCAACCGGCTCGGGCGCGGACGCGGCTTTTACGACCGCTTTCTGGCGCGGCCGGGGTTTCGCGCGTTTCTGTGCGGCCTGGCTTTCGAGGAGCAGGTCTTCGCGCGCATCCCCGTCGAAGCGCACGACGTTCCGATTCACGCGCTGGTCACCGACGCAAGCGTGCGGCGATTCCCGCCGCCCGCATGACCTCGCCGCCGCCGCGGCGTAGGATGCGCGCATGCAGACGATCGCCCGTCGCCGCTACCTGACGAATTTCGATCATCACCGCCTGCCGCACCTGTTCACCGACGTGCTCGTGCTCGGCACCGGCGTCGCCGGGCTGCGCGCCGCGCTCGCCGCGGCCGAAGCGGGCGACGTCCTCATCCTCGCGAAGGACTCGGCCGAGTTGTCCTGCACGGCCTGGGCACAGGGCGGTATCGCGGCGGCCATCGGCGCGGGCGACGCGCCGGAGGATCACGCCCGCGACACGCTCAGCGTCGCCGGCGAGCTTGGCGACCCGGCGATCACCCGACTCGTCGTCTCCGAGGCGCCCGCCGCGATTCGCGAACTCGCGCAGTGGGGCGCGGCGTTCGACACGACCGGCGCGGACCTCGCACTCGGCCGCGAAGGCGGACACAGCACCGCCCGCATCATTCACGCGCATGGCGACGCGACCGGCGCGGAAGTCGCGCGCGTGCTGCTGGCGCAGGTCCGCCGCGGCGGCCGTCTGCGCCTCTTCGAGCGCTGCTTCGCGATCGATCTGCTGACGCACGACGGCCGCGTCGTCGGCGCCGTGACGCACCATCCGAAGTACGGCCACCAGTGCATCTGGGCGAAGGCCACGATTCTCGCCACGGGCGGCGCCGGGCGCGTCTATCGCGAGTCGACCAACCCCGCCACGGCGACGGGCGACGGCCTGGCGCTGGCGCTGCGGGCCGGCGCGACGCTGCGCGACATGGAGTTCATGCAGTTTCACCCGACGACGCTCTACGTTGCCGGCGCGGCCCGCGCGCTGATCAGCGAAGCCGTGCGCGGCGAAGGCGCGCGGCTGGTCACGCGCAGCGGCCGGCGCTTCATGCTCGACTACGACGCGCGGGCGGAGCTGGCGCCGCGCGACATCGTCAGCCGCGCGATCAATGCGGAGATGAAGCGCGAATCGGCCCCCTGCGTCTATCTCGACGCGCGCCATTTCGCCCCCGGGCGATTCGTCGAGCGCTTCCCGCACCTCGATCACCTGTGCCGCGATTTCGACATCCGGCCGGAGCGCGACCTCATCCCGGTCCGGCCCGGCGCGCACTACACCATCGGCGGCGTGCGCTGCGACACCGACGGGCGCACCGGCATCCGCGGGCTGCTCGCCTGCGGCGAAGCCGCGTGCAGCGGACTGCACGGCGCAAACCGCCTGGCCAGCAACTCGCTGCTCGAAGGGCTCGTGCTCGGGCGGCGCGTCGGGGCGGCCGCCGCGGCCGACGTCTGCGCCGCGGGCGAAGCCAGTTGGCGCGTGCCGCCGTTGTCGCACGTTCTGCCGGTTTCGCTGCGCACGGAGCTGGACGTAAGCGACGTGCAGAACAGCTTGCGCAGCCTCATGTCGCGCAGCGTCGGCGTGGAGCGCACCGCCGCCAGCCTGCACGAAGCGCGCGAATCGCTGGATTTCTGGGCTCGTTACGTGATGGAGAAAGTGTTCGACGGGCCAGCGGCGTGGGAGACGCAGAACATGCTCACCGTCGCCGTGTGCATGGTTCTCGCGGCCGACGCGCGCCGCGAATCGCGCGGCGTCCATTTCCGCGCCGATTACCCGCAGCCCGACCCGGCCCAGCGCCGCCACAGCGAGATCACGCGCGTCGGCGAAGAGCTGATCCTGCGCACAACGGGCTGAGCGCGGGATGTCCGGGATTTCCGCATTCGCGCCCCGTACTACTTCGCCGGCGCAGGCGGAGTCATCACGGCCCCGCACTTCCGGCACGTGCGCATCGCCTCATTGCCTGCGCCCCAGAACTGCTCCATTACCGACTTGAGCTGCCCAACGATGTCCTTCAGGTCGAATTCCGGCTCGTACACAACCGCCCCGCACTTGTCGCAGTAAAAGCGCAGATGGTCTTTCATCCCCGCCGGACGCTGCCGCTCCACCACCATGCCGACCGTGCCGGCCGGCCGCTGCGGCGAATGCGGAATTCCCGGCGGGAGCAGGAACAGCTCGCCCTGCCGAATGGGGACGTCGCGCTTCACGCCGTTCTCGATCACCTTGACGGTGATGTCGCCCTCCACCTGGTAGTACAACTCCTCGGTCTGGTTGACGTGATAGTCCTTGCGCTGGTTCGGGCCGCCCACGATCATCACGATGAAGTCGCGGTCCTTCCACACCATCTGGTTGCCCACCGGCGGCTTGAGCAGGTGGCGATGCTCATCGATCCAACCCTTCAGGTTGATGGGCGGCGACATCGACATGGGCGTCTCCTGGCAGGTCTTGCGCATCACGCGCGGCGACGGCGCTCCGGCGCGAAGTCTACGTGCCCGTCGCGCGGCCGGTCAACTTTTGGGGGGCCGGCCTCTGGCCGGTCTCTTAGATTCGAAGCGCAACCTAGGGGGGAGACCGGCCGGAGGCCGGCCCCCCGTTGACATTCCCCCCGTTGACATTCCCCCCCAATCAAATTCCCCCCATCACATTCCCCTCAACACCATTACCCCCCGCCGCGGGGCGCTTCGCGCCGCCCTCCGGCGCGTCCGATAGAGAAGTACATGATGGCGCAGGAAATCCCTCGTGCGCTTTCACAGCGCACGCCGCGCCAAACTCCTCGTCACCGCGGCGCGGAACGAGTCGTCGCAGGAACGCCGCCCATGCGGATGCGCACAGCCCAAATCGCCGCCCTGCTCGCGTCTCTCGCGCTGCCGGCCGCATCCGCGCAGACGGACGACGCCGCCCCCGCCAGCGCCCCGGCGGCCGAGTCGCAGCCGTCGCAACCCCCGGCATCCCTGCTCGACCTGCTCGAAAGCGACCGCGCCACCGGCGATTGGATCGGCGCGCGGGCCTGGCTCGAAGAGCACGGCCTTGAGATCGCGCTGACGCTCACCAGCCTGTATCAGCAGAACGCGCACGGCGGGCGAAACACGCATCACGCGCACGACGTCAGCGGCGTATACGACCTCGAATTCACGTTTGACACACACAAGGCGGGCTTGTGGGCCGGCGGCTCGCTCTACGCCTACGCCGCGGGCGGCTGGAAATTCGGCGCCGGCGAGCACGTCGGCGACCTGATGGGCGTGAACTACAACGCGACCGGCGACGAGGAAATCGTCGTGCGCGAATTGTGGTACGAGCACAACTTCGCCGACGCGCTGCGCGTCCGCGTGGGACGGATCACGCTGACGCTTGATTTCGACACCAACGCATTCGCCAACTACGCGAGCGAACAGTTCCTGCACAGCGCGCTGGTCAACAGCGCGAACATTCCCTTCCCGGATTACGGCATGGGGGCCCAGGCGATTCTCACACCGTGCGAAGCGTGGTACGCCGCCGCGGGTGTCGCCGACGCGGACGCCGACGAAAAGCACACCGGGCTGGACACCGCATTTCACGGCCCGGACAACACGTTCAGCATGGTCGAGACGGGATTCACGCCGACCTGGCAAACACCGGTGGGCAAGCTCCCGGGCCACTACCGCGCCGGACTCTGGTACGATCCGCAGCCGAAAGAGGCGTACTTCGACGACGTGTACGGCATGCGCCGCCACGCGCCGATCCGTCGCGACGACACGGGCTTCTATCTGAACATGGATCAACTCGTGTTTCGCGAGAACCCGGCCGACGACGACGACGAGCAGGGCCTCGGCCTGTTCGCCCGCTACGCCCACTCGCACGCCGACGTCAACGAGCTTGAGGACTTCTGGAGCATCGGGGCGCAGTATCAGGGGCCGATCCCGCTGCGCGACGACGACGTGCTGGCCTTCGGCGCGGCGCAGGGTTTGCTCAGCGACAGCATCCGCCGCACCGGCCTGATTCCACACCGCGAGACGGCGCTCGAATGCTACTACCGGCTGCGGATCACGCCGTGGCTGTCGATCTCGCCGGATTTTCAGTGGATCCTGCGGCCGGGCGGGTTCGACGGTCCGGACGCCTTCGTCGCGGGCCTGCGTATGCAGGCGGTATTCTGACGCAGCGGCGGTGCGATTCTGCACAACGCGGAAACTGGGAGTAAGAACGATGCGCAACGTGAGGAAGCTTGGGCTAATCGTCGCACTCGGCGGCCTGCTGCCGCTTTCAAGCTGCGCCGTCGACGTCCGCGACGCGGTCATCTTCGGCGCGCTCGACTTCATCAGCACGCAGACCGGCGATCTGCTCAACAACGTGCTCGCCGGGCAGAATCCGCTCGGCGACGCGGCGGCGCAGCAGCCGTAGCGCCGCCGCTGGCGGGCGTCGGCCGCACGGCGCGGACGTTTGGCGCGCGCTTGCGGGTCGCGTCCGCTAAGAACCGCGCGCTGCGCGGCGCAGCGGCAATTGCGGCGCTTGTGTGGCGCGCCGCGTTGACCGCCGGCGCGGCGCGGCCTACGGTTTGATGTCGGCGGTTGCCCCGCGTCGCGGGAGCGCCGTCCGCGGTTCTGGAGGAAGAACCTTGCCGCCTCGCAGCACGAATCCCATTCAGCAGCAGCGGCGGACGATGTCCGCGATGCTCGCTGCCTGCCTGGGATCGGCGCTGCTGGTCGGTTGCGCAGCGCCGCAGCCGGCCGCGACCGGCCTGCCCGAACTGACGCGTGCATACCAGACCGCGACGAGCCACGGAACGCGCGCCGTGCGCGGCCCCGCCCGCGAGCGCCGCGGGCTGGCGCTGCGCCGCATCGAACGCGGCGCCGGCGACCTTCTGCAGCAAAGCTCCGACTGGACCAGCGATACAAGGCTTGTGTCCGTCCGCGATCCCGAGCGTCCCGTCATCCGCGCGACGGTCGGCGAGTTCCGCACCGCGCTCGAATCGCTCCGCGCAGCGGCCCGGCGCGGCGACCTCGCGAGTGTTCGCACAGACTATGCCAGCGCCCTGGCCGCATATCGCCGGCTACCGCGCGGCGTGCCGGCCGCGGAGTAACGAAGCCACACGAAATTCCGTCTCTCCTGTTGCCCGGCCGCGATGGATCGCGGCTTTCTTTCCTGACTGCTGTTTCGCAAGGTTCCCCTGCCGGCCGACGCCGGGAGGGGAATCTGCGTTATGGGGCGCCTCTGCTGGACAGCCGCGCTATGCACGATGCTGGCGGCCGGCTGCCGAACGTCTGACCCGGGCGAGGCGCGGCAGGCGGATTGGCGCAGAGTCTGCGCGTGCCTCGCCCCTTCGACTCCGACGGATCTTTGCTCCGCACCGAACGCCGCGCTGGCGCAGCGCCTGTCCGCGCTGGCGGGCGTCGCGCGCGCGTCCGTGGTGACGATCGCCGTGCAGCGTCGCGACAGCGCCGCGGCCGGCACAAGCCTGGCCGGCGCGATCGACGGCGGCAGCGGCTTTGCCATCGCGCCGGGCTGGATACTGACCTGTGAGCACGTCGTTCGCGGCGCGGGCGACATTCGCGTCCTTACGCCGGATGGTCGCGGTTGCCGCCCGCGAAGCGTGCATGTTCTGACGGGGCGCGATCTCGCGTTGCTCGAAATCCCCGACCTCGGACGGCGCAGCATCCCGGCGCTGACGCTTGCCGAGACCAGCGGCCCGTTGCGTCGCGTCGCCGGGAGCGGCGTCGTCCTGATCGGCGCTCCACCGACGCACGACGGCCCGGCGATCGCCCGAGCGGGCGTCGTGATCGGGAGCGCGTCGATGCAGGCGCGGCTCGACCCGGCGGGGACACGCGACTATTCCCATATGATTGAGAGCACCGCGCCCGCCGAGCCGGGCTGCTCCGGCGGCCCCATCCTCGACGAGACCGGCCGCGTCGTGGGCGTCGCCGCAGCGGCCGATACCACAGCGCGGCGCAGCTATGCGCTGCCGCTGGATGCGGCGACGGTGCATGAGATTTCGCGGTACACGCGCGACAAGCCGTAGCGGACCGCAGCCGAGAGCGGCCGCGGTCCGGACTTCCACGAATCGCCAGACACGGAACTAATGAACATCCAGCCTTCGCAGGTTCACGCCGCCCGCGGCGTCGACGCTTACTTCCCAGCGCTGCCCCGGCCGCACGCGCGCCGACGGCGCTTCGAGCTGCGCCACGCGCACGCCGTATTGCGCCGCCGCTTTCGGATCGTCGGCCAGCTCCCAGAAGCGCGCCCACAGGCGCGCGTGCTCGGCTTGCATCGCGGGCTTTTCGTCGGTTGTCGGCGGCGACGTGCGCTCCAGCGATGGCCCGCTCTCGGGCGCCTGCTGATCGCCGAACGCGCGGCGAAACAGCGCCAGGCTCTCGCCGCGCTGCTCGTCGCCGGCGCCGACCAGCGCATGATCGAATTTCAGGATCAACGCTTCGACGTAAAGCTGTGAACCCAGCGTTTCGATCTCGGACGGCTCGCCCAGCACGCCCGCGCCGCCGACCTGCTGAAAGCGGCTGCGCGTCACCACGCGACCGCTGGCGTCGGCCGATTGATCGAGGATGTCGAGCTGCGCGACGCGGCGCGACGCGCTGAGCCGCCGTACAAAATCGACCAGCCGCTGCTTCTCGCGCTCCAGTTCGTCCACGCGCGCTTCCAGCCGCCGCACGCGAAAATCGCCGAACTCGACCGCCAGCCACCCGGCCAGCCCCAGCGCCGCCAGCGCCAACAGCGCCGTCCGCACGTGCTTCATCATCCCACTGCGCTCCTTCGCCTCATCGCACATCCATGTGTCGCCGTCCGCCGCGCGACGCTAGAGCGACCGCCGCCCCGGCGCCGGCGCGGGGGCGCTCTCCACCCCGCCGTGATACCGCCGCGCCAGCTCGCGGATGCGGGCGTCCGCACAATACATCAACGCAAACCGGGCGTTGTACGCCGCGGCCGGCGACGGACCCGCCAACACGTCGATCAGCCGCCCCCGCACCGCCTCATCCGGCCGCGACCCGAGCCAGATGCACGCCGCGCGCACCAGATTGTAATCCTGCGACGATAGCGCGAGCAGCTCCGGCGGCCCGCTCGAACACCGCACGACGTCGTCCTCAAACGGATACGTCCACACATCCGCGGCGCGCCGCGATAGCACGCGAAACAGATTGTCGGTCATCGGCCGCAGCGGCCGGCCCAGGAGCGTCTCCGCGGAACTGTCGCGGGCCGTCACCCACCACTCGCAGACGCGCCGCCGATCGCCCTCCACGTCGATCCGCGCCGCCAGCGCGTGGTTGAACGCGGCCGGATAAAGCTCGTGCCAGCGCCGCGGCGGCCGGCCGCACACGAGCGGCGGGCCGAGCGGCTGGCCATCGACCTTCAGGTCGAAGTGCAGCAGGTCGAAACCCGTTTCCAGCGCGCTCGCCGACAGCCGCGGGCCGCGTCCGGGCCGCGAAAGCAGTCGCACCAGCGAGCATGTCACCAGCACGCGCAGATCGTCCGGAGCGGCGGTCGCCCGCATTTCCGGACGATGCACGAGATAGTCCACCGCGCTCGGGCCCAGCTCGACCAGGGCGTTGAACTGCTCCGTCCAGCAGGCGTCGGGGTCAAGCTCCAGCAGCGGCGCCGCGGCACGCGCCGCTCGAATTTCGAGCGCCGGCGGGCCGATCTGGCACCCCGCGCAGCCGGCGGCCGCGGCGCACAGCCCCAGCGCGAACCACAACGAGCGCAATCTCCGCGCGACACGCACGTGCTGAATCCTCGCCCGGCAGCGGTCGATAGCGACTACGTGTTATCGTACCGCCGCGCTCCCGATTTTCGCCGCGCTCGCCCGCGCCGCGCCCGTTCGCCGCACGCGCTGCGGGCGGTAACGACCTTCGTCTGCGCCGTCGCGCTCGTGCAATCCGCGGTCGCGACGCCGGGCGCCGCCGGCGCGCGGCCGCTGCCGACGGCCGCACGAACCGCCGCCGCGCCGGAGGATTCCGGCAACGCGGCCTATCGCCTCCTGCGGCTGTTCGACTTCGACGAGCGACCGCTCGGCAACTACGAATCCGTCCCGATGTACTGGAACCGCCTCAGCGGCGAAGGATTGCCGCGCTACTCGGCCGGACGGTTTGACGAGGAAACCGGCCACGACGGCGCGCCCTCGTTCCGATTCGACCTTCTGGGCGGAAGCATCTGCTACGAGTATCGCCGCGACGACCTGAGGATCGTGCCGGCGGCCGATTACCTCGTTGTCGCGTACATCCGCACCGCCGACATGATCGACGCGGCCGCATTCGTCGAAACGCACTTCGTCGACGGCGATGGCGCGGTGATCGCCGAGAGCACGCGCGTCAGCGATGTGGTGCGCTCCGCGGAGCCGGCCGGCGCGGCCGCTGGCGAACCGGCAGCCGACGACTGGCGCCGCGTCGAGATCACGCTGACCGGCGATTATCCGCTGGCCGCGGCGCTCCGACTGCGCCTGTGGGTGTTGCAGGATCACGTCTGGCGGCCGCGCGATTCCACCGCGATCGATCCGATCATCCGGCAGGACGTCCGCGCGACGGCGTGGTTCGACGACATCGCCGTATATCGCCTGCCGCGCCTGCGCCTGCGGCTCGACAGCCCGGGCGGCATCGTCAGCGCCGGCCAGCCGGCCGCGCTCGTGGTCGACGCCAACAACGGGCTGGACACGCCGCTGGCGGCCGAGCTGCTGATTCTCCGCGGGCGCGAGCAGGTACACACGCGGCAATTCACGGTTCCGCCCGCCGCGGAGGCGCCGCTGCGGACCGAGATCGCCGATCTTCCGCCGGGCTATTACGAGGCACAGGTGCGCCTCACCGGCGGCAGCCGCAGCCCGAATCAGCGCTCAGTCCGCTTCGCCGTGCTGCCCGAGCTGCCCGCCCGCGGACCTCCCGACGCGCGCTGGGCGACCGGGCTGGGCGTCTGGCGCAACGGCGACAGCGGCGGGGCCGACGCGCTGCTCGCCGAACTGGGCGTCGGCACGGTGCGATTCGACGTCGCCATGACCGGGCTGCCGAAAACTTCGGCCGAGGCCGCGTCGCAACAGGGCCTGCGCGAGCTGGTCCGCCTGCTCTCCGTGCGAACGGTGCGAACGGTCGGGAACATTCTCCCCCCGGAGGCGATGCTGGACAGCGAGCACGGCCCGACCACGTTCGAGCACATTCGATATGGAAGCGCGTGGCACGACGGATTCGACCCGATCATCGCGCAGATGGGCTCGGCCGTCGGCGCGTGGCAGCTCGGGCACGAGTCGCGCGAGAGCCGCCGGCCGAAGACCTGGGACGCGGCCAGCGTCGGGCGCCTGCGCCGCTATCTGCAAAGATTCGTGACGCTGCCGCAGCTCGTCGTGCCGCGCAGCATCCTCGACGGACAGGCCGCGGCGCTGGCGACCGAACGCGCCGGCCGCGCGGCTCACACGATCTGTTTCTGGGTTCCGGCCAACGTCCCGGACGCCGATCTGGCCGGTCAGCTCTCCTTTCTCGTGCCGGCCACGGGAGAGCGCGGCGCCGGCTCGCGCGCGCAGCCGGCGCCGGCGGCGCCGCCGGTCTGGCTCTCGCTGGAATCGCTCGCCGCGCTGGGGCTGTCGCCGGAGCGTGCCGTGGCGAGCGACGCGCAGCGCCTGGCGATCGCGCGGGCGTTCGAGCCCGACGCGGTGCTTTTCGCCGCGCCGCTGCGGGTCGCCACTTCGGGCGGTCAGCCGCTGTGGGAGCCGGACGAGCGCTACATTCCGCTGCGGACTCTGCTGCACGGCCTGGCCGGCATGCACGCGGTCGGCACGCTGTCGCTGGGCGACGATCGATTCGGCATTCTGTTTCGCGACGGCGAGCGAAGCTGCCTGGTCGCGTGGCGCCGCGCGCCGCAGGAGCAGGAAAGCTGGTGCGATCTGTACCTGGGCGGGCGCGCCCGCGGATTGCGCCTCTCGGGCGAGCCGTTCGAGGTCCGACAGGAGGCACGCCGCTGTCTGCTGCCGCTGTCGCCGGCGCCGGTTCTCATCCTGGACGTCGAGGTCGAGCTGATTCTTCTGCAATCCGGCGTGCGGCTCGAACCGCGCGAGTTCGAGCTGCACACCGACGGCGAGCAGCCCGCGCTGCGCCTGCGGAATCCGTTCTCCAACGTCCTCAACGGCGTCGCCCGCATCAGCGGGCCGCCCAACTGGCGCGTGCTGCCCGCGTCGTCGCCATTCTCGCTCGCGCCCGGACAGGCGCTGGAAATCCCGCTGGAACTCGAGCTCCCGCCGCGGCAACTGGCCGCCGCGCTGCCCATCGACGTTCGTCTCGAATTGCGCGATCCGGTCGCCACGTCGCTCGACTTCCGGTTTCCGGTGGAAATCGGGCTGCGCGACATCGCGCTGGCGGTCGAAACTCGCTGGCGCGGCGACGATCTACAGGTCGACGTCACGCTCACCAACCGAACCCCGCAGCCGATCTCCTTTGCCGGATTCTGCCACCCGCCCGGCCGCCGGCGCAGCGAGGGCGAATTCGTCGGCGTCGCCCCGCAGGGCGGCCGGCAGCAGACTTTCCTCATTTCCGGCGCCGCCGACCTGGTCGGGCGGCAGATTCACATCGGCGTGCGCGAGCTGGGCGGGCCGCGGGCCCTCGATCAGCTTGTTGAAGTGCCCCCGCGATGAGATAATTCGGGTTTCGGCCGAAGGCGCGTGTCGGCGGAGCGCTGTTTGCCCGCCGGCGCGAGATTTGCCGCGCGACGCGGCGCCGACAGCCAGGCCCGGAGTATCGCATGGTCGCGCTGCCGCAGGTGCAGGAAAAGACGTTGGGCGAATCGCACGGCTGCGGTTCGAACTGCGGCTCGGGGCTGGAGAAGATCTATCCGACAACGGCGGTCCGCTTCGGCGCGATGAGCTGGATCGGGGAATTCTCGTACAAGAGCGGCACGACCTTCCGCTGCGGCGCAAAGGTCGTCATCGCGACCGACCGCGGCGTCGAGATCGGCCAGCAGGTCAGCCTGTCCTGCAATGGATGCAGCAAACAGGTGACCCGCGAGCAGATCCTCTCGTACGTCAAGCACAGCGGCCCGGAGTTCTACAAGCTCAGCGCGGGGCGCATTCTCCGCGAGGCCACGCCCGCCGACGTCAACGAGCACGACCATCTCAACGGCCACGTCGGAGACGACATCGACCTGTGCGCGCTGCTCTCGGCGCAGCTTCAGTTGCCGCTCAAGATCGTCACGTGCGAACACCTGCTGGGCGGCGAGCGCATTGTCTTTTATTTCCGTTCCGACGAGCGCGTCGATTTCCGCGACCTCGTCCGCGAGCTGGCCCACCACTACCACACGCGCATCGAGATGCGCCAGGTCGGAGCGCGCGACGAGGCCCGCCTGGTCGCCGATTACGAAGTGTGCGGCCGGGAATGCTGCTGCAAGAACTTCCTCAAGAAGCTGCGCCCGGTAAACATGAAAATGGCCAAGGTCCAGAAGTCCACGCTGGATCCGAGCAAGGTTTCCGGCCGCTGCGGCCGCTTGCGCTGCTGCCTGCGTTACGAGCACGAGGGCTACGAGGCGCTGCTGGCCAAGCTGCCGCGCGTTAACACGCGCGTCGCCACCGAATTCGGCCATGCAACCGTCATCGACCGTCAGATTCTGACGCAACTGGTGCTCGTCCGGCTGGACGACGAGCGCGAGGTCACCGTTCCGCTCGAAGAAATCACCGAATTCAACCTGCCGCCCGCGCCGCCGCGCCCGCCGGCGCCCGCCGGGCGAGAGGGCCCGCCGCCGCGCGGCGAGATGCGCCGCCCGGGAGCGCGCGGCCCAATGCCGCGCAGCGACGCACCGCGCGACCGAGGCGGCGCCGAGGGCGGCCCGCCGCCGCGGCCGGCCGAAGGCGAGCGCGGCCCGCGCCCGCGCGGCCCCGTTTCCCGCGGCCCGCAGCAGCCCGGCGACGTACAATCGGAGATGGCCGCCCCGCCGCCGGCCGATCGACCCGCCAGCCCGGCAGACGCGCCGCCGGGAGAAGGCGCGGAGCAGCAGGCCGCCGGCCGGCGGCGCCGACGACGACGACGGCGCGGCGGCCCGCGCCCGGAAGACGGCGGCGCCCGGCCGCCGGAGCTTCCGCGCGACGAATCGAATGGCCCGAGCGGAGCGCCCTCGGAAGGAAACGAGTGATGCGTTCCGATTTGACGAAAGGCGCCGGGAAGCTTCGAGCCGTTATGGAAGCCGCGCATCAAATTGAGCAGGCCATTCGCGAGGACGGCCGCTACCAGCCCGAAGCGTTCGAGTTTCTGCACCGCGGCCTGGCGCTGGCCGCTAACCAGGTGCATGGCGATCGCAGCGGCTCGGAGGCTCAGCACGTCAGCGGGCAGCAGCTTTGCGAGGCGCTGCGCGAGTTGGCGATCGGCGAATTCGGACCGCTGGCGCGGCTGGTGCTTTCGCAGTGGGGAATCCACGCCACGCGCGATTTCGGCGAGATGGTGTTCCTGATGATCCGGCTGGGGCTCATGGGGCAGCAGGAGTCTGACCGGGTCGAGGATTTTGACGACGTATATGAGTTTCGCGAGGCGTTCGACCGGTATCAGATCGATCTCTCGCACCTCGGCGGCTGAAGCCCCGCAGCCCGCGCGAAACCGACCAATCCCGGAGGGTCGCCACGGATGGCCGCCAAGCTCAAGTCCCCCCCAACCAAACGCCCGGCGCCATCGCTCTTTGACAGCGCTCCGGCGCCGCGCTCTTCGCGCGCCGCCGAGACGATCGAGCCGGCGCCGCAGGTCGGCGAGCCAACCCGCGATCCGCCCGCCGCCGAGCCGGAAGCGGCCGCGGAAAAGCACAACGGCCAGCCCGCCGCCGCGCGCGGCCGGCGCGCGGAAACCGCCGAGACGATGGGCGCCCGGCAGCGCGAAATCTCCGTCTCCGAGTTTTTCGCCAAGAACCGGCACCTGCTCGGCTTCGACAACAAGCGCAAGGCGCTTCTGACCACCGTCAAGGAAGCGGTCGACAACGCCCTCGACGCCTGCGAAGAAGCCGGCATCCTGCCCGACGTGTGGGTGACGATCGAGCAGCTCGCCGACGAGCGCTTTCGCGTCACCGTCCGCGACAACGGCCCCGGAATCCTCAAGACCCAGGTGCCCAACGTCTTCGGCAAACTGCTCTACGGCTCGAAATTCCACCGCCTCAAGATGAGCCGCGGCCAGCAGGGCATCGGAATTTCCGCCGCGGGCATGTACGGCCTGCTTACCACCGGCAAGCCGATCCTCGTCACGTCGCGCACCGCCCCCAGAAAGCCGGCCCACCACTTTCAGATTGCGATCGACACGGCCAAGAATCGCCCGGACGTGATTCGCGACGAAGAGAGCGACGTCGCCTGGGACCGCGGCACCGAAGTGGCGATCGAGCTGGCGGCGACGTACATGAAGGGCCGCCAGTCGGTCGACGAGTATCTGGAGCAGACTGCGATCGCCAATCCGCACGCGCAGATCGAATACAAGCTCGTGCTCGCCGGCGAGAGTTCGCCCACGCTGCGCGTCTTTCCCCGCGCCAGCCAGGAGCTGCCGGCCGAAACACGCGAGATTCAGCCGCACCCGCACGGAATCGAGCTCGGCGTGCTGATGAAGATGCTCAAGGACGCCGGCGCGCCGCGCCCGCGCGGCGGCGACGGCGGGGCGCGCTCGTTGGCCGGCTTTCTGCAGCAGGAATTCTGTCGCGTCACGCCGCGCTCGGCCGGGGCGATCTGCGAGGCTGCGAAGCTCTCGCCCAAGGCGCGCCCCGCGCATCTGACCGGTCCGCAGGCCGAAGCGCTGTACCAGGCCATGCAGAGCGCCAAATTGATGGCGCCGCCGACCGATTGCCTGGCGCCCATCGGCGTGCGCGCGATTCTGGCCGGATTGCTCAAAGAGGTGAAGGCGGAATTCTATTCGGCCACGACGCGCGAGCCGGCCGTCTATCGCGGCAATCCGTTTCTGATCGAGTGCGGCGTCGCCTATGGCGGCGCGCTGCCCGGCGACGAGTCGGCCCGCGTGATCCGCTTCGCCAATCGCGTGCCGCTGCTCTACCAGCAATCGGCCTGCGCCTCGTTCAAGAGCGTGCTCGACGTCGACTGGCGCAATTATGGCCTGTCGCAGCCGGGCAGCGCCGCGCCGGTCGGCCCGCTCGTCGTGATGATCCACGTCGCGAGCGTGTGGGTTCCGTTTACCAGCGAGAGCAAGGAAGCGATCGCCGACTACGACGAAATCCGCAAGGAGATGAAGCTCGCACTTCAGGAATGCGGCCGCAAGCTCGCCGCATACGTTCGCCGCCGGCGGCGTCAGAAGCTGGAGGGCGAGCGGCGCAGCATCTTCGAGCGCTACATCGCCGACGTGGCCGAAGCGCTCGCCAGCCTGACGGGCGCCGCCGAAGGCCGCATCCGCGAGCAGCTTCAGGCGATCGCGCGCCGACGGACGGCCGAGGCCGACGTCGAACTTGACGAGGACGGCAAGCCGATCACCAAGCCAGCCGAAGCCGCCGAGGAGCTGTCGAGCGACGAGAGCATCGTGATCGTTCCGGAGAACGAGGCCGCCAGCGCGTCCACCGAGCTGTTCGACGCGCCGGCGGCGGACGAATCACCGCGCCGCCGGCGGCGCAAATAGACCGCGCGGGGTGGCCCGGGCATCCTGCCCGGGTACGGGCTCTGGAAGCCCGCACCACATTCGCCCTGCGGCTACAGCAGCAATCCGACGAAGGCGTCGATGTCCGCGTTGTCGTACTGCCCGTCGCCGTTGCAGTCGCCGCGCTTCACGCGATCGAGACCGGGGAACGCCGTCTCGTAGCCGGCCGGGTCCGTCAGTCCCAGCACGAAGCCGTCGATGTCCGCGTTGTTCACGGCGTCGTCGCCGTTCATGTCGCCGCGCAGCGCGTACGTCGCCGTCACCGTGTCGTTTCCGTTGGCGACCCAGTCGAGCGAGTTGTCGCCGGCGGTCTGCGGCACGCCGTTGACCTGCCAGTAGCAGAAGGCGTACGTGAACGAACCGACCGCGCGCGTCAGCGGCGCGGTGAAGACGACCGGAATTCCGCCAACGTACACGCGCGTAAAGTTGGTCGTGCCGTCGCCGGCGAGGTTCATGTCCGGCGGGACGACGCCGATCAGATAGCCCGCGTTCGGCGCGGATTCCACGTTGACCGCGTAGGTCGTCTGCGGGAAGTAGTTCGCGACGGCGCTGGTCGTGTCGTTCACGGCGAACGTGATGATGCGCTGACCCAGCGGATAGTTGGTCGCGTTCACCGTCCAGCGCTCGAAATCGGCGCCCGGCACGGTCTCCGGCGCGTCGAGCGTGACCGACGTGCCGGGGTTGTACGAGCGGACGAACGGCGTCGTGCCGTTTCCGTTGCCGTTGTTGTCGTTGGGAGACACGAGAATCAGCACGTTGCTCGCGCCGACCGAGCTGACCGTCAGCGCCTCGGCCGTCGTCCCGACGAACACGTCGTCGATGTACCACGCGTCGGTCGCGTCGCTCACTTCCGGGCGGAAGCGCAGGCGGAACTCGTTGTGCCGCCCGTTCGACGGAACGGCGTGCGTGAATTGCGTGTAGACCGACTGATCGACGCCGTCGGACGTGATGCGGTTGAGCTCGTTCCAGCGCAGGTTCGTGCCCCAGTATTCGACGACGAGCTGCTCGCCGTTCTCGACGCTGCGATGCTCGACCCAGTACGACACGTTCGCGCCGGTCACGCCCTGCAGCAGCATGAAGTTGGTGCGCAGGTCGTCGTCGGAATACGTCCCGCTGTTCACCGCGTTGAGCAGCGCCGAGAGCGTCCCGCTGGGCTCGCCCACGCCGGCCGACGAGATGCCCGCGCCGTCGTTGTAGATCCACTTGGTCGAGTCGAACGAGAGCGCCGGGAACGAGTCGCTGAACGGCAGCGTGCTCGCCGCCGGCAGGTTCGACAGGCACGAACGCGAGTTGCGGTGATTGACGATCTCCGCGATCGACTGCGCCGTGAACACCGAGCAGTTGCCGTTGCAGCCGCCCAGCCCCGAGCACATGATCGAGCAGGGCGGCGAGGCGTCGCAGTGCGACGCGCTCCAGTTGTGCCCGATCTCGTGAGCGCTCAGGCACGCGCGGATCGTCATGTTCGCCGACGAGCGCGACTGCACCACGCTGTAGCCGTTTCCGTTCGTAATGCTGTCGCAGACCACGGCCTGCCACGCGATGCCCAGCGTGTTGCCCGACATGTCCTTGCCCGTGAACAGCTCCGCGATGTCGCGGCGGATCGATTGCAGGTTCGTGTTCCACTCCGACTGCATCTCGACCAGCATGTTGTCGGCCACGAACGACGTGTACGGATCCGGCTCGGCCGTGCGAACGACGATCGTCGTAATCTCGAACGTAATGTCGCAGTCGCGCTCGTAGATCGCCTCGGTCACGTTCAGCACGCTCTCGATGTCGAACATCGTCGTGACCGGGTTGCTCGCGTTGAGCACGTAAAATTCGCGGTCGGCGTCGCACGCGATGTCGACGATGCGGATCGTTCCGCCCGCGATGCCGCCCTCGACCGGAAGCTCGCCCGCGTCCGTGCGCGGCGCGTCGACGACGCCGCACACGCCCGGATTCGTCGGAACAAAATCGGCCTGGCGATACGAAATGTGCAGCCCCGCCGGCAGGTTCGGCAGGTACTCCGACGCCGGCTGAACCGCCCACACCGCACCGTCCGGCATGTGAATCACCACGTCGAGCAGACCGTCGTGCAGCGAGCCGGCCACGCGGCTGCCCTCGACCTCCGCCACGTGCCCGCGGACGGTCGCCGCCGGCGGCGCGTCGGCCGCGCGGATTTTCCCGTCCTTGTCCTGCACGAGCAGGCGGAATCCGTCGCCGCGCATGCGATAGGGCGCCAGTTCGAGCGTGTAATCCTGTTCGCCGAGGCGAACGCGAACCGACGCGGCGACGCGTTCGTCCCCCGTGTCGGGGAGTTCAGGCGTGAAGACCTGAAAATCGAGCAGTTCGGGAATGACCAGCCCGTGCTGGCCGTCCTGCGCGGGCGCCGGGGCGACCGACTGCGGGGTCATGCCGGTCAGGCCGAACCAACCCAGCCCTGCCAATGCGAATGTGCCGACCAATGCGAGAAACTTGCGCGACATCGATGAGTCTCCAGGATAGCGGTGCGCGGCGGAGAACGGCCCGCCGCGCGTTAACGCGGTCCAGCGCCCTAAAACTCTCCCCCAACAGTAATTATGGAATTTCGCTCTGCGGCAGGACCCCGCTCCTATCGCAAGTATTGGTTATATCAGCGTAGAGGGGGCGCGGTCAATGACCCAGCGACGGCTTCGCGTCACTCCCCGCCCCGCAAAGCATCCCCGAGCCCATTGCAACCAACGCCCCGGGCGTGTCTGATAACTGTTCCCGTGGCGAAGGAGCGCTGCGAATGCAGTTTCAAAACGCGACCGCACTCGACAGCAGCCGGTTGCTGGAACTCTTCACGCGCCATTCCCGCCCGTTCCGCCACGACCTGCTGAACGTCTACGTGCGATACAGCCGCGGGGCCGCGTTTTCGGGCTCGTGCCATTACCGCGGCAGCCGCATCTACATCAACCTCGGCCGCCGCCTGCGCTTCCCGTTCTCGCTCGCCACGCACGTCGCCAAGGCGCGCTCCGGCCGGACGCATTGGTGGCGCGAGAGTTATGTGCTGACCGTTCGCGATGGGCACGAGCTGGCGCTGTTCATCTACCTGCACGAGCTGTTTCACTACCTGGTGAAGGCTGCCGGCCGCTGCACGCGGCGCAAAGAGGCCATGTGCGACCGGTTTGCCACGCGCGTGCTAGTGGATTCTCACGGCGCCGCGCTGCGAACCGCGCGCGGCGAGCCCGTCGCGCGCGAAGCGTGGGACTTTCAGGATCTCGAAGCGTTCGTCGCCGCCGCCCCGCGGCAGCCGACGCAGGTCTTGCTGCCCTTCCGCGAGATCCCTGTCCTCATTCACGGCCTCTCCGCGGGATGAACGGCCATTGCGGGGCGCGCCGAGCAGCGCGCTCAGGCGCCGACGCGGCCGTCTTCGTGAAATTCGGAGAGCGTCAGCGCGGGGCCGGGCGCGTTGCGGCCGGGGCGGCGGATGCCGGCGCGATGCAGCTCTTCGAAGAATCGCTCGCGGCGCGACTGCACAAACGCGGGGTCGTAGACGCGGCGCACGAGATCGAACAAACCCGCCCGCAGGCGTTGCGGCGTCATGTTTCGCGGAATGAAATTGACGTCGAACAGCGTACATTTGTTCCACGCGCGCGGCTCGATCAGCCGCCCCTCGCGCTCCAGCCGGTCATACAGCGGCGTGCCGGGGAATGGCGTGAGCACGGTGAGCTGCACGTCGTACAGATTCGTGCGGTCGGCGAAATCGTAGATCGCGTCGAACGTCTCTTCGGTGTCGCCGTCGAGGCCGAGGATGAAACAGCCGTTCACCGTGATGCCGCGCATCTGGATGCGGTGGACGGCCGTTTCGTACGAGGGAAGCTGGCGCAGTTTCCAGTCGCGCTTGAGCTCGACGCCGCGCAGGCCCGTGGTGCGTGGGCTTTCGAGCCCGATCAGCACTTGCCGGCAGCCGCTCTCGCGCATCAGGTCGAGCAACTCCGGATCGTCGGCGATCGAGACGTCGGCCTCCGTGAACCACGGCACGCGCTCGTCGCGCACCGCCGCGAGCAGGCGCTTGTAATGCGCCCGCGCGGCGAAGCTGTTGTCGTCGGCGAACTCGATGAACGGGTGCGACCAGACCTGCTTGATCGCGCGAATCTCGGCGATCACCTTCTCGACGGGCTTCACCGTGTACTTCGGCGTCAACAACACCGAGCTGGCGCAGAATTCGCAGAGGTGTGGGCAGCCGCGGCTGGTCTGAACCGTCAAGCGGTTGTATCGATCGATGTCGAGCAGGTCGAAGCGCGGCAGCGGCGCGGCCGCCAGGTCGAACCACACGCCCGGCGGCGGCGCATAACGCGGACGCAGGCGACCGTGGCGAAAGTCATCGACGATTTGCGGCCACGTGAGTTCGCCCTCGCCGACGACAACCGCGTCGGCGTGCGCGGCGGCTTCGTCGGGCAGGCGCGAGACGTGCAGCCCGCCCAGGATGACGGGCACGCCGCGTTTGCGGAACTCGTCGGCCACGGCGTAAGCGTCGAAGATCTGGGCGGAGAGCGAGGTGATCGCAACGGCGTCGAAGTCATTGGGCAGGTCGCCGGCCGCGCGCAGATCGGCCACTTCGTGGTACGCGACTTCGACGTCGGGCGGCGTCAGCGCCGCGAGCGTGAGGAGCGAAAGGCTGGGCAGCGACGCGACGACGCGGCCACGCTCGACCACGCCGGGCAGCGAGAGCCCGAGCGCGAGAAGCTCCGGATCGACGACGCGGATGCCGCTGAACGCGATCAGCCCGATTTTCACCTGGAGCCCTCACACCGTTTCTGCGGAATGCGGCCGGCGCGGGTCGGCGCCTCACAACCCGAGCAGCGCCAGCGTCAGGCCCACGGCGCCGATGAGCAGGCTCGCGACCGGCACGATGAAGATCGGCTTCAGCGCCGCTCGCCAGGCCGTCAATCCGCAGCACAACGGCATCGCAATTCCGCCGACGATCATAGACCACGAGGTGAGTCGCAAGTCCAAGCCTTTGTCGGAAAGTCTGTAGGCAGTGAGTGAATAAAGTACATTCAGAATGCCCAGGCCGAAGAACGAGATGTGCCCCAGCCGCACCAGCCGACGGCGATACGAGTCATATCCGCCGAGCCAGTCCGCCCGGTGAAAGAACAACCCCAGCACCGCGCCGCTCGCCAGCCCCAGGCTGATCCACAGCCATCCAAAGATCTCATTGTTCATGCCGAATCATACGCCCGTCCGGCCAGCGGGTTTCAGCCCGGCGTCGCCCTTTCGCCACGCCCCGCGCCGTTTCGGCAATCCGCGGAATTCCGGCGAATTTCCGCTTACCGGACGAAAGAGGACGATACGCTTGGTTCCTGGCGGGATGCGCTGAAGCGGCCGCGACGCGCGGCGATCGTCCTCGGCGGCTCGTATCTCTCCCGCCCTCGCGCCAAACACGTCATCGGAGGCAAACGATGTTTCGCGAATTCTCCCGCAGTGTCAGCGCTCTCCTTCGATTCCCGCTCGCGCTCGGCGCGCTTGCTGCGCTGGCCGCTCCGCTGGCCGCGCAGGTGCGCGTGCAGTTTTCGACCGAGGTCGACTTCACCGCGACGGGCGGCCCGCACGCGGGTCAACAGATTCACGAGGGCGACCAGCTCGACACGCAGGGCCGCGTGGTTCGCACATATGCCGACCTGCTCTCCGGCTTCTGCCCGATGCCGCCGGTTGTCGACTACGGGCTCGACGCGCTGCACGTTCTTCCGGACGGCCGCGTGCTCTTCTCGACGGAGCGGGGCTGGTTCGACGAGTGCCTGAGCGAATTCGTTAGCGACGGCGATCTGTTGAGCAGCGATGGTCAGGTGGCGCAGACAACCCGCAGCCTGATGCGCAATTTCCACCCGATGCCGACGGTGCCGGATGTCGGCCTCGACGCCGTTCACGTGCTGGCGTCGGGCGAAGTGCTGTTTTCGATCGAGACCGACATCTTCGATGAATCGCTCGGCGTCCTGCTCACGCACGGCGACGTGCTGAGCGAGCGCGGTGCGGTCGTCGCGACCAACGATCACCTGCTTCGCAACTTCTGCCGCAAGCCGGTGGCCGGAAACGCCGGGCTCGACGCGCTCTACCTGCCGGGCAATGGCGAAGTCTGGTTCTCGGTCGAGACGGGCTTCTTCGACGAATGCCAGAGCCGCACGATCTCCGACGGCGACCTGCTGTCCGACGCCGGATACGTCGTGGCGACGAATCGCCAGCTTACGACCGCATTCTTCTCGGGCGGGCCGGCTCTTGCGGGTCTGGGCCTCGACGCGGTCGGCGCGCTGCCGCCGTTCGCCGATTGCGGCGTGCTGGCCCCCGGGCCGCAGGGCTGCATCTGGTTCGTCGCCGACGGCGGCGGCGCGTACTTCATCGAAAACGTGGGCGCGTTCGGCGTTGGCGATCGCGTGTACGTCGCGGGCCGGCTCAACCCGCAATCGTTCCTGTGCGCCCCGCCGATCGGGCCGGGCATCGAGGACAACACGATCCAGGCCTGTTTCGCCGGCTGCGGCACGATCATCAATACTCCCGAGTGCCGCCTCTTTCACGCCGACGCGGGCGGAATCTTCGTCCTGACGAATCCCGGCGGAGCGAGCGTCGGCGAGCGCGTCTGGGTCAGCGGGCCGATCGAGCCCGATTGCGCCGGCGCGTGCGCGACGGATCTGCCGTGCATCCGCAATCGCCCGCCGGGCGAGTGTTTTGACGAATGCGGCGTGCTGGTGCAGGGGGTGGAATGCGTCCTGCTCCAGACCGCCGGCGGCGACTTGCTCGTCGTGCAGAATCTCGGCGGCTTCGGCGTCGGCGATCGCGTGCGCGTCCGCGGCAGCCTCGACCGGCTCTGCATCACATTCTGCCAGCAGGGACAGGGTTGCGTGAACGACAACACCATCGAGGCGTGCGCGCCTCGCTTCGCCGGCTGCGGCGTGCTCGTGCGCGGCGTGGAATGCACGCTCTTCGCGGCCGACTCGGGCGGGCTGTGGGTGCTCGACACGCTGGGCGGATTCGGCGCGGGCGATCGCGTGTGGGTCACGGGCGAGATCGAATCGCCATGCGTGACGTTTTGTCAGGAGGGCACGGGCTGCATCCACAATGCGTCGATCGGCGCGTGTTTCGAGGATTGCGGCGTGCTGGTTCAGCCCGGCGGCAGCAACTGCCTCGTGATCGACACGGGCGGACAGCGCTACGTCATCGCCAATCCCGGCGAATTCCAGCCCGGCGATCGCGTGTGGGTCGAGGGCTGCCTGGTCTTCGGCGGGTGCAGCGATGCATGTGGCGTCGATCTGCCGTGCGTGCTCGACAACACGATCGGGCGCTGTTTCGAGGATTGCGGCCGGCTGGAGAACGGGCCGCAGGGCTGCGCGGTCGTGATTACCGACGACGGAACGAGCTACCTTCTGGAGCGCGACAGCGAATTGCCGCGCGGCACGCGCGTGTGGGTGCAGGGCTGCCTGAATCCGCAATCGCACGTCTGCCCGCCGTTCACCGCGCCGGGCATCGAGCGCAACCGCATCGGCCGCTGCGTGGAATCGTGCGGCGACCTGCGCTCCGGGCCGCAGGGTTGCACCGTGTTCGTCATCAACGAGAACACTGGCTATTTCATCGAGAACACCGGCGCGTTCGGCTTGGGCGATCGCGTCTGGGTGAAGGGCTGCCTGGAGGCCGAAACGCAACTGTGTCAGCCGTTCACGGCGCCAGGCATCGTTCGCAACACGATCGGGCGCTGCTTCGAGGGTTGCGGTCGGCTGGCGGTCGGGCCGCAGGGCTGCACGGGGTTGCGCGTGTCGAATCTCGAGTTCTACGTCATCGAGAACACCGGCTCGTTCCAGATCGGCGACGAAGTGTGGGCGACCGGCTGCCTGAATCCGCAATCGCGACTGTGCCTGCCGCTGACGCTTCCGGCAATCGAGGACAACCGCGTGGGCGTGTGTTTCGACGAGTGCGGGCGACTGATCGGCACGCCGGACGGTTGCACGGTGCTGCTCACGGCGACGGGCCGGTACGCGCTCGACAACCTCGGCGGGCTGCATCGCGGAGATGCGGCGCGCGTGCGCGGCTGCCTGGAGCGCGACTGCGTGTCGGCGTGCGGCGCCTTGGCCGGCTGTGTGCGCGACAACACGGTGTTCGGTCCGCTCGGCGACATGAATTGCGACGGGACGACGGACAACGGCGACATCGACGGCTTCGTGCTGGCGCTGATCGATCCGGCCGCGTACGCGGCGCAATTTCCGAATTGCGACATTCGCCGGGCGGACACGAACTGCGACGGCGCGGTGGACAATGGCGACATCGATTCGTTTGTGCGGCTGCTGATTGAGTAGCGAATGTCGAATAGCGAATAACGAATTGTGGACGCGCCCGGGCGCGCAACTGTAATTCGTTATTCGCAATTCGCTATTCGCAATTCACATGTTACACACTCGTTGCGCCGCGCACGGCCGCTCTCGTTATATTCCAAGTGAACGATGCCGCGGCCGGGACTTCGTCGCGCCGGCATCGCTTCGATGGAGCCGGTCATGCGATCCCTTCTCGTTGCGATTCTCGGAATTTCGCTGGCGTGTTCCGCCGAGGCCGTCGAACCGGTGGCGGGCGACCTGGCCGTGGCCGCGGCGTCCGAGGACGCGGCCGCGGCGGCCGCCGCTGCGTCTGCGCTGCGCCGCATCGGCCCGCCGGGGCTGGACGCGCTACTGGTGGAGTACCCGTCGCAGGCTTTCCGGGCGCAGCGCGAGGACGAGCACGGCGCGGCGTATCGCCGATCGGACGAATGGCGCCGAATCGCGGCGGCGTTCGATCGCGTCGCCGCCGCGCGCGACGCGTATCGAACCGTCTGCCGCAGCGATCCGGACGATCCATGCTCTTCGACCGTCGCCCTGTACTGGCACACGGATTGGGAGCAGGCGCGCGCCGCCGCGGCGCAGCGGCACGTGCCCGTCCTGTCGCTGCGTCTGCTCGGCCGGCTCGACGAGGAGCTGAGCTGCGCGAACAGCCGCTTTTTCCGAACGGTGCTGTACGCTGATCCGGACGTCGTGCGCCTGCTGTCCGAGCGTTTCGTGCTGCACTGGCAGTCGGTGCGCCCCGCGCCGCGCATCACGATCGACTTTGGCGACGGCCGCAAACTGGAGAGCACGATCACGGGGAACAGCGTGCATTACGTGCTGGCCGAGGATGGCGCGGTGCTCGACGTGATCCCGGGGCTCGTCTCGCCGGAGATGTTCCAGTCGCTCCTCTCCGAGGCGGGGGCGCGACATGCACAGTACGCGGAGGTCGCCCCGCGCGAGCGGGCGGAGTGGCTCGCGCGCCAGTGGCGCCGCGAAGCGCTCGCCGGCGGGGAAGCGATTCGGGCGCTGGACGCGGCGGCCGGTACGGGTCCGGCGGCCGACGATCTGCCGATCCCGCGGCGCGTGGACGCGCGCGTCGCCGCGCCGATCGCGCCGGCGAAGTGGATGCTGGAAGCGCCAAGCCTGCGGGCGCTCGACGTGCGCTCGGCGACGGAGCGCCTCGCCATCGGGCAATCGCCCACGCTGCCGAGCGCGGCGCGTCACGTGCGCCGCTATTTGGACGGTTCGCGGCTGAGTCCTGAGAGCCGCGCGATGATGCGGACCAAGTGGCACGACGCGGCGACGTTTGACGCGGCCGCCGCCCGCTTCGAGGAGTCGATCGCGCTGGATACAGCGGAGAGCATCGAGTCGCTGCGCCCGCGCATCCTGCGGCGGCTTGCGCAAGCGCCGTTAGAGCCCGTCGATACGCTGAACGCCTGGGTGTACGGGCAGGTTTTTCTCACGCCGGATTCCGACCCTTGGCTCGGACTACTTTCGCCGGATGCCTACGCGGCGTTGCCGAATAATGGTGTTGGTGAATAGACCGCGCCCGGGCGCGCAACTGTAATTCGTTATTCGCAATTCGCTATTCGCAATTCACGCATTCAGCGCCCTTCCGTCCACCGCCAGCGCCGCCTCCTTGAGGCATTCCGCCAGCGTCGGGTGCGCGTGCGAGCTGCGGGCGATGTCTTCGCTGCTGGCGCCGAATGCGATCGCGACCGCGGCTTCGGCGATCAGGTCGCCGGCCCGCGGGCCGATGATGTGTACGCCCAGCACGCGATCGGTCTCGGCGTGCGCCAAAATCTTCACCCGCCCGTCGGTCTGCTGGAGCGCGCGGGCGCGGGCGTTCGCCCGAAACGCGAAAATGCCCTTGCGATACGGCACGCCGTCCTGCTTCAGCTCTTCCTCGCTCTTACCGACCGACGCGATTTCCGGGTTCGTGTAAACGACGCCGGGAATCGCATCGTAATTCACGTGGCCGTGACCCGTGGCGATGATCTCCGCGCACGCGACGCCCTCCTCCTCGGCCTTGTGCGCCAGCATCGGCCCGCGCACCACGTCGCCGATCGCGAAGACGTCGGCCGCGCTCGTGCGGAATGCGTCGTCGATTTCGACTCGGCCGCGCTCGTCGAGCTTCACGCCGATCGCGTCGAGGCCGAGATCGTCCGTATTGGGGATGCGGCCGACGGCCAGCAACACGCGGTCGCAACGGAGCGGTTCGCGGCCCTCGACCGCGACGACGCACTCGCCGTCCTTGGCGCCTTTCTCGCGCCGCGCGCCGGTCACTTTCGCGCTCAGGACGAATTCGATGCCCTGCTTCTGAAACGTGCGCAGCGCCAGCTCGGCCGTCTCGGCGTCCATGCCGGGCAGGATGCGCGGCAGATATTCGAGCACCGTGACGCTCGCGCCGAGCCGCTGCCAGACCGAACCGAGCTCCAGCCCGATGTAGCCCGCGCCGATCACGATCATGCGCCGCGGCACCTCGGCATAGCTCAGCGCCTCGGTGCTCGTGCCGATGCGCTCGCCATCCAGCTCGACGCCGCGCAGCGGGGCGACCTTGCTGCCGGTCGCGAGGATCAGCCGCGCGGCTTCGACGACCTTCTCGCCGTCGGCGGCCTTCACGCGCACGGTGTATCCGTTCGCGCCGCGGCCGGTGATCCGCGCATGGCCCGCGTAGCGCGTGATTTTGTTCTTTTTCATCAGCCCGGCGACGCCGTCGGTCAGGCCGCGGACGATTTCGTCCTTGCGTTTGAGCATGGCGGGCAGGTCGAGCTGCACGTCGCCGCACACGACGCCGTGGACCGCCAGCCCCGAGCGCGCCTCGTGATAGCGCTCGGACGATTCGAGCAGCGCCTTGCTCGGAATGCAGCCGACGCGCAGGCACGTGCCGCCCAGCGCGGGCTCTTTCTCAACGATTGCGACGTTGAGGCCGAGCTGTGCCGCGCGGATGGCGGCGACGTATCCGCCGGGGCCGGCGCCAATGACAAGAAGGGCGTGTTGCATCGAGTTAGCGTCCTAACAGGCGGAAAATGCTGAATGCTGAATTATGAATGCTGAATGACAGATGACGGTCCGCGGCGTTTCAGCATTCGGGGGTCTCCGGCGCCCGGCCCACCACTTGCGTGGTGGGTTCGGATTGTAGCATTCAGCATTCAGCATTCAGCATTTAGCACTCAGCGTTCAGCATTTAGCATTTGGCATTTAGCATTCGACAATCATTCGGGCCGGCTCTTCGACGCAGTCCTTGATCCGCCGAAGGAACGTCACCGCTTCGCGCCCGTCCACGATGCGGTGGTCATACGTCAGCGCGACGTACATCATCGGCCGGATGACGACCTGCCCGTCGCGCGCCACCGGGCGATCCTGAATCGCGTGCAGCCCGAGAATGCCGCTCTGCGGCGGGTTCACAATCGGCGTCGAGAGCAGCGAACCGAACACGCCGCCGTTACTGATCGTGAACGTGCCGCCCTGCAATTCGTCGAGCTTGAGCTTGTTGTCGCGGCCGCGCGCGCCGAAATCGGCGATGGCCTTCTCGATTTCCGCAAAGCTGAGCCGCTCGGCGTTGCGAATCACCGGAACCACCAGCCCCTTGCCGGCCGACACCGCGACGCCGATGTCGTAGTAATTGCGGTAGGCCACATCCGTGCCGCGAATCTCGGCGTTGAGCTGCGGAAACTGGCGCAGCGCGTCGATCGCCGCCTTCACGAAAAAGGACATCAGTCCGAGCCGCACGCCGTAGCGCTTCTCAAAGGCGTCCTGATGCTGCTTGCGCAGCGCGCTGACCGCCGACATGTCGATCTCGTTGAACGTCGTCAGCAGCGCCGCGACGGCTTGCGCCTCGACCAGCCGCTCCGCCACGCGACGCCGCAACGGCGTCATCGGCACGATCTCTTCGGCGCGCTCACCATTGTGGGCGATTCGCCCGCCGGCCGGCGGGACGGCGCCGTCGGCTCGCGCCGGACCCGCTGCGGGTGCGGCCGGCTTCTCCACGTGCCGGGCGACATCTTCCTTCAACACGCGGCCGCCGGGCCCGCTCGGCGTGACCTCGCCCGGCGAAACGCCGCGCTCGGCGGCCAGCCGCGCCGCAGCCGGCATGACGCGCGGCGGAGACGCCGGCGCTGCGGCGGCCGCAGCGGGGCGACTTTCGGCCGGCGGTTTCGACGCCGGCGCGGCCGTTTCCTTCTTCGCGGCCGGGGCGGCGCCTTCCTCCATATAGGCGATCACTTCGCCGATTGCGGCCTTTTGTCCGGGCTGCTTGATGACCTTGGTGATGGCGCCGCTGACGGGCGCGGCGAGTTGAAACGTCGCCTTGTCCGTCTCGATCTCCATGACGACGTCGTCCTTGGCGACCGGCTCGCCGGGTTGCTTGAGCCACGGGCCGATCTCGACCTCGGAGATCGACTCGCCGACGGCGGGCACTTTCAGTTCGACGGGCATGTTGGCTCTCTTTGCTGGTACGGACTCGTCCCGCGACCGGTCCGGGATCGCGCTGGCTCAAACCTCGAGCGCCTCGGATACGCACAATCGTCGAAGGCCGCCGGGCGGATGCAGCCGCCACTTCGGCCGCGAGGTTCGCTCGCTGACGCTCGCGGCTCTGATCGGATCGCTCGCTGACGCTCGCGGCTCTGATCGGATCGCTCGTTTACGCTCGCGGTTCAGATCGGATCGCTCGTTTGCGCTCGCGGCTTTGAAGAGCCGGCGAGCCGCGCGACGCGACGCCGCGCTCGGTCCCGCCGCCTTCGCCGCTCTCGCTTCCGAGCGGCCCGAACGCGCCGCTCACCACGCGCTCCTGTTCGATGCGGTGGCTCGCGCCCGAGCCCGTGGCCGGGCTGGCCGCCGCCGGGCGCGACACGCACGTCCACGGAAAGCGCCCCAGCAGCCGCTCGCCATAGAGAATCCGCAAAAACCGCCAGGCGCCCATGTTTTCCGGCTCTTCCTGCACCCACACCGCCGGCGTGTCGTCGGCGAAGCCGGCCAGAGCCTGGCGCAGCGCATCGGTCGGCAGCGGGTAAAGCTGCTCAACGCGGATGATCGCTACGTCGCCGCGCTTCCGTTCGTTCCGCGCCTTGTCGAGCTCGTAGTAAATCTTTCCGGTGCAGAGAAGGATGCGCTTCACGTCCGGCCGCACCGCATGGTCGCCGTTGCCGTTCGATGGGCGCGGGCCGGCCTGCGCTTCGCCCATCGGCGTGTCGGCGATCACGCGCTGGAAGTCGCCCTGCGCGAATTCGGAGAGCGGCGAGACCACCAGCGGATTCCGCAGCATGCTCTTGGGCGTCATCACTACCAGCGGCTTGCGCCATTTACGCAGCACCTGCCGCCGCAGCAGGTGGAAGAGCTGCGCCGGCGTGCTCGGATACGCGACCTGCATGTTGTCGCCGGCGCAGAGCGACAGGAATCGCTCCGGCCGGGCGCTGCTGTGCTCGGGCCCCTGCCCCTCGAAGCCGTGCGGCAGGAGCACGACCAGCCCGCTCAGACGGTTCCACTTGTCCTCGGCCGAGCAGAGGAACTGGTCGAAGATGACCTGCGCGACGTTGGCGAAGTCGCCGAATTGCGCCTCCCACATCACAAGCCCGTCGGGACAATCGAGGCTGTAGCCATAGTCGAAGCCGAGCACGCCGATCTCGCTCAACGGGCTGTTGATCAGCTCGACGGCGCCCTGGTTTTTGCCCAAATTCTGAAACGGGCAGAACGATTGCCCGGTTTCAAAATCGTGGAAAACGCCGTGGCGATGGCTGAACGTGCCGCGCTGGCTGTCCTGCCCGCTCAGGCGGATGCGCACGCCCTCGGCCGCAAGCGTCGCCAGCGCGAGCGACTCGCCGCCCGACCAGTCGAGCGGGCGTTTGCCGGCGGCCATCTCGCGGCGCGCTTCGAGGAACTTGGCGATTTTCGGATGCGCGCGGAAACCGGGCGGAAGCTGCGTCAGTTGCTCCAGCGTCTGGCGGGCGCGCTCCGGCGAGACGGCCGTCGTCACGTCGACCGCGTCGCTCTCCGGGCCGCCGGCGTAGCCGGCCCACACCGCGCTGACGCCGACGTGCCGATACTGGTAATCCTCGCGCCGCGCGATCGTCAGTTCCTGCTCCAGGCTCGCCTTGCGCTCGTCGGCGATTCGGGCGGCCTCTTCCGGCGCGACGCCGCCCAGCTTCAGCAGCCGCTCCAGGTACGCGTCGCGCACGCTGGGCCGCTGCTCGATCGCGCGGTACATCAGCGGTTGCGTAAACTGCGGCTCGTCGCCCTCGTTGTGCCCGCGCCGGCGATAGCAGTACATGTCGATCACGACGTCCTTGCGATACTTGGCACGATAATCGAGCGCGATGTCGACCACCTGCGCGACCGCCTCCGGATCTTCGCCGTTGACGTGAAAAATCGGAATATGCAGCATCTTGGCGACTGCGGTCGCGTACGTGCTCGATCGCCCCTCGGCCGGGCTGGTCGTGAACCCGATCTGGTTGTTGACGACGACGTGCAGCGTGCCGCCCGTCGTGTAGCCGGGCAATTCGCTGAGGTTGAGCGTCTCCTGGACGACGCCTTCGCCCGCGAAGGCCGCGTCGCCGTGGATCAGCACCACCAGCCCGCGCTCGCCGCGCACGTCGCCGCTGCGGTCCTGCTTGGCGCGCATCCGCCCGAGCGCCACCGGGTTGACGAACTCCAGGTGGCTGGGGTTGAAGCACAGCGAGAGCGCCACGCGCCGCCCCGTCGCCGCGGTCCATTCGCCGTTGTAGCCGAGGTGATACTTCACGTCGCCGCGCCCGCCCAGGTGCAGGGCCGGGTCGGCGTCCTCAAACTCGCGGAAAATCTGCTGCGCGCTCTTGCCCATCACGTTCGCCAGCACGTTGAGCCGGCCGCGATGCGCCATGCCGAGCACGATCTCCACCACGCCCTGCTCGGCGGCTTTCTCGATGGACAGGTCGAGCAGCGGGATGAGGCTTTCCGCGCCTTCGAGCGAAAACGTCTTGGCGCCCAGATACTTCTTCTGGATGAACTGCTCGAAGATCACCGCGTCGGTCAGCCGCGTCAGGATGCGCAACTGCGTCTGGCGGCTCAGGCGGATGTGATTCTCCGACGACTCCATCCGGTCCTGAAGCCACTTGCGCACGCTGTGATCGTCGATGTGCATGAACTGTGCGCCGATGAACCGGCAATACGTGTTGTGCAGCAGCAACAGCACTTCGCGCAGCGAGCAGACCCGCCCGCCGCCCAGCGAGTCGAGCGAAACCGCCCGCTCCATGTCGGCCTCGGTGAAGCCGTAATAGCGCGGGTCAAGCTCGGGCGGAACGTCGCGCGGCTGCCCCAGCGGATCGAGACACGCGATGATGTGCCCCCGGACGCGGTAGTTCCGAATGAGCTGATCGACGCGCTGCTGGAGCACGGCGATCCCGACATCCTGCCGGCTGGTCCCCGCCCCGTGAAACAGGCTGCCCGGCGAGCCGCTCGGACCCACCCCGCCATGCCACGATGAGAAATACGTCTGCCACTCGGGACCGACGGCCTGCGCATCGCGCAGGTAATCGACGTAGAGCGCCTCGACATAGGCGAGGTTGCCGGCCGCCGGCTGCTGTCCGGGAGTACTCATGGGGCTTTCTGCGCAAAGCGCGTAAGTCTCGATTCTGTCAGAGCATACAACCGGTTGCCAACCTGGCCCGCCCCCCGCGCCCCGGCGCACGCCGCGAACCCGGTAGTGTATCGCGCGCCGCCGCCTGCGTCGAGGAAGCGCCCGACCCATCCGCCCGACAATCCCAACTATATTATCGGCCGAAGTGCCGCGGCGACCGTTGTTTCGGCGCGAGGAATGGGCGCGGCCGGGCGGCCGGTTCGGGAGTGCAGCGAATGAACGCACTGTTGCGGAGTCGGAGCGCCGGCGGTGTCACTACGCTCTTGGCACTTTGTCTCTATTGCGCCCCGCAGGCGGTCGGCCAAAACGAGCCGTTCAAGAAGCTGGGCGAGTGCAACGTGCGCTGGGAGACTCCCAGCGCCGATTGCCACGGATCGATGCCGATCGGCAACGGCGACGTTGCGGCGAACGTCTGGTGGGAGGCGGGCGGCGACCTGTGCCTGCTCATCGCCAAGTCGGATGCGTGGGACGACAACGCGCGGCTCGTGAAGGTGGGCAAGGTCCGCGTTCAATTCGCGCCGAATCCGGTCATCGGCAAGAAGTTCTCGCAACTGCTGGACGTCGCATCCGCAACGGTGCGCTTCACGCTCGGCGAAATGCCGATGGCGACGCAGGTAAACGTCTGGGTCGACGCCAACCTGCCGGTGATCCACATCGACGTGTCCGCGTTTCAGCCGATCTCCGCCACCGCCGTCGTCGAGCCGTGGCGCACGCAACCCGAAGCGCTCGCGCACACCGAAATCGGAGACGGCAACTATGAGCACAACGTCCCCGGCAATCAGCATCTCCCGCTGATCGTCGAGCCCGACACGTTTCTAACCGGGCAGAGCGGCCGCATCGGCTGGTACCATCGCAACGTCAAGTCGATCGGCCCGGCGTTGTCGGCCGAGTTGCAAGACATGGCCGACTTCAAGCAGCCGGACCCGCTCTTGCACCGCACGTTCGGCGCGATTGTGCGCGCCGACGCCGCGCTGCGAATCGACGATCGAACGCTGCGCTCCGTGCCCGACATCAGCCACCGCTTCGACATCTTCGTCCATACGAAACACCCGGCCACCGGGGAAGAGTGGCTGGCCGAGGTCGAGCAGCGCATCGCGGAAGCGGACGCAACGCCATTCCTGCAACGGCGCGTCGCGCACGTCGATTGGTGGCGGAAGTTCTGGGAACGAAGCTGGATCTTTGTGTCGACGCCGAAGGGAGCGCGCGGCGCGGCGGCGTTCGCGGCGAACGATCACCCGGTTCGCGTCGGCGTCGATCAAGCTGGACAGAACCGGTTCGCCGGGCAGATCGGGCGCGTCAGCCTGTTTGAATACGCCCTTTCGGACGCCGCCGTCATTACGCTGGCCGCGCTGCCGCGCGATCAGGTGGCGCCCGCCGCCGGCGAGCCGCGATTCAGCGTGCTGGACGGCGCGCAGCCCGAACCGCCGCTGACGGCGCTCGATCTGTCCCGCGGCCTGACGGTGGAAGCGTGGATTCGCCCGGAGCAGCTTCCGCCGGGCGGCGCTCGCATTCTCGACAAGACGACGCCCGGCGGCGTGGACGGCTTCCTGTTCGACACTTATCCCGGCAACAGTCTGCGGCTGATCACGCGCGCCTGCACGGTGACAAAACGCGACTGTCTGCCCGTCGGCGAGTGGTCGCACGTCGCCGCGGTGGTCGATCCGGCGCGCGGCGAGTTCCGGCTGATGATCAACGGCGCGGTCGTCGCGCAGCAGAAGCAGGAAATCATCGACGACGGGGCGGTCGTGTCGCGGGCGTACGCGCTGCAACGCCTCATCACCGCCTGCGCCGGTCGCGGCGCGTATCCGATCAAGTTCAACGGATCGCTCTTCACCGTGCCGCACGAGGGCGGCCCCGGCGGGCCGGATTACCGCCGCTGGGGCGCTGGCTATTGGTGGCAGAACACGCGGCTGACGTATGTGCCGCTCTGCACGAGCGGCGACTTCGACCTGTTGGCGCCCCTGTGGCGCATGTACGCCGGCGTGCATCTGCCGATGGCGCTGCACCGCACGCGCAAGGTCTTCGGCCACGGCGGCGCGTTTCTCAACGAGTGCGCCTACTTCTGGGGCGCGGCGTTCAACGAGTCGTATGGCTGGACGCCGCTCGAAAAGCGCGAGTGCCGCGAAAACGAAAGCCGCTGGCACCGCTGGGAGTGGCAGGGCGGCATCGAGCTGGTCTGGATGATGCTCGATGAATACGACCACACGCGCGACCAGACGTTTCTGCGCGAAACCCTGCTGCCGTTCGGCCGCGAAATCCTGACGTTCTACGACCTGCACTACCGCGACGACGAGCGCGGCCGCATCGTGATTCAGCCGGCTCAGGCGCTGGAGACGTGGTGGGATTGCACGAATCCGATGCCGGAGATCGCCGGCCTGCGAGCCGTGACGCAGCGACTGTTGGACCTGCCGGAGAGCGCCGCTGCGCCGGCCGAGCGCGAGCTGTGGAAACGCTTGCAGCGGCGGCTGCCCGATCTGCCGATGCGCGACGTGGACGGCAAGCGCACGCTCGCGCCGGCCGAGCGCTTTGACACGAAGCGAAACGTGGAGAACCCGGAGCTGTATGCGGTGTTTCCATATCGTCAGATGGCCGTTGGCGCGTCCGACCTGGCGCCGGCGCTGGAGGCGTTGCGGCGGCGCGAGGATCGCGGGCACAACGGCTGGCGTCAGGACGTCATTTTCATGGCGTATCTGGGGCTGTCGGACGACGCCGGCGCGGCGCTTGTGGAGCGGGCGCGCCGCTTCGACGCGGGTGAGCGATTTCCCGCGTTCTGGGGGCCGAATTTCGACTGGACGCCGGATCAATGCCACGGCGGCGTGCTCATGAAGACGTTGCAGTCGATGCTGATTCAAACGGATGGCCAGCGCATTTTCGTCGCGCCTGCCTGGCCGGCCGAGTGGAACGCGGCGTTCCGGCTGTATGCGCCGGGTCAGACGATCGTGGAGGGCGAGATCGCGGGCGGGAAGATCACGTCGCTGAAAGTGACGCCGCCGGAGCGCGAGCGCGACGTTGTGCGAATGATCGGGCAGTGAGGACGCCAATTCGGGAATGCGCGAACGCAGCAATTCGGGACTGCGGGAACGCACGCAGAGGCGCAGAGCACGCGGAGAATTGGGAGAGTGGAAGCACTGGGGCGGGTGCGGAGCGACTGGCAGGCGCTGCCGATCACACGTCCTGGCGCCGTCGAGCGCCAGGGGCCGCGCCTCGCGGCGCGCGATTCCATTTCAAACGAGGCCGACGGGGCTCGAACCCGCAACCTCCGCCGTGACAGGGCGGCGCTCTGAACCAATTGAGCTACGGCCCCAACCGTCCGGCTCGGCCCGCAAGCGGGCCGAGACGATCTTGGGGAGCAGAGATTGTAATCGGTCGGGGGCATGTGTCAATTTCATCCGGCGGCCCAAACCAATGTCTGCCTGATTCCACTGGGGGAGATCCGCGACGGCACGCGTGCGAACGTCGCCGCGCAGTCGCCCGGACTCGGCTATTACGGGACGGCGCACGACGCTCACGCCGAAACCCCGCCGTCGCGCCCGATCGCTCTGAAACTCGGCTGCGCATTCGGACGATCATTCCCTTGGCACTGCGGCCGGAGGCGGATGCGTGGATGTCTCCTACATCAATCCGTTCATCGACAGCGTCGACACCGTGTTCACCGCGATGCTCGGCGTTCGCCCGCACCGCAACGCCGTCAAGGTCAGCGACGCGGCCCGCTGCGACGTCGAGCAGCTCACGTCGCTGATCGGAATCAGCGGGCAGTTCAGCGGCGTCGTCGCGCTGCGTTTCCCCCCGCCGACGGCGCTGGCGCTGGCCGGCCGGATGCTCGGCGCCCCGGTCGCGGTCGTCAACGACGAGGTCGTGGACGCGATTTCGGAGCTGGTGAACATCGTGGCCGGCTGCGCCAAGGCGAAGTTCGCGCACGATCCGCCGCTCCAGCTTGGGTTGCCGACCGTCGTCGAGGGCTTCGGCTACAAGGTGAAATATCCGAGCCGCTCGATCTGGCTCGAAGTGCCGTTCTGCTCCGACGCCGGCGATTTCTGCATGGAAATGACGTACTGCCCGAATTGAGGTGCGCGCGATGAAGGCACTCGTGGTCGACGACTCCCTGACGATTCGCCGCATCGTGATCAAGGCGCTTCAGCTCGCAGGCATCGTCGAAACCGCGGAAGCGGGCGACGGCAGCGAAGCGCTGGAAATGCTCAAGGCCCAGCCGTTCGACCTGATCCTGCTCGATTGGAACATGCCCAAGCTGACCGGCATCGAGGCGCTCCGCGCGCTGCGGGCCGAGGGAAAGCGCACGCCCGTCATCATGGTCACCACCGAGGCCGAAAAAGGCCGCGTGCTCGAAGCGATCAAGTCGGGCGCCAACGACTATCTGATCAAGCCCTTCTCGCCGGAACAGCTCGCGGCCAAGGTGAAGACCGTGCTGGGGGCGGCGACCGCCTGACCCGCACGAGCCGCGCGGCGCGGCCGCGGCGCGAGCGCTCAATCCCGCAGCGGCGACTTGCCGTGGGCGGCCCGAAGCCGGTTCGTCTCCTGCCACGCGCGCGGACTGCCCGCGAGGAATTTCGTCAGGCTCGACGAGCTTACGCCCAGCCACGCCGCGGCGTCCTGCGGGCGGGCCTCGAAAGCCGCCAGCGCGTCCAGCGCCATCGCGACAACGTGAAAGTACCCCGCGTTCGTCGGCGCCACGCGCAAGTGCCCGCCCGAGATTCTCACGCTGTCCGGCCATGCGGGCGCCGCAGGCAGCGGACAATGGAACGTGACCGCGATCAACTCGCGCAGCCGCCAGAGCGCGTTCGCCGCGTTCTCATGCTGCGAGCGGCGCTCCTGCCCGGTCGCCACCAGCCCGCTCGGGCCGTGCAGCAGCCGCACGGCCGACTCGGTCTTGTTGCGATGTTGCCCGCCCGGTCCGCGGACGCGCCGGGTCTGAAACACGCACTCGGCCCGCAGTTGCTCGTCGCTCAGATCGAGCCGGCGGCGCAGCGCCTCGGGCGGTTCGCGCGGCACGCCTTCCTGGGGACCGGATTGTGTCGTGCTCATGCCGCGCTCCTGCGCCGCGCCGCGGGGCGCAGGCGCCGGTACAATCCGCCGCCATGCGAATCCTGCTCGTCAACGATGACGGCATTCTCGCCGCCGGCCTTGAGGGACTGTATCACGCCGTGCGCGACCTCGGCGACGTCGAGGTCGTCGCGCCGGAGACTTCCCAATCCGCCGTCGGCCATGCCATCACCGTCCTCTCGCCGATGGCGGTGCAGCGCGTTCACGTCAACAACGCATTCTGGGGCTGGAGCGTCGACGGCCGGCCGGCCGATTGCGTGAAGCTGGCGCTGATCGAGCTGCTCGGCTGGCGCCCGGATTTCGTGCTGAGCGGCATCAACCACGGCGCCAACACAGGCGTGAACGTCCTGTACAGCGGCACGGTGGCCGGCGCGGCCGAGGGCGCGTTCTTCGGCGTGCCGTCGATCGCCTTTTCGCTCGAACTCTCCCACGAGCTCGACTTTCACCGCGCCGGACGAGTCGCCCGGGCCGTATTTCAGCAGTTTGCCGCGGCCAAGCCGCCGCCCGGAATGTGCCTGAACGTCAACATTCCGGCCCTCGATCAGGGCTGGCCGCTCGGCGTGCGCTGCTGCGCCCAAGGCAAGGTCAACATGCAGGAGCATTACCTCAAGTCCGTCGGTTCCGACGGGCGCGCGATCTACCGGCTCGACGGCCGCCTGCCCGACCACGATCACTCGCCCAACAACGACCTGATGGCGATCCGCGAGCGTTATGTCGCCGTGACGCCGCTCCATTTCAATCTCACCGACCGATCCATGCTGGGCGAAGTGGAAAGCTGGAAGTGGCCCGGCTCGTTTGAGTGAATCCGCCGCGGCCGGCGCCGGCTACGCTCATTCGCAGGCGATACACGCCGCTGCGCGCCGCGAGATAGAGCGTGCGGCCGTCGGCGTCGCCCCAGGCGAAATTCGCCGGTAATTGCGGGCACTTCAGAACCCCCAGGCGCCGCCCGTCGGCCGAGACCACCCAGACGCCGCCCGGCCCCGAAACATATACGTTGCCGCGCTCGTCCACTTTCAGCCCGTCGATCGCCTCGTCGCCCGGCTCGTCGCCGAGGTCGAGCAGAACCGCCGGATTCGCGGCCCGGCCATCGGCGGCCAGGTCGTAGCGCATCACGACCTTGCGTTTCTCGTCCCAGTTTCCGACATAGAGGCGCTGCTCGTCCGGCGAGAGCGCCACGCCGTTGGGACCATTCAGGTCTCCGACGATCTGGCGCAGCACGCCCTCTTTCAGGCAATACACGCCCATGTGTTCCTGCTCGCGGGCGGGATCATCGGCCCCGCCCGGCAGACCGAACGCCGGATCGCTGAAGAACAGCGCGCCGTCGGAGCGATACGCGAGGTCGTTCGGCGAGTTCAGCCGCCGGTCCTCGTAGCGATCGGCCAATACCGTCAGCGACCCATTCCTCTCGATGCGCGTCACGCGCCGATTGCCGTGCTCGCAGATCGTCAGCCGCCCCTCGCCGTCGAGAGCCAGGCCGTTGGAGCCGGGCTGGCGATAGCGGGCCACGTCGACGCCGCGATAGCCGCTCTTCGCACGATAAACGCTCACGTCGCCGTCGCGCGTCACGCGATAGATGTTGTTGCGATTCGGATCGGACAACAGCAGATACCCATCGCCGATCGGCCGCGCGCCCGCCCCGCCCACCGCCGCGGGAATCCACACCGGACCCTCGGCAAATCCGAATCCGTCGGCCACCCGCTCCAGCGGCGCATCGGGCGGCACCAGCGCGTCCAGCGCCGCATCCAGCCGCACTACCTCCAGCGCCGCCGGCCGAGCAGCGCTGAAGCGCTCCGGCCGGTAGAAATCCAGCGTGGCCGATCGGATCCAGACGAAATTCGCCGGCGGTTCGGAGAGCGGCCCGTTGGCGGCGAAGATCGCGAGCTGAATGCGCTGACCGGGGCGCACGTCGCGCGCCAGGACCAGCCGATTCGGCGTGTTCCATCCCGCGATCAGCCCGCCGCCCGACTGGCCGATCACCTGCGGCAGCGCTCCATCGACCCAGATTTCGGCGTAGTCGTCCAGCGTGATCTCGAGCACGGCGGTCGAGCCGCGCGCGTCGAAATCGCCGGCCCGCTCCGGAATCGTCAGTGCGATCCGGTACCAGACGAATGACAACCGCCCGCCGCCGCGCCGGCTTTCGAGCTTGTCGGGTTCGAGCCGCGCCCAGTGAGAATCGTCAAAATCCGCCGCGCCGGCGCGCGGCACAACGTCGTGCGTGCGCTTCGGCTCGCCCGGTAGCCCAGCCGC
>CAZHIE010000003.1:44545-49260 GCA_964532435.1 uncultured Planctomycetales bacterium
AGCCCAGCCGCCTGGAGCCCAGCCGCCCCCGGCTGGCACGTCGACGGCGCGTTCGCCGCACAATCCACTTCTACGATCTGCGCGTCGCACGTGCGCCATTCGGCCTGCAAGAGCGCCAGCCCGCCCGGCGTCGCCAGATCGACAATCGCGTCCGGATTGTTTGGCGGAACGGGCGGCCCGCCCCGCGCGGCCACGGCCAGAAGCACAACCGCAGGCAGCAATCCCGCCGCGGGCACCAGGCGCGGGCTGGCGTCGAGAAGTACGCGCAACGCGGCGCGCAGCCTGCGGACCCAGGCGAATGCGCCGCGCACGATGCGCGGCCGGCGGTACTCGGAGTGCGTAGTGAACGAAGGCAAGGGTGTCTCCCTGAATCGATCGCTGAAAAAAAAGAGAATGGACCGCAGCCGCCCTCGGCCGCATTTTTCTTCTCGATCCGACCAATCTGGCGCGGATCCCGCCGCTCGGAACGAATTTCGGTCGTGATGCACCGCAGTGCGGCACCGTCCGAATGGCGGCCAGCGCAGCCGCGCCCCCCACAGTGTCAGCGCACTTTCACGACGTAATACCGCAGCGTCCCCGGCACTTCCTGGAACCAGTGCGGAACGCCGCGCGGCACAATCAGCACGTCGCCGACGCCGAGCTTGCGCGTCTCGCCACCCTCGATCGCACTGCCGCGAATCTCGCCCGGTGCGATCTCGCGGGCTTCGACGGCCGCGCCGCCCGTGACGACCGTCGCCGTGCCCTCCTGCACATAAATGATGTCCGTTTCGTCCTCGTGAACCTCGGCCAGGCCGGCCTTGTCGCGCCGGCTCGCGTGAATGCGGTAGCCGGCGGCCCCGTCGTCCACCAGCGGCGCGCCGCGCGCAAACGCCGCCCCCACCGTGTCGGCGGAGAAGTACGTCACGCCTCCGTCGCCGGTCGAAGCGGCCGCTGCGCCCGTCATGGCCGCGCGCTCGCCGCCGGCCGGCGCGGGGCCAGTGCTCAGCGCCCGCGCTGCAACCTGCGCGATGTCGTCGTCCTGCTGCGCGCTGGCGGCGCCGCTGACTCCGACGGCGCCGACAATCTGTCCGTCGAGCTCGACCGGAACGCCGCCCTGGAGCGGCGTGAAATCCTCCAGTGCCACCATCGGCGTGCGCCCGTCGCGGATCACTTTCTCAAACACACTCGTGGGCCGCTGAAAAATGGCCGCCGTGCGGGCCTTGCCGATGCTGATGCGCGGCGCCGCGGCGAATGTGCCGTCGAGGCGCTCGACGCAGATGAGATTTCCGCCGGCGTCGACGACCGCAACGGCGCCGCCCGGCGCCGCGAGTCGCCGCGCCTCCTCCAGGGCGGCGGCGACGACGCGTCGCCCCCCGGCCAGCGTGAGCGATGGTTTCATCGTCGCAACCGGCGGCTCAGCGCCGCACCACTGCGCCGCCAGCGTGCCCGCCAGCAGCAGGCTGAGTCGAAAGATCATGTCGCAAGCTCCCCATGTTCGGGTGATACGAAAGAAATCGGCCGGCCGCCGAAGACGACCCGCCGTCGCGAATCGACCGCACCGCGCCGCCGATTCGCAGCGTTGGATTCACCGCGCGAGCGGCGGGTTACACATCCGGCGCGCCCCGCGTCGCGGGCGCGCGACGGCGCGTACGCGCCAATCCGGCGGGAGAACGCGCTTTTTACCGGGCGTGTCGCGCGTTACCATTTCCTTCATCGGGTTCAATCTTGGGGCACGCGAGCGAGTAACGCTGCCGAGTTGGCAAACCGCAGTTCGCCCAGCGCGGGCAGCCGGCCACACGCCGGTGGCACGCCCGCTTCAATCGCCGCCGCGTTTGCGACGCGCCGGCCGACGAGCGCTGCTCGCCCCGTTGCGCCCCTCCCGAAGACGGCTCCGACCACCTCTGAAGGAGTAGGGACATGAGTGCTGACGTTCGCACGACCAGTCTGCTACGCGCTCGCAACCGCGCAATCGCGATGCTTCTCGCGACGCCGATCCTCGCATGCGCCGCCGCGACGGCCGCGGTCACGTTCGAGAAAGTGGTGAAGACCGGCGATGCCGTGCCCGGGCGCATCGGCGTGCTCTTTTCGGGCTCCACGAGCGCCTCGCCGGGCGTGCTGAGCCGTCCGTCCATCAACGACGCGGGCGACGTCGCCTTTCGCGCCGAAAGCCCCGCCGCCGGCGACCCCGGCGGCTCGACCGTGATCGGCATCTACTACAAGCGCGCCGGCTGCGCGCCCGTCGCCGTCGTCGACACGACGCAGATCAGCGCCGGCGTGCCGACGTTCATCGTGCCCGACCGACCGGTCGGCACGCGCTTCACCGGTTTCGACGCGCCCCTGCTCAACAACGCCGGCGATATCGTCTTTCGCGCGACGTTCACCGGCGGCGGCTTCCCGGCACGCCAGGGAATCTACGTCGCGCGCGTCACCGGCTGCCCGCCCACGCACACCGTCTCGCTCGCGCGCATCGCCGACGGGTTTACCGCCGTCCCCGGCGTTGCCGGACAGGTCTTCGATCGCGGCTTCTCCGACGCCGGACTCCAGACGCTCATCTGCCTCAACGACGCCGGCGACGTCGCGTTCATCGGCCAGTGGGGCGCCGGAGCGACGCCGTTTCAGGGACTCTTCGGCTGCGACACAAGCGGCATCCTGCTTACGCCTCTCGTCCGACTGGCCGACACCGTCGCGCTCACCGGCGTGACGAACGAGCCCGGCCAGACATTCAGCAGCCTGGCCACGCTGCGCCCGCCCGCGATGAACAACGGCGGAGACATTGTCTTCGAGGCCGGCCTGACGCCCTCGCTGCGAAACGCGATCTTCACCGTGCCGGTCTCGGGAGCGTCGCTGCCGACGCGCCTGGCGCGCCAGGCGATCGCCTCGCCGCCCCTCTCCGACGGCCGCACGCCCGCGCTCACGTCCGTCTTCGGCCCGGTCGACGTGAACGACGCCGGGCAATACGTGTTTTCGCACACGTTTACCGGCACGACCACGAACAGCTCGCCGAACACGAACCAGGCGATCTTCCGCGGCGTGATTCCCGCCGCCCCTACCGCGCGGGTCGTCGACAACATCCTGCTCGCGTTCGGCGGCGCCAGCGTGCCGTTCAAGCCCGCCACCAGCTTCGCCACGCTCGTCGGCGGCGTGCTCAGCAACGCCGGCTTCGTCACGTTTCACGCGACGGACACCGACGCGAGCCGCAACGTCGGCGTCTATCGCGACGATCTCGACCTCTCCACCGCGCTCGAGCGCATCGTCAGCAACGCCGCGGCGCTGATCGTGCCCGGAGAGTCCGTCCCATTCGCGACGACCGGAAGCGCGTTTTTCACCCGCGCCGCCGCGATCAACGCCCTCGGCAACAGCGTCGCGCTCGGAACCTTCGTCGATAGCGCGACGCGCCGCGGCCTCTATTTCCACGAAGCCTGCTCCGGCACGCTATTCAACCTGGTAGACACGAACGACAGCCCCGCCTTCCCCAACCTGCTCGCCGCGGAACAGGCGCCCTTCGCAAGCGGGCTGCCCGCCGAACTGCGGCTCTATGACGACGCCGATGTGCGCCACGGCCGCTATCGCTCCATCAACGCGATTAACGACGTGGCGTTCACCGCCGTGTTCGACAACGGCGCCGGCTCGGCCGGCATCTATGTCGCGCACGTGACGACCGCGGGCGGCGACGTCGAAATCACCTGCCCGCCCGACGCAACCGTCGAGTGCCCCGGCTCGCTCAGCCCGTCGATGACCGGCGAGCCGGTCGCGACCGGCTGCGGAACCGTGACGACGTCGTACGCCGATTCGGCGCCGACGCCGACCTGCGGCAACGCGTATCAGATCACGCGCACCTGGACCGCGACCAACGGCTCGTCTTCGGCCAGTTGCGATCAGCAGATCTACGTGGTGGACACGACCGATCCGATCGTCACCGCTCCGGCCGACGTCGGCATTCAGTGCGTCGACTCGACCGATCCGGCCAACACCGGCGTCGCCACCGCGACCGACGCGTGCGGCCCGACGCCCAGCATCAGCTACACGGACGTCGAGACCCCCGGCAGTTGCGCCAACCAGCGCGTCATCACGCGCACCTGGACCGCCACCGACGCCTGCGGAAACAGCGCTTCGGCCGACCAGATCATCTCCGTCGCCGACAACAACCTCGCGACGCTGTCCATCCCGCCCGACGCGACCGTTACCTGCGGCGAATCGACCGACCCGGCCAGCACCGGCGCGGCGACCGCCGTGGACGCCTGCGACGCCAACCCGTCCGTGACGTACGCGGATTCGGTCGCGGCCGGCGGCTGTGCGGCCGAGAGCGTCATCACGCGAACGTGGACCGCGACCGACGCCTGCGGCAACAGCGTCTCGCTGGCTCAGACGATCACGGTCGTGGACGACACCGGTCCGACGCTCAGCGTGCCGGCGGATGAATCCGTCGGCTGCGCCGGCGCGATCGAGCCGGGCAGCACGGGCATGGCGACCGCTGTCGATGCGTGCGACCCGTCGCCGGTCGTGACGTACTCCGACGCGGTCGTGCCGGGGAACTGCGCGGCGAATTTCACGATCGTGCGCACCTGGACCGCGACGGACGACTGCGACAACACGTCCACCGCGACACAGATCATCACCGTCGCCGACGCCGAAGCGCCGCAGATCACGATTCCGGTCGACGCCACGGTCGAATGCGGCGGCTCGACCGACCCATCGGCCACGGGCAGCGCGACGGCGATCGACGGCTGCTCGGTGGT
>CAZHIE010000004.1:0-20488 GCA_964532435.1 uncultured Planctomycetales bacterium
GCGGTTCGTTGAGGCCGAGATCGTCCTGCGCCAGTTGGACGAGGTAGTCGCCCAGCACGTTGATCGTCTCGAACACGAGCGCGTCGCCGGCGCGGTCGATGCAGTCGACATGTCCGCCGCCCACGGCCTGGAGCAGCGGAAACGTCGCGGCGAGGATGAGCAAACGGGTCTTGCGCGATCTTGGGCGCATCAACAGCTCCCGGTCGGGGTGGAACTACGTTGCAGCCTTCCTCGAGCCTGTCGGCCAGCATCCGGCGGCTGCGGACGCCGCGAGACTTACGTGTGGCGCCGCGGCTACGTGTGCCGCGCGCGACACACGGGCGTAGCCCGCGCGGCACACTTCGGGCCATGACACAAGGCGCAACGTGTCGCTCCGCGCAGCCATCATACCCGACCGCAAGGGCCGGCGGGCGCGCTCAGGCCGGCGAGATTTCGCCGCCGGCAATCGGCGATTCGAATTCGTCATTCGCAGCCGCCGGAGTGTATGGGCCCGCTGCGCATCGATCGGTGGTGCGCGATAACAGCGGCGCCCCGCCGCCCTGTTCGCGAGCCCGCGCCGCCTGACTATCTCGCGCGAATCACCAGTCTCAAACGCACCCGCCATTCAGCAAACACTGCACGAAACTGTCGATGTCCCCGTTGTCCGTGCTGCCGTCGCCGTTCGTGTCGCCGTTCTCGATGCTGCAATCCGGATACGTCGCGACGTAGCCGGCCGGGTCGGTCAGCGCCAGGACGAATGCGTCGATGTCGCCGTTGTCGACCAGGCCGTCGCAATTCATGTCGGCGGGCAGCGCGACGCGCAGCACAAGCTCGAAGCCGCCCTCCGTGTCGTCCGTCAGCGACGGCGTGCCGAGCGTGTCCACGTCGGCCGTGAAGTACAGCGCGACTTCCCCGCCCTGGCGATCGCCCATCGTCAGCGCTGTGATGCCTGTGAAGTCGGAAAGCACCGATCCCGGCTCGACCACGCCGTCGTTGTCCAGATCGACCGCGTCGCCGACCGCAAGCACCTTTGTGCCGTTGAAAAAAAGCGTTTCGCGCAGACCCGTACCGGGGTTGGCTTGCACGATGTAGGCCAGGTCGGCGTCCTCGTTCATGTACGCGCCGACCATCGTCGCGCCGATCGTGTGGCCGTCGACCGTTCCGCCCTCGCGAACGATGAACTGCCCGTTTTTCAGGATGAACAGGTCCGACGCGGTCGCCGCACTGGTGTCTCCGGTGAAGAAGTAGTCGCCGGCGTTGTTGATTCCGAAGAAGCCCCAGCCCTGCCACGCCTCGCCGCCGACGCCGCCGACCGACGCGGGCACAACGTTGCCCTCGCGCACCAGAACGGAGTCGAGAATCAGACCGCTCCCGTTCATCACGACCGCGGTGTCGTTCGTGGTCGAGCCGCTGCTCATCTGCGCGTCGATGATCCAGTTCTGGCCATTCGCGGAAATGCGGAAGTCGAAGCTCATCGTCGACGTCACAAGCGGGAACGGCAGATCTGGCGGAGTCTGGCCGCCGAGCAGCAGAACGTCGGCCGCCGCTCCGGAAAACATGCCGCGATTCTGCGTCGAGCCGCCCTGCGTTGAGGTGATGCCGCCGACCCAGACGGGCACGCCGGCGGCGCTGATGCTCGGCCGGCTGCCGAACGACCAGAACTGTCCGGGCATGTTCGGCACCGGGTCGCGCTCGATGGAGATCAGCGCGTCGCCGGCGAAGACGGCGTCGAGCCCGGTAAATGTGTCGCGCGTGCAAAGCGGGCTGTACGCGGCGGTTCCGTCGTCGGCCAGGCCGAAAAACGTTTCGAACGAAGTCTGCGTGACATCGCCGATGACGCCTTCGGTCTGAAGCGGCGCGCCGGGGCCGCCGGCGGCGCTGCCCCAGACGTGGCTCAGGCTGTCGGCCGTGTTAATGGTGAAGGCGTAGCCGCCGACGTGATTTGCGGCGGAGTTGTTGATGGCGCTGATCACGCCGAAGGCCTCTCCGCCGGGCATCTGCGCGCCTTCGCGGACGAGGGCGCTGGCGACCTGGGCCGGGGCGGGTCCGCCGCTCATGGCGAACAGGACAAGCGGCAGGGCGCGAATGGTCGTGCGCAGAATGGCGCGGGTCGAAAACGGCGAATCGGAGAAGTGCATCTTCGTTCCTCCTTGCTGTGACGATTGTGATGGAAACGACCGGCAGCGCCGGCACAACGCGTGCGGCGGCGGCGACTGCGCCGGCCTGCGTCGTCATTCTGCGAGGCTAGTCGATTCCCGCGACTCGAATCAAGAGCATCTTTCGCGTTTCTCGCGGCCGGTGCGCGATTCGCGGTCGCCCGTCTATTCGCATCCCCCGCCCAGCAGGCATTGGACAAATGCGTCGATGTCGCCGTTGTCGACGAAGCCGTCGGCGTTGACGTCGCCGTTTTCATAACGGCAGGTCGGAAACGCCGATTCGTAGGCGCCGCGGTCGAGCAATGCCAGAACGAAGGCGTCGATGTCGCCATTGTCGACCAGGCCGTCGCAGTTCATGTCGGCCGGGAGTCCCACCGCCGGATGCCACAACAGCGAAACCGGCAATGCCAGATTTCCGCACGCAAAGTCCGCGGCCGACACGCTCGTCTGGCCCGGGCGGATGCGCGCGATCGTCGGCGTGGTGAATAGATCCCAATTCTGGCATCCGCCCTCGCTCACGTCGCAATACGTAAAGCAGCATGGGTCGCCGGGGTCGCCCGTCATGCAGTCGCACAGCGGCGGGGCGGTCATCCCCAGCGCCCACACGTCCGGCGAATTCGGCCGCACGGCCAGATCGACGGCAAAGCGCATGTTGTTCACCACCGTCGTCGCGGCCAGCGAGACGCCGACCTGTGCGCCGCGCGAAATGTCCAGTCGGTAAACGCGCGTGTCCGAGACGTTTCTGGCATTTGTGGCGGACGTCACGAACAGGCTCTCCGGCTGGCCGCCTCCGGCCGGCCGGTAGCGCAGCGCGCTGGGCGACGTCAGCGCCTCGTCGAGCGAAGTGAGCAATACGCGCGGACCGCCCGCCTGCGGACCGTCTTCGTCATAGATCAGCAGCCAATCATTGTCGTTGTCCGCCTTGGCCGAGAGCACGAAGAGCGTCTGGCCGGCCGCATCGATCTCGATTTCGCGCAGCCGCTGCACGTCGCACTCTGACACCTCGGGCGGTTCGCAATTGACGCATTCGTCGCTCGAAGGATCGGCGCCGTAGAGATGCTCGACCGTGAACGGGCTGCTCGGGTTTCCTACGTCCAGGCGCAGCTTGGCCGCGGCGCGATAGCTCGGCCCGGATGGCGGCGTGACGTAGACCGGCACGACATAGATCACGTCGGGATCGGTCGGATGGAACACCGCGTCGGTGATCGGAATGCTGGTGATGCGGCCGAACTGGAACTGGAAGCCGACATGCACCTGATTCGCTCCGAACGGAACGCTGCGGCCGGGCACGACCACGTCTGCATTGTCGAGGCGGATGACGCCCTGCGTCGCGTGAATCTGATGCACGCGGCCGAGCGAGTCGGTCAGCAGCCGGCCGTTTCCGCGGATGCCATAGAAGCCGGGGGCGCTGGCGGGGCGCGCGGGCGGCTCGGCGCAGCTTAGCGCGCCGCCGCTCTCCGACGCGAAAGCCAGAATGTCCTCTTGTAGCAGTCCGTCGCCGTCGGGCGGACCGCCGGGCTTGCCGGCCACGACGAAGCGCTCTTCGGGCAGGGAGACGGGCGTACCGCCTCCGCCGGCCAGACCGCCGCCGTCGGGCCCCGGTTGGTCTCCGTTGCACAGAGCGAAGGCAAATCCACCGTTGAGGACGGCGTCCCAGCTCAGCAGGTCGCCGACGTCAATGTAATTGTCGCTGCTCAGCGACGAGTCGAGGCACCACTTGCGCGTGGCGTTGTCGTGGAAGTCCAGAGATTGGCCGTACTCGGCGACGACGTAGAGGAAGTCCACGTTGTCGAGGTCGAGGTCGTTGTCGAAGCTGCCGCATTGGCTGGTGGAGCAATTGATCTGCGGATCCCAGTTGTCGATCCAGACTCTGGTGTTCTGGCCGCACAGCCGCAAGGCTACATATGTGCCGCGCGTAAAGTTGAGCGCGCCGCGCGGGAAGCGGCCGAAGAAGGACGCGAGGCGGCCGCTGCCCACGGCGCCGGCCCGATCGCCGGTGGGGGGGCGGATGCGCGCGACTTCGCAGTAATCGCCGTTGCAAATTGTGGTGTTGCACGCGCCCGGAGCGGGGTCTGGCGCGGGCTGATCGCTCAGATAGACGGTCAGCTCGGCCCCGGCGCCGCTCGGGTTTGCCGGATCGGCCACGAAGAGATAGTCGAACGCGACGATGATCTCCTCCTCGGCCGCGCGGGCGAATGCGCCCTGAGCGGTTACAGAGGAGGCGAAGACCGGCGGCGGCGACTGTCCCGCGGACGGCAGCGCCCGCGTGCGCAGCTCCATCACGCCGCCGGCGCCCGGGGGAATCTGCTCCGGTCCCTCGGGGTTGGTCGTGATGCGCGCGACGGAGCCGTAGTGCGTGGGCTGCGCGGGAGCAGGCGGGTTCGGGTCGGCCGGGTCCAGCGTGCGCGACTGCACGCGCACGTCGAATTCGGCCTGCGACTCCATGCGGATCACCTTGAGCGAGAAGCCGAGCACGGGTGCGTCGACGATTCGGCTGCCGTTGGCCATCGGGGCGGCTGGGTGGTCCGGGTCGCGGACGAGCGCGGCGCCGGAGGCGTCGACCAGCGATTGGTAGTAGACGCGCTGGAGGCCGGTGTTGAGCACCGCGTCGTCATGCAGCCGCAGCCGTTTGACGTAAAGCGCCTCGGGCGTGCTGATTGTTGGCGTGAAGTCGAAGCCCTGGCGATTCGTCAGGTTGCACTTCGCGTCGGAGAGGATCTCCAACTCCTCCAGCGCCCAGGTGTCCGAGTAGCCGGCGCTGCCGCCGAGCAGATACGCGCCGGAGTGCCCGCCGGCGACGGCGTTGTCGTAGTCCGGCGAGCGCAGCTCCAGCATTTCGCCCTGATCCGCGCCGACGCCCTGCGTGATCTGCACGTAGATGCGGTTGTTCGCGATGAACGGCTGCCTCCCGTCGGAAGGGTCGGGATCGAGGTCGAGGTAGCGGTCGCCCTGCGAGCGAATGACGTTGCAGACCACCTGGGCCTGGTCGCTGGCGAAGAACTGTCCGCCGAAGCCGGGCGAGGCTTCGAGCAGGCGGATGTCGTTGTGGGCGATCTCGGCCACGTCATCGAGCTGCACGCCGTTGACGCCGATGCGCGTGCTGCGAACCTGCGCCCGTTCGCGGACAATCAGCGTTCCGTCGACCTGCACCTGCGAAGCCGCCGGCGCATCCTCCGGCTGGCAGAATTCGTCGGGCAATCCCGACAGATTCAACGTGGCGTCGCCGACCAGCGCCAGCGTCGCGCCGCGCTCGATCTCGATCGAGCCCGTGCCGCGCACGTCGCTGGCCAGCGCCGTTTCGCTGCTCGGCGGGCGAATGGGTTCGAGCGCCAGCGCCGCCGACGCGCTCAACTCGATAATCACGCCGTCGAAGAATTCGGCGACGTTTCCGCCGTCCTGAAGCGCCGCCGTCGGCGCCATGCTCAGCACCTGTCCGCCGGTCAGGACCAGCCCCTCCGTGTTCGACACGAGCAGGCCGCCCGTCGGGACGATCGCCGGCCGCTCGACAAACGTGAGCAGGTTGGAATTGTCCGCCGTCTCCTGCACGCGAAACTCGCCGACCGTAGCGACCAGCAATTCGCCGTCGAGCACGAGCCGGCTCGCCACCGTCGGGCCCTCATACACGCGGCCCGTCAGGCGGAGCGTGCCCCCGCCGTGAAAGCGCGCGTCCGCCCGGCCCGCGATGGTGCTCAGGTCGGCCGCGATCAGGCTGTCCGTCCAATCGAGCGTCGCGGGCGGACCGTCGGCCGGGGCGATGTACCAGCGGTGCGTCTGGCCGGCGAGCACGATGTCGTGAAGCTGAGCATTGAGAATCTGCCAGCGCGCGGGCGTGGGTGGCTGGATTTCGCTGGGGACATAGACTTCCGTAGGCGGCAGGTCGGCCGACGCGCTGCGGACCGTCTCCGCGCCGCAGGCCGACGCCGCTTTCACGCGCAGCAGTGCGGCGGATTCGATGCGCAGATCGCCCGCCCCGGCAAAGCTCGCGCCAAATACGTCGAGCCGGCCGTTTTCGAGGATGAAATCGCCGGGCAGATCGACGGCCCCCTGCGAGATCGCGGCCGCGGCGCCTTCGTCCGACGCGCTGTTGCGGATGCGAAGCGATTCGGCCGCGATGCGTCCGCCGCTGACGGCCAGCGCGCCGGCGCAGGCGCCGTCGCCCTGTTCGATGGCGCAGTTTCGCAGCAACGGTCCGCCGGCCAGCGACACAAAGCCGCCGCCGGGGAGGCCGTCGTCGGCGTTTCCGCCGCGGATCGTGAAGCCGTCGAGAATCGCCAGCGCGGTCGTGTCCGTACCGGTGACGACGTGGAAGCTGTCGTCGTCGATCTGCGTCGGTCCGTTGCCGGCAAGGTCGCCGCTGAGGATGGTGGCATTGGCGACGATGTCGCGCTGGCCGGTGGAGGTCTCGCCGCCCGCGAAGCCGCCGTAGAGCACGACGGCGGTGTGAAGCCGGAACGTCGCGCTGCGATCGCCGCTTCCCCCGATGCGGCTTCCGCCGAACGGGACGCGCCCGCCGTCGGGCATGTACGTCCCGCGCGCCACCCAGACTTCCAGCGCGCCGCATCCGCCCGCGGCCGCATACTCGAGCGCCTGCGCGACGTGCTGATAAGCCGTCGCCCAGGATTGGCCGTCGCCGTTCGGCGGCGCGGAGGCATTGACGTAGAGCTTTGCGCCGGTGAGCGGTCCGCCTTCGTAGGCGCCGCGATCGATGATCGGTGGGCTGCCTGCGCCGGCGTCGGTGCGCAGGTCGTCGTAGCGCCGCGGCGCGCCGCTCAGGTCGAAGGGGAGCGATTCGAGCGTGTTGCCGTCGCAATCCACGTCGCCGACGTCGGTCGGAATACGCCCGTTATCGCCCGAGTCGATGGCCGGCGAGCCCGTACTGGGCATTCCCTCGGCGGCGCGCTGCAGGCGCAGGTCGCCGTAATCGTCGTTGGCGCCCTCGTCGACGCCCACGGTTTCCGGGTCGTCGCCCCAGCGGTCGCCGCCGTTGCCTGGGTTTCGGGCGAAGAGCGGATCGGCGTCGAGGATGTTCGCGCCGCCGGCGAATCCGCCCTGCACGACGCAATAGGCGACGGCGGGCGTGCCGCTGGCGACGCGAATCTGCGCGGCGCTCCCGGTTCCGCTGCTGATGGCGTTTGCCCAGAAAATGGAGTTGTTGATCGTCGGATTGGACGTCGCGGTGTAGAGCCCGCCGCCTTGCGCGCCGCTGATTGTCGCGTCGTTGGCGGCGAAGGTGCAGTTGCTGATTACCGTCTGCGCGACGTTGTTGTACATTCCCGCGCCGACTTCGATGCTTCCGTCGCCGTTGTCTTCGAGGCGGTTGCCGACGAACGCGCAGTTGGCGAGTGCGGCCGAGCCGCCGTTGAAGGCCGCGCCGCCGCCGTTGGCGGTCGCGACGTTGCCGGCGAACACGCAGTTGACGAGTTCGCCGCGCGCCGCGCCGCTTTGCATCACGCCGCCGCCCCAGTCGGCGCGATTCGCGACAAACGTGCAGCCGACGAGCTGCGCCGTCTGCGCAAAGCTGCTTTGGATGGTGACCGCGCCGCCGAAGTGCGCGGCCGAGTTGCCCTCGAACCGGCAGTCGCGCATCACGGGCCTGCCGCCCAGCGCCATGCGCAGCCACGCCGCGCCCGCGTCGAACGCAAAGTTGGAGCGGAATTCGCAGTTTTCGAACCGCGCGCGAGAGAGGAACGCCGTGCCCACGCCGCCGCCGCCGGTGGCGGCCTGGTTGTTCTCGAACCGGCAGGCGCGCACCAGCGGGCTTGCCGTGTTCAACAGCAATCCGCCGCCCAGATCGCCGAGCGCCGCGCCGCCCGGCCCGTCGGCGTTCCCGCCGCGAATGAGGAAACCGTCGAGCGTCGTGGTTTCCGCGACGTTCGTCGCCACGACCACGTGATACAAGTTGTCGTCATAGCTCGTCCCGGCGGGGAATTCGCCGGGGTCGTCGGTCGGCGCGGCGCGATCGCCGCTGAGAATCGTCTCGTTGTCCTGCGGGCGGCGCTCGTCCGCCGAGGTCTCGTCGCCAACAAAACCGCCGTAGACCGCGACGCCGTCCACAAGCGCGAAGCTCGCCTCGCGCGGCGGAGTCGTCCACTGCGGCCGCGGCGCGTAAACGCCCGCCGCGACCCAGATTTCGCGGACGGCGCCGCCGCTGCCGCTCGCGACGCAAAGCGCTTCATCGAGCCGATGGAAGGCATCCCGCCACGAAGAGCCGTCATTCGCGCCGTCCGCGTTCTCGCGGACGTAAAGGGTCGGCTGCGGCACGGCTGGCTGACGTTCGTATGCGCCGACATCGATCGGCGGCGCTCCGGCGCCGCTGTTGGTTGCGCACGGATCATTCACGGCGCGCGGCGCGCCGGCCAGGTCGAACGGAATCCGCTCGCTGGTGTTCGCGTCGCCGTCGAGGTCAATCGTATCCACGGGCAGCGCGCTGAGATTGCCGCTGTCGGCGGCCGGAGAGTGGAAGCCGAGCCGCAGGTCGCCGTAGTCATCATCGACGCCGTCCCAGTTGCCGTCGCCGCCCGGGCTGGGGCTTCGGACGAAGCGCGGATCGAAGTCGATGATGTTCGTGCCGCCGGCGTATCCGCCCAGAATGTCGCAGTAGGACACGGCCGGCGAACCGGCCGCCACGTGAATCTGCGCGGAGGCATCGATCCCGCCGGCGTCGACGTTGTTCCAGAGGACGCAGTTGGCGATGGTCGGGCTACTGCCGGGGAATGTCCCGGCGGCGAGCCAAATGCCGCCTCCGGCGATCGTGGCACGGTTGTCGACGAGCGTGCAATTCGCGATGGCGACCGCGCCGCCGTTGTCGGTTCCGACGCAACTGATCGCGCCGCCGGACGCCGACGAGTTTCCGACAAAGGTGCAGTTCGCGAGCGTCAGCGTGGTAAGGAATTGCGGTGTGTATCCCGAGACCGCCAGCGCGCCGCCGTCTTCGCCGGCCGAGTTGCGGAAGAACTCGCAGTTGACGAGCGTGGCGATGGAGCGCGTGAAATAGACGGCGCCGCCGTGACCGTCGGCGGCGGACGTGCGGTTGTCCTCGAAGCGGCAATCGGAAACCGTCAGCTCGTCCTGGCTGTTCCAGTGGATCGCGCCGCCGGCCCGCCCGGTGTTGCGAGCGAACGTGCAGGCGCGGAAATCCGCCCACGCCTTGGAGTTTCCGCTGATCGCGCCGGCGAGCACGTATGAGTAGTTGTCGGCAAAAGTGCAGCCCGTCGCCTGCAAATGCCAGTAATCGATGTTGCCGATCGCGGCTCCGGCGGTGACGGCGCGATTTCGCTCGACCGCGCAATCTTCCATCACCCAATCGCTGAATTGCGACGGCGCGGGCTTGGCCAGGTTCAGCCCGCCGCCGACGCCGTCGGCATTGTTCTCCACAATCCGGCAGTTGCGAATGGTCGCGCTGCCGTCGCTGCGCGCGGAAATGCCGCCGCCGCTGCGCAGCGGGTCGTACACGTCCACGCCGGGGCCGTTCGCGTTGCCGTGCCGGATGACGACGCCGTCGAGCACCGCGCCGACGGCGCCGTCCGCGACGACGACGTGGTAAGAATTCTCGGCCCAGGCGGGCGGCGGCGCCTGCGCGGGGTCGAACGGCGCCGGTCCGTCGTCGCCGTTCAGGTCGCCACTGAGAATCGTCGCATTCGCCGCCGGGTCGCGCTGTTCGCGCTGCGTCTCGGTTCCGGCGAAACCGCCGTAGAGCGCCACGTTGTCGACCAGAGCGAACGCCCGCGTCCGATCGCCGTCGTCCGTCGGCGTGTATGTGCCGGCGGCGGTCCAGATTTCAGTGATCGATGGGTTGTCGCCCGCGGCGCAAAGCGCGTCGCGCAGCTCGGCGAATGCGTTCGCCCAGCTTGTGCCGTCGTTAAGCCCGGTCGCGCCGGCGCGCACGAACGCAATAGAGCCGGAAGCGGCGGGCGTCGAGCCCTGCGTCTCGTACGCGCCCATGTCCACAATCGGCGGCGCGCCCACGCCCGTGTTCGGCGAGCAGGGGCCATTGGAGAATCGCGCCGCGCCGGCCAGATCGAGCGGCGTCGGCTCGGCCGTGTTGGCGTCGCCATCGAGATCGGCCGTGTCGGCGGGTACGCGACTGTTATCTCCCGCGTCCGCGGCGGGTGAGCCGGATCGGAGACGCAGATCATCGTCCGGCGTTCCGACGCTGCTGTCGGATCCAGCGGCGTCAGCGAATCGCGGGTCAACGCCGATGTTGCCGTCGCCGGCATAGCTCGCCAATCCCTGGACGTCGCAGCGCGTCAGCGTGGCTCCGCCGGCGAAAACGTACAACTGCGCTTGCTCGACATCCGTGCCGGCCGAAGTATCGGTGTTCCCCCACAGAATGCAGTTCCGGAGCTTCGGCGAGCCGGAGGAAGTAAACACGCCCCCGCCTCCCACAACGCCGGCCACGTTGCCGGCCAGCGTGCAGTTGATGAGGTCCGGGCTGCTGCTGCCGAGATCGAGCGCGCCGCCCTGCATGGTTCCCAGATTCCCGCTCCACAAGCAGTTCACAAAGACCGTCCCTGCCCCGGCCGACACGGCATTGACCCCGCCGCCGGCGTAGGCCGAGTTGCCGAAGAATCGCGCGTTGTAGCAACGTGGCGAACTCGATCGCACGTACAGCGCGCCGCCTCCCGCGTTCACGCCCGCGGCGATGTTGCGTTCCCAGACGCAATCGACAAACGTCGGCGCAGCTCCGCCGCGCAGGTACGTTCCACCTCCGCCGCCCTCTACAGCACCGGCGCCGCTGCTGGAATTCATCCGCAGCCAGCAGCGCCGCAGCGTCGGGCTTCCGGCGTCGACGTACAAACCGCCGCCCCCGCCGTCCGGCCAGCCCACGCCATTTGCGTTTCCGCCCTCAATGAAAAAGCCGTCGAGCGATGCCGTCGCCGCCGCACCGCTGCCGGTGACGACGTGCCGGCTGTTGTCCTGCTGGGAAGCGCCATTTGGAAACTGGGCGGGATTGTCGTCGCCCGCCAGGTCGCCGCTCAGAATCGTCGTGTTGCTCTGGATGTCGCGCTGATCGCGCTCGGTCTCATTTCCGGCGAAACCGCCGTACACGCCGACGCCGTCGACGAGCGCGAAACTCGCGCCGCGGTCGCCCGGCGCGATCACGCTTGGGTGATAGTCCGGTTTGTACGTGCCGGCCGCGACCCAGATCTCGTTCGCTTCGTCCGCGTACGATCGCGCGAACGTCAGCGCGCCCTGCAACGAGTCCGTCGATTGCAGCCACGCCCCGCTCGGCGTGTTGTCCACCAGGATCGGCCCGGCCAGGCTCTCCCACGCTCCGATGTCCGTAAGCGGCGCCGTGCCGGCGCCGGAGTTGGGCGCAGTGACGATCTCGCGGAAGCGCTCGCGGTTGCCGACGTCGTAGCCGATCGGCTCGGTCGTGTTTCCGTTGTTGTTGATGTCGAGCCGATCGGTCGGAACGGTCGCATTGTCTCCGGCGTCGATGGCCGGCGAATCGGCCCGCACGCGCACATCGCCGTAGTCGTCGTTCACGCCGTCCCATTGGCCGTCGGCGCCGGGATTTGGATTTCGCTTGAATAGCGGATCGGCATCGACGTTGCCGCTCCCGGCATACCCGCCCTGCGCCAGGCAGTAGTGTGCCGTCGTCGGCGAGCCGATCGCCGCGATCTGCGACGTGGCGCCCAATCCGGACGAGTCGGAATTGCCCCACAAAATGCAGTTGGCCGGCGAAGCGTTGCCGCCGGTCGCGCCAAGATAGAATCCGCCGCCGAGTTGCGTGGCGACGTTCGATGCGGCGGTGATGTTTCGCAATTGCGTGCCGGTGTTCTGTGTATGAAGCGCCCCGCCGCGTTCGGCGACGTTGCCGACGAAAATCAGGTTGCCCAGCGCGGTGGAACTCGAGTCATTCGAAACGATCAGGCCGCCGCCAGCGCCATCAACGCCGTTCGTCGCGCGGTTGCCCTCGAAGACGCAATTCTGCACGGTTGCGTTGCTCAGATTCGTGATCCGCAACCCGCCGCCGCTGCAGAATGTCGATGGGGCGCTGGCGACGTTTCGCACAAACGTCGAGCCCAGCACGCTCATCGACCCGCCCGCGCTCAATATCGCGCCGGCGCCGCGCGCGGCCGCGTTATCCTGAAACAGGCAGTACAGCACGCGCGCGTTGCACGAGGCCAGCGCCAGCCCGCCGCCTGCTCCGGTCGCCGTCGGCGGCGCGCTGTTCCCTGCGAAGATGCAGCGCAGGAGCAGGACGTCGGCGTAGGGGCCGCCGTTATTGCCTAGAACATGCACGCCGGCAGAATCACTCGTCGCCGCATTGCGCGACACTTGCAGCGAGTCGAGTGCCGGGCCGCTGAACCCGGCGAAGTACATGGCGCCGCCGCTGGCCGCGCGGTTCTCCAGAAAGATGCAGTTTCGCAGTGTCGGGCTGCCATCGAGCGCGTACAGCCCGCCGCCGAGGCTGGCGGCCGCGGCGCCGTCGGCGTTTCCGCCGCGCACGGTGACGAGGTCGAGCAGCGCTGTCGAGTCGACGCCGCCCGCGGTCACGACGTGGTAGCTGTTGTCGCTGTAATTGGCGAAGTTGGCTCCGTCGTCGCCGTTGAGGTCGCCGCTGAGAATCGTGACGTTGGCCGAATCGCGCTGACTCAGGTCGGTCTCGGTTCCCGCGAATGCGCCGTAGATTGCCACACCGCTTGTCATGCGGAAGGACGCGCTGCGATCGCCCGTGCCGCTCGGGTTCGCAGCCGACTCGTCCGGCCGATACGTCCCCGCCGCGACCCAGAGCTCATCGCCGCAGCCATTTGCCGCCGACGCCAGGCCGTCCGTCAGGTGCTGATACGCCGTGGCCCAGCTCGTCCCATTGCCACCTGCGGGTGCGGCGCGGTTTACGTAGATGCGCCCGCTGGCCGCGGTGTATTGGCCAACGAATGACGAAGCCTGATTTCCCGCCACGCCGAACCAGCCGCCCGCCATCAGCGCGCCTTCGTGCTCGACAAGCGAATAGGCGCCGCCATTTGTTTCGAATCCGCCGGCCACGCTCGACCACGCCGCGCCGTTCCAGCGGGCGATGCCGCGCGCGCTGACTCCGCCGGCGCTGGTGAAGTCGCCGCTGGCGTAAAGCGCCCCGTGGTAAACGCCCAGCGAGCGGATGTTTGTGCGGTTCGTGCCGCTGCCCAACGGCGACCAGGCCGTCCCGTCCCAGCGAGCGATGTGGCTGGCCGGGTTGCCGCCGGCGGTGGTGAAGCTGCCGGCCGCGTACAGATCGTTGCCGAAAACCGCCAGGGCGTTCACCGTGCTGTTCATTCCCGTGCCGACGCTCGACCAGCTTGTGCCATTCCATTTGGCGATGTTGTTGACCGGCGCGCCGCCGGCCGTCGTAATGCCGGCGGCGTAGAGCTCGTCGTTGTAGACCGCCAGCGCGTTGACCACATTCTCCACGCCGCCGCCAATCGGCTCCCACGCCGACCCGTTCCAGCGCGCGATCGCGCCAGTGGCCGTATCGGCGGAGTGAGTGAAGTTTCCGCCCGCAATCAGCTCGCCCCGGTAAGACGTGAGGGCGTTCACGGCCTGACCGGTGGACGGCACGCGCCGCAGGCCGTCCCCAACCGCCGCCCACGTAGTTCCGTTCCATTGCGCGATGAGCGACGCCGATTGTCCGCCGGCGGTGAGGAACTGCCCGCCCGCGTAAAGCACGTCATCGAGTTCGAACGCGGCCTTCACAGTTCCGCTGATGCCCGAACCGAGCGCAGCCCACTCGGAACCTGTCCAGCGGGCGATGCGCGCCGCATCCGTCGGGCCGGCTCGCTCAAACTGACCCGCGGCGATCAGGTCGCCGCGAAAGTGCGCCAGCGCCTCGACCGGCGAGCGCATCCCCTGCCCGCCCGGCCCGTCGGGCAGGGCGGTCCAGTTGGCGCCATCCCAGCGGGCGCAGCGATGAACACTTTCGCCGCCGATCTGAAAAAGATCCCCGAATACGTACAGTTGGTTGCCAAAGCTGGCCAGCGCGAGCACGGCCCGATCCGTTCCCCCGCCCATGGGTTGCCAGTCGGTTCCGGTCCAGCGCGCCACAAACGGAGCGCTGATCCCTCCGGCTGTCGTAAACGAGCCTGCGACGTGCAGTTGCGCATCGTGAACCGCCAGCGAGTAGGCCGGGTTATTCAGCCCGGCGCCAAGCGGGGACCAGGCGACGCCGTCCCAGCGGCCGATTCGATTCATCGGCACGCCGCCCAGGGCCGTAAATGTGCCGGTCGCGTACAAGGCGTTGTCATGCACGATCAGGTCATTGATGAGGCCGCTGCTCGACGTTCCGTCGCCGACCGGCGAAAAACTGGTCCCATTCCAGCGCGCGATGCGGTTGGCTGTTACCCCGTCGGCCGTCGTGAATGTGCCGCCGACATACAATTCGCCGTTGAACACAGCCAGCGACGTGACCTGCCCGTTCGTGCCGGCCCCCAGCGCCGACCACGTCGTGCCGTTCCAGCGCGCGATGTTTTCGGCCGGAGCGCCGCCGGCGGTCGAGAACGGCCCGCCGACGTAAACATCGCCCTGATAGATCGCGACGGCGTCAACTGCGCGAAGTCCTCCCGAGATGCCGGTTCCCAGCGCGCTCCAGGCCGTGCCGTTCCACTTCGCGATGTTGTGCGCGCTGATGCCGCCGGCCGTGTCGAACACACCGCCGACGTAAAGGTCCGTACCGCTGGACGCAAACGATTGAACGCCCTCGACGATGCTCGTCGTTCCGCCCACGCCGCCGCCGATCGTCGACCAACTTGCCCCGTTCCAAGTCGCCAGGTGATTGACGACGATTCCGCCGGCCGTCATGAACTGGCCGCCAATCAGAAGCCGCGCGCCCGATCCGTCGTCGTACACAATCTGCGCGCCCGCAGCCGCCGAAATCTCCGTCCCGCGCGTTCCGAATCCCGGCGCCCACTCGCCGCACTGTGCATCGGCGCGCGGAATCGCGAGCAGCAAAATGGCCGTCAGGCCACAGACCAACGTGGTTCGCATTGCAGCCTCGCTCAGTCACGCCGCCGCGGTGGAACGCCGCGGCGTCCCGGCCTGCCCGCTCGTGCGTGTATCGGTCCACCCTGCCAGCCGCGCCCACCGGCGCCGCCGGGTTACACTCACGGAGAAAAGTGAAAGATCGACCGGGCGCTTTCGCGCGATCCGGTGCTTGTGGTCGAAGAGCGCATTATAACGCCGCGCTAGGGCGGCCGATCATGTGCTTCGGTTGCCGGGAGGGGGTCCGGACAGGTTTCATCGCCCGTAACCGGGCTCGGCCGGGCTGACCTTCCCCAAAGTTCAGTCCGCCGCGTGAATCCGCCGCTACAACGTCGCACAACTCATCGGTTCGCTCCCCGGTGTTGGCCGCCTGGACGCAAAACAAGGAGAAACCCGATGTCGATCAAACACTTGCGATTCCCCGCGCACCCGCGTCTGTGGTGCGTCCTCCTGCTGCTGGCCGCGGTGGCCGGCGCCGACGCGCAGACCATTCGCAGCACGCGCTATACTGGCGCGGCCGGCGCCGGAACGATCTACGCCGCGCGCACGGCGTATGACCCGTCCGTCGCGCTGACCGTCGAGGCGTGGGTGTATCGCACCGACGCGACGCGCTGCGAGACGATCGTTTCGCAGGACTATTTCCAGTCCATCTGGTTCGGCTTCTGCGGAAACCACCTGCGGTTCTACCGCAGCGGCCGGCTTCTGGCCGACGCGACCATGAACGTCGAGGCGTATCAGTGGACGCACGTGGCCGCCAGCTACAACGGCTCGGCCGTCAGCTTCTTCGTGGACGGGCAGCCGGCCGGCGTGGTCGCTCTGTCCAACGCCGGCGCCGGGCACAACCTGCCGCTGTACATCGGCGCCGACCCGCGCGGCTTCGCGTTTTCCGGCAACATCGACGAGCTGCGCATCTGGGCGGAAGCCCGCACGCAATCCCAGATTCAGTCCGGCATGTACCAGCAGTTGCGCAGCGGCAACATCGTCGGCGCCTGGTCGAATGGCGGTTCCACCGAAGATCTGAACGGCTGGACGCCGACCAGCTCAAACGGCGCGACGCTGGCGATCATGGGCATTCTGCCGCGCGACCTGATCGTGCCGCGCTCGCCGCTGTCGCTGTTCTGCGACGGCAACATCGATCCGAATTCCGAATACGCCGGCGCCGAGCAGCTTGTCGTGCGCTATCGCAATCCGTCGCAGCCCTATGCTTCCGACGGCATCGTCTTCCTCGCGCACGACGACAACAACCTGTTCCTCGGCTTTGTCGGACTGCGCTGGCCGAGCATCAGCAATCCGCGCTGCAGCCTTTATCTGGACCGCGATCACTCGCGCTCCAACACCCCGAGCGAGCAGATCTACGTTCCGCTCGATGGCAGCAACCCCTCATTCTTCCTGTGGAACCTCGTCGGCGCGTGGGAGCGCTGCACGACTTCCACCTGCCCGCCGGCCGGTTCGTGGCAGGTGGCGCGGGGCGGCTGCGGCGACGACGTCGGACCCGGCTGCGTCGAGTTCCGGCTCTCGCGCACCTTCATGGGCGATTGGGACGAGGTGGACGGCCTGATGCTGTTTCACACGCCGGGCGCCACCTACGCCGCGCCGCCCGACGGCAACGGCAACGAAAACACGTTCCCCAACGTGTACTACAGCGACAGCAGCGTCCCGCTACCGCGCGCCCGCGTCGTCGCGCACGTCTACGACGGCGTGACCGGCGACCGCTCGCGGCCGCGCCCGAATCACAACGTGTACTTCGGCTCGACCGACGTGTCGCCGCTCTACACGCAGCCGACCGACGCCAACGGACGCGTGGAGTTCGACATCGCGGTCCCGAGCAATGAGAACCTGCGGCTGGAGGTCGAGCACTGCACGAATTGCCGCGAGTTCGACCCATTCGTCTACGCCGGCAACATTCAGCCGTACGTCATCACGCCGCACGTGCTCTTCTACCCGATGTGCTCGTCCGGCAGTCCGTGCATGTACGCAGAGGTGGACTTCTTCACGCTGAGCGCGCCGGACGCCACGACGATCACCACGATCACGCCGCCCAGCGGGAATCCGCGATTCACGCTGCGCTCCAGCGGAGCGCCGACCGAGATCGCCCCGACGCACGTGCGCATCAACGGCGTAAACTTGCACGACCAGATCAACCTGTTCCTCTCGCGCGAAGTGGGATCCGATCCGAACGATTGGCAGCACTTCCCCGTCACGATCACCAACCGCGATCCCGGTTGGACCTGGATCGAGGCGGACATTCCGGGCGTCCCGATCAACGGCACGTATCACTGGGTGATTACCGACAACTGGGTCCGTCCCGGATGGCAGGAGTTCGTGATCTCCGCCGCCTATCCGATTACGCAACCGCCGTATCCGCTCGTCTGGGGCTTCGGCTTCTCCAACGTCGACGACGACGCCAGCCTCAGCGAGTTCTACAGCGTCTTCGGGAACAACGGATACATGTGCATCGGCGCGTTCGGCGTCTGCCTGTGCCGCATCCCCGACCCCCTCTATCTGTTGTACTACCCCATCTACCGCCAGTGGATCAACGGCAGCAACGGAAGCTGCATGGGCTACTCGGGCACGAGCCTGATGTTCAAGCACGGCCTGCTCGACGCATCCGATTTCGACGGAAACGCGTTCTATCCGCGCGGCCTGCTCTCGCGGCAGAACCCCGCCAACTACGATTGGGATCTCTGCGGCCCGCCCGAGCCGACCGACCTGTGGGGCCGCATCCGCGTCAACCACGGAACGCAGGCGACGGCCGAGGCGATCGACATCGGCCTGTTGCAACTCGCGCAGGGCGGCGGCGTTCACACGTTCGACACCAGCCCGAACGCCCGGCTGGCCGCCATCCGCGCCAACCCGAACGGCTTCGCCGTGTCGCTCTCGCCCGGCATCGGCGAAGGCCACGTGATCGTGCCGTGGAAGGTCGAGGACATCGACGCGACCCACTCGCGCATATTCGTCTACGACAACAACCGCACCTACCCGGTCACTTCGACCGGCCGCCAGGATTTCATCGACATCGACCGCAACGCCAATACGTTCAGCTATACGAACGTGGACGGCGACGTCTGGTCCGGCCAGAGCATGTTCACGTTCCCGCTGTCGCTCTACACCGGCTCGCACAGCGCGCCGGGCATCGAGGAAGCGCTGCTCTGGATCGGCCTGTTCATCTTCGGCGACGCCGACGGCCACTACACGAGTGCGGCCGACGGCACCGAATGGGGCTGGCGCCAGGACGGCACGTTCGTCGAGAACATGCCGGGCGCATTCGCGGTGAACCCGGTGAGCGGCGGCGCGCCCGGCACGCGCATGATTCCGCTGATCATTCCGGACGGGATGACCGTGCCCGACGCGGAGATCAATGTCCGCGGGCCCAACTACATCTTCCAGGGCGCGCGCGACGGCACCGTGCTCCAGATCGAAGCGTTCAACGGCACGGCCGGCGACCGCGACCGCGTCCACCTGGGCTTTGAGGAAGGCCGCACCGGGCAGGTTCTCCGCTCGATGCGCTTCACGCCGCAGCGCGCTGGCCTCAACTTTCAGCCGCGCGTCGGCCTCAATCTCGGCTTGCAGGAGCGGGCGGTCTTCAAGGTCGCCGGAATGCAGCTCCCCGCCAACGGGCCGGCCGAGTTCAAGGCGCTCTTCGCCCGTCGCGGCATCGAGATCAAGAACATGAGCAACGCCGCCACCCGCTACACGCTCATCGCCGAAACAGTCGATGGCGAGTCGGAGACGACCGGCACGGCCATGTTCGGGCCGTTCGACATCCCCGCCGGCGCGACGCACACGGCGGTGATCAATGATTGGCCGCAGGCGAGCCAGGTGCGCAGCGAACTCGATCTCAACGGCGACGGCACGCCGGAAGAGGTGGACGTGGTGAACGGCTACCGCTGCGGCGCGTCGCCCGAAGAGCCGATGGAGGATGCGAACCTCAACGGCATTCCGGACCTGTGCGAGCTGCGGCGCGGCGACATGAATTGCGACGGCGCGGCGGACAACGCCGACATCGACGCGTTCGTGCTGGCGCTGACCGCGCCGCAGGTCTACGAGTCGACGTATCCGAACTGCGACATCCGCGCCGGCGACATGAACCAGGACGGCAGCGTCGACAACGCCGACATCGACGGATTCGTGCAGTGCCTGCTGGGCGGGGGGTGCTAACGAATGCGGAGTGCTGAATGCTGAAGGCTGAATGCCTGAGCCCGAGCACACCGCGCAATCCGAGCCCACCACGCAAGTGGTGGGTCGCGCGCCGGTGAGCACACGATCCCGCCGCGAAGCGCCTCGGCGCTTCGCGGCGGGTATCGTTTCGTCCCACTTGCGCGCCAGACGCCCCGGCTGCCGTCTTCGGTTCACTCACTCATGCTTTCACCATCCCGATGATCGCGTCATACAGAATGTGGCACGCCGCCGCGATGCCGATCCCGCGCCAGCGATAGAGCATTCCGAGATAGGCGCCCGCCAGCAGGTATTCGACGAACGGCCCGAGCGCGAAGCCGGCACGGCCCAGCGGCGCAAAATGACACATCGCGAAGATCGCGGCCGAGCCGAGCACGGCGGCCGTCACGGCGCCGCGCTGCGCGCGCAGCATGTCCCGAAAGAGCCATAGCATTCCCGTAAGCAGGTAAAGGCGAAACAGCAGCTCCTCATAAATCCCTGCGCCGATGGCGCGAATCAGGCCCGAGCCGGCGGCGCCAGCGATGAGCAGGCGGTCGAGCGTCAGCAGCGGCAGCGCCAGCACCAACCCCTCAACCAGCATCAGCAGCGGCGTGGACGCGCGCAGTCGCCACGCGAGCCCCGAGCGCGCCTGCATGACGACGAGCGTGACGACCAGCGCCAGCGCCGGCAGCCACGTTCCGCTCAGCCCGAACCACGCAAGCAGCGACCGAATCAGCTCCGGCGCGAGCAGGCCGCCGCCGGCCGGCCACGCCAGGCGCGCGATTTCGTAGACGACGACCAGCGGGCCGAGCAGGGCGAGGCAGGCGGGCGGCCGTTCGGCCTGATCGAGATAGCGTCGCCAGAATCGCCGCCGCGGTTGCGGCACGAGCTGGAGCAGGCGGGCGTGGAGGTTCGTCGGCATCGCGGGGGATTATCGCGGAAGCGCGGCGGGGGGGAAGCAGTCTCCGAACCCGCGTGTCCTCACGCGGGTCTCTTGATTTCCGAGCCCGCGTGTCCCCACGCGGGTCTCTTGAGTTTCCGAGCCCGCGTGTCCCCACGCGGGTCTCTTCCGCGTAGCGGCCCGCGCCCTCGCGCGGCCGGAGCGACGTCCGAAACCAGGGACGCCACGACGCGCCGGCGCCGCTGCCCCCGCGCCGGGTGCGAGGAGACCCGCCTGAGGACAGGCGGGCTCGGTACGCTCGTCCGAATGGAGCCCGCGTGTCCCCACGCGGGTCTCTTGA
>CAZHIE010000004.1:20588-43899 GCA_964532435.1 uncultured Planctomycetales bacterium
CCCGCCTGAGGACAGGCGGGCTCGGTACGCTCGTCCGAATGGAGCCCGCGTGTCCTCACGCGGGTCTTCGGTCCCCGCGAAGACCCGCCTGACGACAGGCAGGCTCGAGACGCGCCGGCTCTCGCGCTCAATCGCGCGCGCGGGCAATCGCGGCGCCGAATCGCGGTTCCGCGCATTGCCACTCCGGCGCCGCCACGCTGGGCGCCCGGACCTGCTTCTGCGCGAAGTGCGGATATTCGCGGAGCAGGGCGTCGGCGATCCGCGCGACGTCGACCGGCGATGTGGCCACGGGAATCAGTCGGCGCCGAAACGTCGCGTCGACGGCCGACTCGTCCGGTCGATAGATCAGATCCTGCGTCGCGTTCCGCCAGCGGTCGTCGGGCATCAGGTCGATCGTCGCGCCGGCATGCGCGGACGGCAGCAACATGTTCGATCCATGGACGCCGATGACGACGTGGCTGCGCGCGTAGCGCTCGCACCAGCGCCGCTCCGTCGCCGCGTCGGGAGCTGCACAGCGCACGTCGGCGATCCACGCCGGCGCGCCGCCGGGCTGCGCAAGCCCGACTAGAGCGAAATCCAGCGCCGGCCACGCCGCGCGCAGCCGCTCGGCCAGTGCGATTATCCCGCCCAGCGGATCCGCCGGCGACCAGGCGCGATCGTCACGCCACACGAACGTCACCACCGGCGCCGCCAGCCGCGCGCCCCATTCGCGCAGCGCAAACGGCGCGACGCGCGTGAAGCGCTCGATGCGGAACTCCTCCCCTCGGGGATGCGAGTACGCCCGGCTCAGGCGGCACGCGCCCAGCGCCGCGACGCGCCCGGCGATCTCGTCGGCCAGCCAATCGCTCCACCGCGCGCCGCAGCGCAGCGGCCAGTCGACCAGCCACGCTTCCGCAACGCCCTCGGGCAGGAGCCAGCGCAGCCCGCTCGGCGCAAGGACGATCAGATCGCCGCCGTCCGCGCCGTCGAGATGGCGGCTCGCGTTGAGCAACTTCAGCAGGGCGTGGCCGTACAGCCGGTCCAGGCAATTCAGCAGCACGGGATTGCGAGGCGGGTGGGCGCGTTCGATCGTTAGTCGCAGCGGCTCGCGCGAGCGCGCGGCGTAGCTCTCTCGCAGCCAGTCGGCGAACCAGCGGACGTTGTGCGGGTCATGCACCGCGCCGCCGGCGCGCTCCAGAAGCATGGGGTAATACAGTCCGGCGGCGGCCGGCAGGTCGCCGAAATACTCGCGCCGGCAGCGCGGACAACGCAGCTCCGCGAGCGTCCGCATCCCGGGCATGCGCCACCCGACGACCGTCAGCGGCGCCGCGCAATGCGGGCAGAACGCCTCGCAATCGGGAATCGGATGCAGCGCGATCATGCCGGCGCCGCCACGGGCGCCGCGGCGCCGTGTCGCAGGTGATCGACAAGCCAGGCGCGCGCGCCGGTCGGCGCCGCAATGATCGCGTCGTCGACAACCACAATGTAATACGTCGGGTCGATCTCTCGCAGCGCGTCGAAGACCTCCGGCAGTGTCGGCCATTGCTCCGCGCGGTGCGGCGGCGGGGGCGGCGCGGCGAAGAGCCGCGCATCGTCGATCAGCAGGAAGTGTCGCGCCGCCGCCGAGCGCAGCGCCGCGAGTTCGCCGAGCAGCGGGCATTCGTCTTCCTGGCCAAACGTCTCGCCGCCGCTCCAATGTCCGTCGAGCCAGAGCAGCGCGGGCTCGCGCAATTCGCCGCCCATCCGCCGCAGGGCCTCGCGCGAATCGCCGCGCACAAACTCGATGTTGCGCACGCCGGCGAAGCGCCGCCGCGCCGCGTCCCACAGGCTGGCGGCGCGCTCCACGGTGATGACCCGCGAGAAATGCCGCGCCGCCCAGGCTGCCGTGCGGCCTTCATACGTGCCGGTTTCGACGAACGTCTGCAAGCCGAACTCGCGCTGCAAGCCGAGCACCAGCTCGTGCGGCGGCCCCATGTGAATCGCGCCCATCGTCGTCACCTCGCGACGCGCCCCGTTCCCTGTTCCCTGTTCCCTGTTCCCTATTCCCTGTTCCCTGTTCCCTTCTTCTTCAAGTGATAACACCCCGTCCCAAACCCGCGCTGCCGCGCGGCGCCGAACGCCGACCCGTGGATGTACTTCCGATCGACCACGCAAAGCGGCTCGCACAGCGCCAGAAAGTCGTCCTCCGCGAACGCCCGGTGCGCGTTGAAGTACGTGCGCGACGTGTCGTGCAGCGGAACCGATATGTACAAATCTCCGCCCGGGGCCAGCACGCGCCGCAGCTCCGCCACGGCCTTCCGCGTTCCGTTCGGGTCGAGCGCGTCGCCGTAGCGCCCCAACCCGATGTGCTCGACGACGCACAGGCTTGACAGCGACGCGACGCCGCCGTCGGCGAACGGCAACGCCAGAATGCTCCCTTCCCGAAAACTCAACCCGTCGAGCGGCAGCGAAAGCGGCCGTATGTCCACCATCGTGACCGGCACGACCTTCGACAGCAGCGCGACAAACTTGTGATGCGAGCCGACGTCGACGTGTGCGGCCGGCCGCTGCTGCACGATGCGCTCGAACGCCCACGCGTCCTGGTAGAAGTAGGTCGGCTCGATCTCGGTTGTTCGCGTGTCGTCGCCCAGGCACGGGTACAGGTAATGCAGCGGCGCTGATTGCCCCGTCGAGAGCGAGCGGTACTGCCGATAGCTGCCCCAGAATCGCCGCCAGGCCGCGCGACGCTGCCGATAGGCGCGCCACGCGGAGCGGGCGCTGGCCCCGAACCGCCGCAGCATCCACAGCCGTTCGGCGATCACGTCGCGCCTCCAGCCCGCTGGCGAAAGTAGCCGGCGACGAAGTCGAGGAATCGCCGCATCGTCGCGGCATAGCCGTAGCGCTCGGCCACGCGCGCCTGAATCCGCGCGGCAATCGCGCGCCGCGCGGGTTCGTCCGCCAAATGGCGGTCCGCGCACCGTGCAAAGCTCGCCGCGTCGTCGAATACCAGTGCCGCGAAATCCGGGAACACCTCGGCCGGATAGTCCCGCTGCGCGTCGATCGCGAGAAAGTGATACGTCTCCTCGACCGCCGCGTCGTCGTGCCCAACCGCCCGCCCGGCCCGCAGAAAATCAGCGCTCAACGCATCGTCTCCGCACGTGAGCACGGCCGCGCCGCTCGTCAGGCGGCGTTCGGCCATCTCGCGCGCCAGCCGGGCGCGAAGCGGATCGCGCCGGTCCGCGGCCGTCGCGCGCGTCAGCATGAATCCGCCGGCGAGCAGCCCGTCGAGCGCCCGCTGGTGCAGAAAGCCGGCCGGAACGAGCTGAAGATTGATCGCCGACGCGCGATAGACGCACAGCAGCTCGCGCCCGTTCGCCGCGGGGCCGACCGCGAACTCCCGCAGCGTCGGATGCTGCTCCCACCCATTTCCGTAGATGCGCAGCCGGGCGCCGCGCGCCCGGGCCCACGCGGCCGCCCACTCCAGCGCCTGATGCCGAAACGCCCGGTCGCAGATGCGCCACAAGTACCAGCCGACCAGCCAATCGCGCTGCGCGATCGCCGAAACGCGAATGCCGGCGCTCTCTTCGGCGCTGCGCAGCAGCGCCCGCAGATCGCCGCCGTCGTATGCGCCCACGCGCTGAACGTGCTCGACCGCCATCGGCAGCAGGCAATCCATGAGTCGGCGAAGCCCGGCATCCGCGACGCCCGCGCACTGCTCGGCGTGCAGCGACTCGACCGTCTGCGAAGCGTGTGAGACGAACGAAACGTCGCACGCAAAGCGCGCCAGCTCGTCGGCCGTCACGTCCGCTTCGCCGCCCAGCAGGCTGGCCGGCATATGCGCGTACAGGAATTGCCGCGCGTCGCAGCCGAAGCGCGCCAGAAAGTCCACGTGCGGCAATCCGGCGACCAGGTCGTACGGCGTCAGTGCCCGCGCGTTCTGCTCGGAAAAAATGTGCGGCAGGGCGTCCTGGTCCCACGTCAGCATCGGCAGGCACGCGGGAATCCGCCCGACGAAGCTGGGGCGCAGGTGGTCGAGCGCCAGAAAGACGTCCGGATCGAATTCGCGCACCGCGGCGTGATACGTCTCGGGGGAAACGCACTCGTGCGGCGAGCGCTCGGTCAGCAGGCGTACCTCGCAGCCGAGCAAGTGCAGCGCGGCGACGGCGTCGCGCATCGAGTATTGCAGGAACGACGTGTGCGTGCTGACCGTCGCCAGCACGCGTAGCGGCGCGCCGCCCCGGCCCGCTTCCGAGAATCGCTCCGCCCACCAGTGGAAGCCGCGCTCGGCGTAGCGCCGTTCGAGCGCCGTCAGCGACGCAACCAGCGCGGCGCTGCGCCGCGTCTGCTGCGCCGTCAGCGCCGCCGCGGCGTGCGGCGCCAGGCCGGCGTCCGCGCCGGGCTGCGTCATGCGGTAGCGCGGCGGCGAAAGGTTCGGGTTGACGTCCAGCGCAGCGACGAAACGATTCACGCAATCGCCGCCGACGAAGAGCAGCACGCGCGGATCGGACAGCAGCTCCGCCCAGTCGTGCAGCGCCAGCGCCAGCGCCGCCAGCGCCGCGTCCGGCTCGATTACGTACAGCGCCGCGCTGTAGCCGTGAAACGTGTTGCGCGTTCGGCGGTAGAGCCGCTCCAGGTACCAGCCGACGCCGATGCCCTGAAACAGGTACGGCCCCGGCATGATCTGATTCACGTCCGGCGGCGTCGGCGAGAGTTCGGCCACCCGCGCGTGATCGGCCAGCGCCGGATACCAGCGCTGATCGCCGGCCTGCTCGCGCACCAGCCAGCGCTGCGACGACGTGCGGTAGAGCCGGAACCGCGCCGTCAGGCCGCCCCACGCGCCCGCAATCGCCGAAGCATCTGCGCCGCGCGCGGAAAGTGCTGCCACGTTGCGGTCAAATGTCGCGCGGCGCGACGGCCACGCCACGCGCCCGCCCGCCGGCGTCGTCCGCGACAACAATGCGACGATCGATGGATCCGCAGCGACCGCCGGGCCGGCGGCCGCAAGCAATTCGTGCGCCGGGCCGAACAGCCCGAGAGCGAGATACTCGCGCGCGAGGCGCAGCGCCGCGGCCGTGTCGCTGCGGTTCGCCATGTGCTGGCGCAGGCGCTCGTCGGCCCGCGCGATCGCATCCGCGATCGTGACATCCGCGTTCGCGGCCGCCGCACTCGGCGCATCGCCTGCGCAAACCTGAGCAGCCACGCAATTCCTGCCCGGATGGGGAGAAGCGGGCCGGCGTCGCGCGCGCGAAAGCCGCCGCTACGCGCTTCTTTCGGCCGACCGGGTTGTGCGGGATGAGCGGCTACGGGGCAATGTCGAATGGCGAATGGCGAAGAACGAAATACGGAGCGCCAGTGGGACTCCGCAATTCGCGATTCGACAATGCCGCCCGGAAGGCGGCGCTACTGACTTCGGCCGCCGGCGGACAGCCGCCGACAGAGCTCCTGCTCGGCCGCGTACCAGTCGTCGCACGGATCGCCCGGCTTCCCGGCGCGGGACAGGAATTTCATGTAGGCCAGTTCGCGAATCTGGTCGTCGCTCGGCCGGGCAGGCTTGATGGACGGCGCCTTTGCGCCGACGGGGGCGGGGGGCGTCGGGCGCGACGGCTGCGGAATGTGCGTCCGAGTGCTCATCGATACCTCCATGGTCAGATCCATTGGAACGACAACGCTTGTCCCGATCATAGCGCGGTGTTCTGCGCGTCGCAGTACTCTCGAATGGCAGATCCGGCTGGCAATCTCCGTTCCACTTCGAATCGTGCCCACGCGACGACCGAATATTCGGGCGCGCGCACGGTCCATTGCGTGATTTCGCGCACCAGTGTGTGATTTCGCGCACCTGCCCGCCCCCAATGGCGTGCGTGGGGCCGGATGGGCCGGCCGCAGCCGCTGGTACGGGTTTTGCTAAGGACTGCCCCTGCATACGGCCAATCGGCCGCGGGCACGTTCTGAGGCTGACCTGCGGAGCGCGGGTCACAACCTCGGTGCATCGTGCAAGGCTCTGACAACCGTCCGAAGGGTGAACGGTCGACCATGGCGGTCTTCGAGGATCTTCTGCACTACGTCGGCTTCGAATCGCCCGACGCGGCGCGCATCCAAGCGCTTGCGCCGTTCGCGCGCCCGCTGTTTCCTCACATGGTCGAGCGCTTCTACGCCGAGATCATCCGCCACCCCGGCGCCGCCGCCGTTTTTTCGTCGCCGGAGCAGATCGGGCGCCTGCGGCACAAGCTGGCGGAATGGCTGGATTCGCTTTTCGTCGGCGTCTACGACGACGCGTACCTGCGGCGGCACTCCGAGATCGGCCGTGTTCACGTGCGCGTCGGCATGGACCAGCACTTCATGTTCGGCGCGATGGAGATCATCTGGCAGGAATTCGAGAGCGGGCTGCGCGCGTCGGGCGCGCCGGACGTGGAGGGTGGCCTGCGTTCGCTGCACAAGCTCCTGTCCGTCGAGCTGGGGATCATGCTCGAAACGTACAAGGAAAGTTACGCCCAGTGGGTCCGCGAGCGCGAGCGCATCTCGCTTCAGGATCGACTGTCGCGGGCCGAGCATCTCGCCAGCGTAGGCCAGCTCGCCGCGTCGCTGGCGCACGAGATCAAGAATCCGCTGGCCGGCATCAGCGGCGCGATCCAGGTCATCCGCGACGGCATGGCGGGCGACGACGACCGCCGGCCGATCCTCTCCGAAGTCCTGCGGCAGATCGACCGGCTGGACGGCACGGTGCGCGACCTGCTGTTCTACGCCCGGCCGAAGCCGCCCGATTTCTCGCCGTGCGACCTGAATCAGCTCACGCTGCACGTCCTGGCGGCGCTGCGGGCCGAGCCGCAGCTCGGTCGCGTGCGGGTCGAGTTCCTGGAAGCAAGCCCGACGCCGGAGGTTCTGGCGGACGAGCACCAGATGGAGCAGTTGCTGATCAACCTGCTGCTCAACGCGGCGCAGGCGTCGCCGGAAGGGGGCGCGGTAGAGCTGCGTCTGCGCTGCGACGAGAAACACGTGCATCTGGAAGTTCGCGACCACGGGCACGGCATGAGCGACGACGTTCGCCGCCGGGCGCTCGAGCCGTTTTTTACGACGAAGTCGAAGGGCACGGGGCTGGGCCTGCCGATCTGCCTCCAGATCGTCTCGGTGCATGGCGGCGCGCTGCACATCCGCAGCGCGCCCGGCGCCGGCACGTCGGTCTTTGTGCAGCTTCCGGCCAAACCAAGCCATGAAGGGAACGCCGCGTGACGCGCATACGGACGCTGATCGTCGAGGACGAGGGCCTGATCCGCTGGTCGCTGCGCCAGAAGTTCCAGGAGCGCGGATACGTCGTCGTGGAGGCGCCGGACGGGGCGGCCGCGCAGGCGGCGCTGGAGGCCGGCATCTTCGACCTGGTGATGCTCGACTTCAAGCTGCCCGACACGACCGGCGTCGACATCCTGCGCAAGATGCGCGAGACGGACCCGGACACGGTCGTCATCATGATGACCGCTTACAGCACGATCGAAAGCGCGGTCGACGCGATCAAGCTCGGCGCGTTCGACTACATCTCCAAGCCGTTCGAGATGTCCGAGCTGCTCTTCACGATCGACAAGGCGCTCGAGACGACCAAGCTGCGCCGCGAGGTGCGGGCCCTGCGGCAGCGCCTGCAGGTCGAGCACGGCAACGACGTGATCATCGGCGACAGCCGGCCCATGAAGCGCCTGGCCGAGATCATTCAGCAGGTCTCCGGCTCTGGCGCGTCGACGGTCTTTCTGCGCGGCGAGACCGGCACGGGCAAGGATCTCGCCGCCCGCGTGATTCACCAGTCGTCGACGCGGGCCGGCAATCCGTTCATCAACATCACCTGCACCGCGCTCTCCGAGACGCTGCTGGAGAGCGAGCTGTTCGGCCACGAGCGCGGGGCCTTCACCGACGCGAAGGCGCAGAAAAAGGGCCTGCTCGAAATGGCCGACGGGGGGACCGTTTTCCTCGACGAAATCGGAGACATGCCACCCGCGCTGCAGGCCAAGCTGCTGCGCTTCCTCGAAGAGCGCCGCTTTCGCCGCGTCGGCGGGACCAACGAAATCGCCGTCGACGTCCGCGTGATCGCCGCGACCAACCGCGACATCCAGAAGGCGATCGAGGAAAATCGCTTCCGCGAAGACCTGTTCTACAGGCTCAACGTCGTCACGATCGACCTGCCGGCGCTCCGCGAGCGCGGCGGCGACGTCCGCCTGCTCGTCCAGCACTTCGCCGATCGATTCAGCCGCGAGTTCAAGAAGCCGATCGCGTCGATCGAGCCCGAAGCGCTCGACGCCGCGAGCCGCTACGACTGGCCCGGCAACGTGCGCGAGCTGCGCAACGCCGTCGAGCGCGCCGTGTTGCTCTGCCGGAACAGCGTGATCACGGCCGACGACCTCGTGCTCGGCCGGCCGCAGCGCCGCGCCGATCCGCTCGACGTGGACAACTTCGTGCTGCCCGAAGAGGGCTTCGACCTCAACAAGCTCATGACGCTCGAAGTCAGCCTGTTGCGGCAGGCGCTCGAACGGACGAAGAACAACCAGACGCAGGCGGCCGTGCTGCTCGGGCTCACGCGCGACCGCCTGCGCTATCGGCTGCTGAAGAGCGGGCTGTTGTAGAGTCGTGCGGCGCTCGCCCGAGCGGTCGGTCGCTCGGGATCATCCCCCGCAGGGCGGCGGCTGGTTGCATTCGCCCTCGCCGCGCTGCTTCTCGAATTGCACGATCTTGTCCACGCGCCGCGCGTGGCGCCCCCCTTCGAAATCGGTGCTCAGCCAGATCTTTACAATCCCCTGCATCAGCGCGTCGCCTACCAGGTCGGCCGGCAGGCACAGCACGTTGGCGTCGTTGTGCCGGCGCGACATCTGCGCCGTCAGCTCGTCGTGGCACAGCGCCGCGCGGATGTTCGCCACTTTGTTCGCAATGATCGACATGCCGATGCCGCTGCCGCAGAAGAGAATCCCGCGCTCCGCCTCGCCTTTGCCGACCGAGCAGGCGACCGCGAGCCCGCCATCGGGGTAATCGCACGGCTGCCGCGAGTTCGGGCCGAAGTCCGCCACCTGATGACCGTCGGACATCAGCAGGGCCTTGATCCGTTCCTTGGCGTCGTAGCCGCGGTGGTCGCTACCAATCGCGATCTTCATGCAAAGCCTCCTCGGCCCGAACGTCCACAGCCGCCTCGATCTGCGCCGCGGCACGCGAATAGCTCTCGGCCGATCCGCCGAAGGGGTCGACGATCGAGCCGGTTGGACTCAGCAGGTGGACGCGCGGCGCCGCAGCCGGCGCCAGCTCCAGCACGGCGGCGCGATGCTCGGGCGACATGACGTAGATGCGCTCGGCGCCGTGAATCAGCTCCACGCTCAGCGGCTGCGATCGATGCCCGCGTGCGTCGATGCCGCGCCGCGCCAGTTCGGCCACGGCGCCCGCCGACGCCGCCGCGCCCGGCATCGCAAACGTGCCCGCCGACGCGGCCACGTAGCCGAGCGCCTCCAGGCGCTCCGGCGAAACTTCCAGCTTGCGCGCCAGCGCCGCCCGATACAGAAACTCGGCCATCGGCGAGCGGCACGAGTTGCCCGTGCAGACAAACAGCGTGGCCGAGCGCGCGATGCGCCGCAGCGTGCGCTCGTCGAGCGCGCCCTCGCGCGCGATCCGCCACGAGTCGCCGTGCAGCTCGACGATCGTCGACGCGGCGCTGTGGCGCGTTCGGCCGGCCGCGATGGCGTAGTCGACGCTGTCGCCGATGGCGGCCATGGCCGAGTCGAAGTCGGTCGGCGGAGATTGTCCGGCGCGGTTCGCGCTGCTCGCGACGACCGGCGCATCGACGGCCGCCAGCAGCGCCGCGCTGGCCGGATGATCCGGGCAGCGCAATCCGACCGTGCTGTTGTGGAAGACTTCGCCGAGCTGTTCGACCGGGCAGTGCTGCGCGATGGGCGTCTCGGCCGGGCGCGGCACGTCGCACACGAGCGTCAGCGGTCCGGGCCAGGCCCGCCGCACGAATCGCGACAGCAGCGGCGTCGGCTTGTTGATGAATCGGCGGGCATCGCCGCGGCGGCCGAGGTGGATCGTGAACGGCTGGTTGGCGGCGCGCCCCTTGGCCTCGCGCAGACGCGCGACCGCGGCCTTATCCGCCGCATTGGCGGCGATGCCATAGACGGTTTCGGTCGGGAACAGCACCAAGGCGCCTGCTTGCAAGGCGCGGGCCGCCTCGGCCAGGTCATCTGCGCAAGACTCAGTGCTGCTTGCAGTTATGATCTTCGTCGCCATCATCCCGTCCGCGGGGCATCGTGGATTCTCGGCGCGCCGCGCGCAGGTGTCAAGCCGACGCCGAATGTGCGCCGCGGTGCGCTGCCGCCGGCCGGTCCCCGCTCGCAATCCCGTTTCCGTCACCTCGGCTGGCCGTGGTTCCGCTCCAGCCACTGAATCCCCGCCTGGATGCTGCCGTACACGTCGCCGTGCCAGCCGTGGCCGCCTTCATACTCGATCAGCTCGCATTGCGCGCCCGCCTCGACGAGCGTTTGGCGCGCCGCCCGCGCCATCGCGATCGGAATCCCATCCTGCGGCGAGTGCATCAGGTAATACGCGTGGCCGCGGGCCAGCTCGACGTGCGGAAGCAGCCCCGCACGAAAGATCGACATCGCGACAAACGTGCCCGTGATCGGCGAGCCGTCTGTGGCCGAGAGCGCGTAGCACGGCGGCCCGCCCGAGGACCAGCCCAGCGTGAAGATGCGGTCAGGGTCGATGCGATAGCGCCGCCGCGCGTCGCGAATCGCGGCGAGGGCGTAGTCTTCGGTCGCGTATTTCATTCCGTCGGCCGGCGCGGCGCGCGTCGGCCAGACCAGATTCTCCTTCTGGCCCGGCTTCCACTCGCGCGCCAGCAATTGCACGACCAGATAATCCTGCGGCAGCGCGTACTTGGCGATCCGCCGGACAAAGGGAACCATCTCGGCGCCGCCTTCGCCGCCCGGCAGGACGACGAGCAGCGGCCAGCCGCTCGCGGGCACTTTGGCGCCGACCTTTGGCCCGATCAGGACGTACTGCATTTCCGCGTTGTCCGAGACGGCGATCTGCTGCGCCGGCACGTCGAACAGCTCGTCCGGCTCGGGCGCGCGCGGGGCGCCGGCGGCGACGGGCCGCTCGACGCGCGGATATTCGGGAATCGGGCTATCGCGCACGTCGTCGGCGAATTGCGAGCGGTTCAGCTCCCACCAGCGCCGCCACCAGCCCGCATCATGCGACGCGTCAAACGCGACGGTCGTCAGCCGGCCGAGTCCGAAGCGGCCGATCTGCTCGATGGTCGGCGCGACGTTGTCGGCGGCGAGCGCGCCGATCAGGGGCGGAATGGCGCGGAAGTCGCCGACGTCGCCGAGCGCCGCGGCCGTCATCCAGATCGCGTCGCGGCCATTCGGCTGCGCGGTCGCGTCGGCCAGGATCTGGATCAGCGGCTCGACGGCCCAGGTGTTTCCCGGCGCGCCCAACAGCCGAATCGCCGCGCTGCGCAGCTCGCCGTCCGAGTTCGACGTGATGATCGGCAGCACATGCGCGCGCAGCCACGCTTCGTCCATGCGCAGCGCGCGAAGCGTCAGCAGCGCGGGAGCACGGGCCTGCGGTGCGCCCTTCTCGATCGCGCGCAGCAGCAGAGCCGGCAAGTTCTCGGCGATGACGATGCGTCGCAGCAGGGGGTCGGTGCCGATCGTGTTCGAGATGTCGGCCAGAAACGCAAGCACCTCCGCGTTCGACGCGTCGCCGGCAGCGGCCAGGCGGTCGATCTGCGTCGCCGCGGATTTTTGCAGCACCTCGGCCAGCGGTGCGGCGCGAGCGGCCACGTGCCAGGCGGCGTAGCGCTCAGCGTGGGCCTCGAAATCGTCGAATGCAACCGCGCGAAGGTAACGGAATGTCCAGTTGCGGACCTGCGGATCCGCGTCGGCGGCGCCGAGGTGCAGCACGTCGACGATGCGGGCGTGGTTTCGCGCCCGTAGCGGCATCGGCGGCGCGAGGTAGAACGCCTTGAGCATCTGCTGGCGCGCCACGGGAGCGGGGAGCGCGTCCCAATTCTCGCGCAGCCGCTCGAACCCGCGGTCCGGCGGCAGATCCGCCAACTCGCAGCCGAGCGAAAACGCCATGTCCCACGATGCGCCGCGCAGCGCCGCCAGCCGGTCGCGCCAGCGCGTTGCGTCGTCATCAGCGAGCGGCGACGGGGCGGTCGTGGACGGCGCGCTGCCTGTCGGCGCCGTCGCCGGCGGCGCGGACGCCTGAGTCGCTCGCAGTTGGTCTGTCGCGCGGGGCGGCGGTGACGAGCACGCCGGGAGGAGAACCTGCAATCCGGCCGCCGCAAGCAGCCATGCGCAGCGCCGCGCGAGCGGCGTGCGCTGCGGCGCGAGAGCCTGCTTCCGCATCGAAACGCCTCCATGCCGGGGATGCAGAGTCATCGAAACCGCCGGTAACCGCCCGCCGCTACGACGCAACGAGCGCGCTGATCTTCGCCGCAAGCACGAAGTCGCTCTCCGTCAATCCGTCGATCTTGTGCGTCCAGATCTCCACGCGCACGCGGCCCCACGACAATTGCATGTCAGGGTGATGGCCCTGCTCTTCGGCCAGCGCGCCGACGCGATTGGCGAACGCCATCGCTTGTGCAAAATCGGCGAATCGGAACTCCCGCGTCAGGTGATGTTCCTTCAACACCTCCCAGCCGGGTAGCTGTTTGAGAAACGCGGTGACTGCGGCGCCGCGCAGCGGTACGGCGCCCTCGCGGCACGGCACGCAGTTCTTCGTTGCCAGGTCCGTCATGGCGGTTCTCCCGAATTGCCTCGCGTCAATGCTGGTCATCCGGCGCCGGCGGCTGGAGCAGGCGATTCTGCTCTTCGCCCGGACCAAAGCGCGCCGCCAGCAGGCGCACGTGCAGGCGGCGGTGCGGCTCGGCGAGCTTCATCACGTCGGCGCCGATCACTCCGCCCGAAAGGTGCAGCGGCGCGAGCGTGTGCCCGACCAGCAGATCGCAGCGGACCGGATCCTGCCGGTTGGCGCTCAGCAGCAGCGGCAGGCGGATGATCGGCCGCAGTGCCGCGCTCTCGGGCCACGGTCCGCCGCTCTCCGCGCCCGCGCCGGCGGCAAAGCTCATCTCGATTTTGCAGCGCAGCGTCAGCAGCAGGGAAAAGAAATTCGGCTGCGGAAGCACGACGCGCAGCGCCGGGCGCGCCCCGCGGCATTCCCAGATCAACGTGCCGAAGTCGAGTCCGGCGGCGATGAACTGCATCGCTTTCGCCAACATCGGCCCGCGCTCGCGCTCGTCCAGCGCCCAGCCGTCCGGCCCGGGCAGCCCGTATTGCTCGATCAGTTCGGCGAATTGCGCAGCGCCGGCGTAGAAGCCGCGTTCGAGGATCGCCGATTTCACCAGCAGAAAGCGCGTGTCGACGTGGCGGGCCTGCTCGTCGAACGAGTCGGCCGCGATGAGCACGTAATCGCCGCCCACGATCGTAACGGTCGTTCCGCCTTCGCCGACGCGGAAACGCGTGACCTGCCGCTCGGGCACGGCGACGCGGCGGTCGGCGGAATCGGACGGGGAAAAACCGTGCCACACGACGAGCGCGCCGTCCGGGCCTTCGTGCGGCGCGAAGGGCGCGCCGCCGGTTTCGACGAGCACGGCGCGCGTGTTGCGCAGACGCGGCGTGAGCGCCGTCAGCAGCCCGAACCGAACGACGGCGCGATCGCCGTCCTCAGCGCGCAGGCCGAAGAGCAGCCGGTCGCCCGGCTGCCACACGATCTCGCGCCGCAGCGGGTCAAAGCCCGAGAGGATGGCCGCGGCGGGGGCGAAATCGCGGGCACGTAGCTCGTCTTCCTGGCTGGCGCCCAGGCGCGGTCCGAGGCCGACGACGACCGGCGCGGCGCAGCCCGCCAGCGCGAGCAGCACTGTGCCCGGCAGCGCGAACCGCAGCGTTTTTTTCCACCCGATCAAGCCGTCGTCCCCTGAGTCGATTCGCCGGATGCGGCCCTACCCGCGCGCCCGGCGAGCAGCGCGATCATGATGTCGCGCATTTCCCGCAGGAATCGCTCGCGCCCGAAGCGCTGCATCCGCTGGAGCATTGTAGCGGGGTCGAAGCGCGTGCGGCCGGCCGTCTCGATCGCGGCGCATAGCGAGTCCGTCGTCGGCCGATCGAACAGCATGCCGGTCTCGCCGGGGATGACGGTTTCGAGCGCGCCGCCGACGCCGAGCGCGACGACCGGGCAGCCGCGCGCCATCGCCTCGACCGGGACGATGCCGAAATCCTCTTCGCCGGGAAACAGCAGCGCCGCCGCTCGCTCGTAATATTGCCCGATCGCGTCGGCGGCTTGCCAGCCGAGCAGTTCGACGTGCCGATGGGCGGACGGGTCGCTGCGGCGCTCGCGGCGGATGCGCTCGACGTCGGGTCCGTCGCCGATCACGACCAGCCGCCGTCGCAGCCGCGCCGCCGCGTCGATCGCCAGGTCGAGCCGCTTGTACGCGACGTGATAACCGACGCAGAGCAGGAATTCCTCGCGCGGGCGCGTCGACGGCAGGGGGGGCAGATCGACCGGCGGATGCACGACGATCGAATCGCGGCCATAGCAGCGCGCGATTCTTCCCGCCACGTGCCGCGAATTGGCGACGAATTGATCGACGCGCCGCGCCGCACGGCGGTCCACCGCGCGGACGTACGCGCGCAGCGCCGGCCAGAGCGGCCGCAGGGCGCGCGGCAGCTCGCGCGCGTACTCGGCGGCCACGTCGTCTTCGAAGGCGTAGCGCATCGGCGAGTGGCAATAGCACAGCACGCGGCTGCGCAGTTGGGGGCGCATCGCCTTGGCCAGCGCGGCGTCGGAGCAGACCACGAGATCGACGTCCGGCAGTTGCATGTTGCGCGCCGCCAGCGGCATCAGCGGCAGCAGCTTTGGATAAAGCCGCACGGCGCGCGGCGCGCGCTGCAGCACCGACGCGACGACCGGGTGCGACGCGGCGCGCGGCGAATTGGATTCGCCCGGCGGTCCCGAAATCCCCCGCCGCAAATCGCGCGCGGCGCACAACTCCGGCCAGGCGGCCATGCCATCGACGTCGTGGACCAGCGTGTAAATTGGGCGGCCGGGCAGCAGCTCGGCGAGCGCCTGCAGCACCTTTTCGCCGCCGCGCAGCCGCACGAGCCAATGGTGCGTCAGGACGGCCGACACATCGAGCGGCGCCGCGGCGTCGGGCGGCGCGCTGCGCGCCGGCGCGGCCTTGCGTTTGCGCGACGGGCGCTGTCCGGCTTTCTCGTCGCCCATCTGCGCCGCCTATCCGAGAATCAGCCGCACGCCGGAGATGGCGAGCAGCGCGTGGAACACGTGCCGCAGCCAGACGATCGGCATCCGGTGCGTCAGGCTCGCGCCCAGCCATCCGCCGACGACGGCGCCGGGTCCGAGCCACGCCGCCAGCCACCAGCCGTCGAGCACGCTCAGGTCGGCCATGCTGTGTACTTGAATGCTCTGCGCGACGGCCGTCACGGCCGACACGAAGAGGATGATGAACGACGACGTGCCGATCGCGTAGCGCAGCCGGACGCCCATGAACATGTTCTGAACCGGGACGTTCCAGATGCCGCCGCCGATGCCGAGAACTCCGGCGATCAGCCCGGTCGGCAGGCCGATCGACGCGCCCAGCAGCGCCCATCGGCTGGGCATGGGGCAGCGGTCGCGGAACGGCGCGTCGCCGGCAGACGTGTGGATCATGTGCCACACGTTCACCGCGACGGCGATCTCCACGCAGACGCCGAATACCTGGCGCAGCGTGCGCGTCTGCTCGCCGGAGAAAAGCCGGCCCGCCAGCATTACGCCGACGATGACCGCCGCGACAGCGCACGGCAGCACCGCCCGCAGCACGCCGGGCACGACGGCGCCGGCGCGCTTGTGCCGGATGGCGGCCGGGAGCGAGACGATGATCGACGCGGCGATGGCGGCGAGTTTGTAGAGGTGGAAGGAGCCGGGGCCGAAGCGATCGTGCAGGATCAACGTCATCGCGGGGATCATGACCAATCCGCCGCCGATGCCGAGCAGCCCGCCCATCAAGCCGGCCAGCCCCCCGACCGCGAGCAGTTCGACGATCTGCCAATACTCCGAAGCGGCGATGTACATGGCGGGGCGGATGGTAGCGGAGCGGGGCGCAGGCGGGGAGTGCCGAATCCGCGGGTGGTGCGGACGTCTCGCCCGCACCCATCCCGCATTCGTCAGTTCGCCGGCGGCGCCGCATCCGGCGGCGAGTCCGCCGCCGGCGCATCCTCGGCCGGCGCGGCGCCCGCGGCGGCGCTCTCATCCTTGTCCGTAATCACCTTTGCCACGGCCACGACGCGGTCGTCCTCGTCCACGCGGATCAGCTTGACGCCCTGCGTCGCGCGGCCGATGTCGCGAAGCTGGTCGCAGGTCGTGCGCAGCATCGTGCCCTTCGACGTGATGAGCATCAGCTCGTCTTCGTCGGTGACGGCACGCAGCGCGACGACCGGACCGTTCTTGTCCGTCACGCGCACGTTGATCACGCCCTTGGCCCCGCGCTTGGTCAGGCGGTATTCGTCGATGTCCGTGCGCTTGCCCAGCCCCTTCTCGCACACGGTCAGCAGGCTCTTGCCCGGTTGAATGACGACCATGTCGATCACTCGGTCGTTCTCGGCCAGCTCGATGCCGCGCACGCCGCGGGCCGAGCGGCCCATCGGCCGCACGTCATCCTCGATGAAGCGGCAGGCCATGCCGTCGCGCGTGCCGAGGACGATCTGGTCTTCGCCGCTGGTGAGCGCGACGTTGATGAGCGAATCGTCCGGGTCGAGCAGAATCGCCTGAATCCCGCTGGGGCGCGGATTGCTGAACGCCGCCAGCGGCGTCTTTTTCACGACGCCGCGCTCGGTCGCGAAGAAGACGTACGTCTCCTCCTCGAACTTCTTCACAGGCATCACCGCCATGTGCCGCTCGTTCGCCTGCATCGTGATGACGTTCGCCAGCGCCCGCCCGCGGCTCGTCCGCTGCGCCGCGGGCAGGTCGTAGACGCGCTGCCAGTAGACGCGGCCGCGGTTCGTGAAAAACAGCAGGAAGTCGTGCGACGAGCAGACGTGCAGATGCTCGATGAAGTCGCCGTCTTTCGCGTCGGCGCCCTTGATGCCCTTGCCGCCGCGGCCCTGGGCCCGATATGCGTCGGCCGGCACGCGCTTGATGTAGCTCTCGTGCGAGATGGTGACGACCACGTCCTCCTGCTCGATCAGGCTGTCCATCTCGACCGTGCCCAGCGCTCCGGCGATGCGCGTGCGGCGCGGTGTGGCGTACTTCTCCTTCAGTTCGCGGCAATCCTCCGAGATGATGTCGAGCACGCGCCGCGGATCGCTCAGAATCAGCTCGTAGTCGGCGATTTCGTCGGTAAGCTTGCTGTATTCGGCGGCGAGCTGCTCGATCTCCAGCCCGGTCAGCTTGCGCAACTGCATCGCCAGGATGGCGTCCGCCTGCACGCGCGTCAGGCGCTGATCCCCCGCGCTGGCGCGCCGCGCGAACGCCTCCGGCAGCAGCCGCCGGACGGTGGCCTGCTCGGAAAGGCGCAGCGCCTTGGCCATCAGTCGCTCGCGGGCTGTGTCCACGTCGGGCGAGCCCCGGATGATCGCGATGATCTCGTCGATGTCGGCGACCGCCAGGATCAGCCCTTCGAGGATGTGCGCCCGCTGGCGCGCCTTGCGCAGCAGAAACGCCGTCCGCCGCCGCACGACTTCGACGCGGTGGCCGATGAAGTGCTCGATGAGCTGCCGCAGGCCGAGCGGCTTGGGCGCGCGGTTCACCAGCACGATGTGAATCGCGTGCAGGTCGCTCTGAAGCGGCGTGTATTCGTAGAGCTGGTTCAGAATGACGTTGACGTTCGCGTCTTTCTTGAGCGGCAGCACCAGCCGCACAAGCTTGTCGCGCCCCGATTCGTCGCGGCAATCCTCCAGCCCCTTGATCGTCCCGTTCTCGACGCACTCGTTCAGCCGGTCCTTGATCGTCGGCAGCAGCACGCCGTAGGGGATTTCGTCCACCACGATCTGCACGCGGCCGTTCTTCAGCTCCTCGACGTGGGTGACGGCGCGGACGGTCATCGAGCCGCGCCCGGTCTCGTACGCCTTGCGGATGCCGTCGCGGCCGTGGATCACCGCGCCGGTAGGGAAGTCGGGCCCCGGGACGATTCGCATCAGCTCGTCGACGCCGATGTCCGGCTTGTCGATGCAGGCGATGATGGCGTCGCAGATTTCGCCGAGATTGTGCGGCAGCAGGCGCGTCGCCATGCCGACCGCGATGCCCTCGCTGCCGTTGACCAGCAATTGCGGGAACCGGCTGGGCAGGACGACGGGCTCTTTTCGCGTTCCGTCGTAGTTGTCCTCAAAATCGACCGTTTCCTTGTCCAGGTCGGTCAGCATCTCCTCGGCCGGGCCGGCGAAGCGCGCTTCGGTATAGCGCATGGCCGCGGGCGGATCGCCGTCAATGCTGCCGAAATTGCCCTGCGGGTCGATGAGGACGTGGCGCATGGCCCATTCCTGACCCAGGCGGACCAGCGTGGGGTAGATGACGCCCTCGCCGTGCGGGTGATAGTTACCGCTGGTGTCGCCGCAGATCTTGGCGCACTTTCGGTGCTTGGCGCGGGGCGAAAGATTGAGGTCGTTCATGGCCACGAGAATGCGCCGCTGCGACGGCTTGAGCCCGTCGCGCACGTCGGGCAGCGCGCGGGCCATGATGACGCTCATGGCGTAAGTGAGATACGACTCCTGCATCTCCTGCGAGATGGGCGTCGAGAGGTACTGGCCCGGGGAAGTGGTTACGTCGCTCATTCCAACTCCGCGCCGCTGCGCTGTCGTAAATGCCTGACCCGCCGCGACTCGCGCCCGCACCGTCTGGGTTCGCGCTCGCGGGACCGCCGCCGGTCCTCATCGGGGGCAGCGCGAACCGCGCCGCGCCCGCGTGCGCGGATTCTATCGCAAAGCGGTGTTTTGTGCGCCCGCGCCGGCGGCGCTGCGCCGCAGCGCCGTGGGCGCCGTTGTCGGGGAGGCGGGAGGAATTCCGCGGTGCCCGCTTGACTCTCTATCGATAGATAGGTATGATCGAGAACGCATGGAAGAGATGGCCGCCCCAATCCGAATCCTCGACGCCGCCGAACGGCTCTGCCAGACGCGCGGGTTCAACGGCTTTTCGTTCCGCGACCTGGCCGAGATTGTCGGCATCCGCTCGGCCAGCATCCATTACCACTTTCCGACCAAGGCCGACCTGGGCACGGCGCTAGTGGTCCGCTATCGGCACAAGATTGAGTCGCTGATGGGCGAAATCGAGCGCAAGGAGACGACCGTCGCGGGCCGCCTGCGGCGTTTCGCGGGCGTGCTGCGCGAGATCCTGCGCGATGAGAATCGCCTTTGTTTGTGCGGAGTTCTCGCCGTCGAGGCGGGCAGCATTTCCGACGAAATGAAGGCCGAGCTGCGCCGCTTTTTCGAAGGCTGCGAGCAATGGCTCGTCCGGCAGTTGCAGGCCGGCCGCCAGTCGCGCGAGCTGGCCTTTTCCGGCACGCCGGCCGTCGTGGCCGGCACGATCCTTTCGGCCCTGGAGGGCGCCATGATTACGAGCCGGGCCTTCGGCGACGACCGTCGCCTGCGCGAATCGGCGCAGTGGCTGCTGGAGCAGCTCGTGCCGTCCTGAGAAATTTTTTTGGGGTGCGTATCTACCTATCAGTAGGTCGCATCTGAGCAATGGGGAACGTTCCCCGAACCACCCATAGGAGTCTCGACCATGAATCGAATCCAACCACTCGACCCCGCCGCCGCCACCGGCCGCCCCCGCGAACTGCTCGACGCCGTGCAGGCCAAGATGGGCCTCGTCCCGACGATGATGCGCATCATGGCCAGCGCGCCGGCCGTGCTCGAAGGCTATCTCGGATTCTCCGGCGCGCTGGGCAAGGCGACGCTCAGCGCCAAGACCCGCGAGGCGATCGCGCTGGCGATCGCGCAGGTCAACCATTGCCAGTATTGCGTCAGCGCGCACACGCTTCTGGGTCGCAAGGCCGGACTGGGCGAGTCCGACGCCACCGCCGCCCGCACCGGCGAGTCGAGCGATCCGCACACGGCGGCGGCGCTGCGGCTGGCGCTGGCGATCAACAACAAGCGCGGCAACGTCTCGGACGCCGACCTGGCGGCGGCGCGCTCCGCGGGCCTGACCGACGGGCAGATCGTGGAAGTCGTCGGCGTCGTTTCGCTGAACATCTTCACGAACTACTTCAACCACGTGGCGGACACGGAGGTCGATTTCCCGGTCGTGAAGCTGTAGCGGGGCGAACGGTCGGCGGCGCGTCGCATCAGCCGCCGCGCCGCCGGCCACCCCGTCTCCGCGCCTCTCCGCATCTTCATCTTTCGGTCTCTTCTCCTCTTGGTTTCCTCTTTTCTTCGCCCCCGCGCAGGCCGCTACACTACGTGTGGCTGCCATGACCACGATCCTCGGCATTGAAACATCCTGCGACGAAACGTCGGCCGCCGTCGTCATCGACGGCCGCGACGTGCGATCGAACCTCGTCCGCTCGCAGGTCGCGCTGCACGCGCGCTATGGCGGCGTCGTGCCGGAAATTGCCGCGCGGGCCCACATCGAGAGCATTCGGGAGATCATCGAGGCGGCGCTCGATCAGGCCGGCGCGGCCTACGCCGATCTCGACGCGCTCGCCGTCACCGACGGGCCGGGCCTGGTCGGGTCGCTTTTGGTCGGCGTTACGGCCGCCAAAACGCTGGCGCTGGCGCTCGATCGGCCGCTCGTGGCGGTCGATCACATCGAAGCGCACGCGACCAGCGCGGCGCTGACGGCCGAGTCGCCGCCCTGGCCGGCCGTGGCGCTGGTCGTCAGCGGCGGACACACGTCGCTATATCTCGTTCGCGATTTTCTCGACATCGAGCTGCTCGGCCAGACGCACGACGACGCGGCGGGCGAGGCGTTCGACAAGGTTGCGTCGATCCTGGAGCTGGGCTTTCCGGGTGGGCCGGCGATCGACAAGCTCGCGCAGGGCGGCGATCCGCGCGCGGTGGCGTTTCCGCGGGCGTGGATGGACGAGGGCAATCTCGATTTTTCGTTCAGCGGGTTGAAGACGGCGGTGCTGTATCACGTACACGGCCGCGGGCGGAAATATGGCTCGGCCGCGCACCTTTCGCCCGCGCAGCGGGCGGACGTCGCGGCGAGTTTCCAGGCGGCGCTGGTCGAGCCGCTGGTGACGAAGACGCTGTGGGCGGCGCGGCGATGCGGCGTGTGCGACGTGGTGGTGGGGGGCGGCGTGGCCGCGAATTCGGCGCTGCGGGCGGGCCTGAGCGCGGCGTGCGGCGCGGCCGGCCTGCGGCTCCACCTGACGCCGATGAAATACTGCACGGACAACGCGGCGATGATCGCGGCGCTGGGGTTCTCGCTGTTTCGCGCGGGGCGTTTTGCGGATCTGGGGTTGGAGGCGAGAGGGGGGTTGGTGAGGAAGGCAGCGCATCGCGGTCGAATGTGAGCGGCGAACGTCGGCGAACGTCCGATCAGAGCTGCGAGCGTCAGCGAGCGCGACGTCCAGGCGTTCGCCCTGTGAAAATAGCGCGAAGGCTCTCCTGCTCTTTCGCCCGCAACGAAACCCGCACGCCGCGCTCGCTGACGCTCGCGGCTCGGATCGTCACCTCACACAACACGCCGTTCGACTATTCGCACGCCCCGCCCATCAGGCACACAAGGAATCGCTCGATATCTCCGTTGTCCACACGCTGATCGTGGTTCAGGTCGTTCGCGCATAGATAGCGGCCGACGCAGTCGCCGCCGGCGCACTCAAACCACAACATCCCGGTCGTATCCAGCAGCGCCGCCAGAAAGCAGTCGATGTCCGCGTTGTCGACCAGTCCGTCGCAGTTCGAATCGCCCGCCACGCACTCTCCCGGCGGAATCACGACCAACTCGCCCGTCCCCTCGGCGCCGAACCAGCCGCCCACGCGGACCCGCACGCGCTCGCCGGCCGCGACGGAAATGGATATCGCCGAGCCCAGCCCGCAGGCGTCGTCGCTGCACGCCAGCAGCGGGCCGTCGCAATCCTCGCCGGCATACGCCGCCAGCACGCTGTCAAACGTCAGCGCCGCGGTGCAGGTCGTAAAGTGATGCACGCCGCTGCGCTCGGCGCGCAGCTCGAACCACACATCTGCGCCCAGCGCGCCGCAGGCGGGCGGCCCGTCCGTGTCCGCGCCGCAATTGCTGAATGGGAAAACGCCGGCCGAGATCGGCAGCGCCGCGCCGCACGAGTCGTTGCGAATCGCGCTTTCGATCCGCAGCCGGCCGGCGCCGCGCGCTCCGTCGCGCCCGCCGACCTGCAAGAGATAGCGCCGCCCGCACTGGGCGTCGAATTCGAGCCGCGAACCGCCGGGGCCGTCGCAGTCGGCCGCGTCGTCGTTGCACGCGATTGGTGCGCCGCCGCAATCTCCGTCGGCGTAGACGGCCAGCACCGTGTCGAACTCCAGGTCCTCCGCGCACGTCTGCACGCGTACTGCGCCCGATCGATTCGCGAAGTAGAGGAACCACACGTCCGCGCCCTGCGCCGCGCAGCTCGACGGACCGTCGGTTGACGCGGCAAACGTGCTGAACGCCCAATCGCCGTCGAAAACCGGCGCGGCCGCGGCGCACGAATCGTTGTCGGGCGGATAGGCCGCCAGCGTCGCGCTCAGCGCGAATCGTCCGTGCCCGAGGCACAAGGCCGAAACGTCGGCGGCCGCGACGCGGATCAGCACGCTTTGCTCGGCGCGGCAATGCAGGCGCAGGCTGGCGTCGGCGAAGCTGCACGCCGGAAGGTACGCATCGTCGTTGCACGCCAACTCGCCGCCTTCGCATGCGTCGAACAGCGTCAGCACGGTGTCCGGCCCGAGGCCGATGCCCCCGAAATCGCGCGAGCCGCACGTCGTGACGGTCAGCAGCCCGCCGAACGGCGCCTCGCGCGGGACGCGAAACTCGTACCAGAGGTCGTGCATGGAAAGCGGCGCGCAGCCGGCAGCGCCATCGGTCTCGGCGGGCAGCAGGCTGCCGACGACCAGCGTGTCGCGATAGATGGGGAGCGCGTCGGCGCAGAGGTCATTCGGCGGCGCGCTGCCCTGCGCTTCGTCGGCCGGCGCGTGGGCCACGGGCTGCGCGATGGCGCGCAGCGCCGCGCAAACCGCAAGCGCCAGCAGCGCCGCGAATGGGATTCGTCGGCCACGACCAGACGGACCGTGTGCTGCGGGTGATCTCACGACGCTCGCCTCGTTCCCTTGCTCGCCCAACCGGGGAATGATGAAGGATTGAGAATAGCGAACGGCAGCGCGGACGTGAAGACGGGCGAAAGGCGCGACTGATTGGCCGGATTCGCCGGAAAGCGGGCAGGTTGAGCAATCTCCCA
>CAZHIE010000004.1:43999-48052 GCA_964532435.1 uncultured Planctomycetales bacterium
CGGGCATCCTGCCCGCTGGATCGGCGACAAACCGCGCCCGCCCGCGCTGCCGCTTCCCATCCCCAATTTTCCACTTGAATTCCCATAAAAACTACGTATGCTGTTCCCTGCGTCGTTCGGCGGTCGCCGGGCGACGCACGTGCCGCCGAAGGCTCCGGCGCCACGAGTGGGAAGCGAAGCGAATCGCCCATCGCATTTGAACTGCCGGGAGGTGGGCGCACATGTGCTCGGGATGCCCCGCGCGCCGTTGCGCGCGCGTTCGCGCGCGCACTCTGATCCTGTTGCAAGCCGTTCTGGTCGCCGGCCTCGCCGCCGCGATCGGCGCCGGCTGCCCACCCGCTGTCGACTCGACGCTGGCCGGCGCGTCGGCCGTTGCGGCCATCGACGAACCCGTCGATTGGCTCGCCGCGATCGCCAGCGAGCAGGCGCCGCGCCCGGCCGCACGCGCCGACGGCCGCACGCTTCGCGGCCGGCTCGATGCCGATCATCCGTTCCAGCTCATTTCGCTCGGGCCCGTCGCGGCCGGTCAGACGATCGAAGTCTCGTCGCTGCTCGGCTCAGTGCTCGATCGCGAGCAGGTTGTCGCGCTGTTCGATCATGAGTTTGACCTGCTGGCGCGTCGCGCGGCCGGGCAGCTTGCTCCGCTCACGTTTACGACGACCGTCGCGGCTCAGGAGGTGCTGGTCGCCGTCGCCCCGCGATTTGGCGCGAGCGCGGCCGGATACGAGCTGCACGTCCGCCAGCAGGCGTCGGCGTCGGGCATACATGCACGGCCGCAGCGCGTGCTGCTGAGCTTTTCGGCGGCGGACAATGTGCGGATCGCGCGGCGCGCCGCTCTCAACCTCGGCGCATTCGACGCGGCGCAGCTCGGCGCGGCGTTCGACGGGCAGACCAGCGCCGTTCGGCACACGATCGTGCGGACGGTTCGCGCCGCGTACGCGGGCGTCGACGTCGAGATTTTCGACGAGGAGCGCGACGGCGCGCCGCAAGCGCCCTATGCGATCATTCACTTCGGCGGGTACGACGCGGACCTGCTGGGGCTGGCCGACGGCATCGACGCCGAGAACGCCGACGCGGCGCAGCGCGCGATCGTCTTCGTCGAGCGATTCGCGGCATATGAGCCGATGCGCCTGACGCCGCAGGAAATGGGCGCGTGGCTCGGCAACGTCGCGGCGCACGAGCTGGGCCATCTGCTCGGGCTGTACCACACGCGCAGCGTCAGCGACGTGATGGACAACTCGTCGTCGGCCTGGGAGATGATCGCGCCGCGCGTCGTGACGCGCGCCCCGCTCGACGAGCGCGTCTTCCCGCTCGGCAGCAGCAACGGTCCGGCCTACCTGTGGCGCGTCGTCGGCCCGGCCGGAGACGTCGTCGGGCCGCCCGCCCCGGCGCGCGACGACGGCGCGATCGGCGATAAAGCGGCGCAGGAGCGGCGCAGCGCGCTGCAGCGCGAGCCCGGAGTGCGCTGCGGCGCGTGCGACGAGTGACGCGAAGTCACACCCCGGCGCTGGCCATGTGCTCGCACGACTTCGCACATTGCCGGCAGACCTCGGCGCAGCGCTGCATGGTCGGATCGCCGTTGGCGAGGCGATCGCAGTCCGCGGCGCACTCGATGCATGTCTCGGCGCACATGCGGCAGATTTCGGCCGCGCGCGGCGACGAGCGGGCCATGAACCCGACCGCGACGCCGCAGAGCTGCGCGCAATCGCGCAGAATTCCCTGATGCTCCGGCGCGGCGTGCTCGCCGCCCATGTGCAGGCAATGGTGCGACGTCTGGGCGCACGTGCTGGCGCAATCGCCGCAATCCTCGATGCACTGCTGCATTTCCGCCGCGGCCATCTGGTGACGCATAAATCGCTCCTTTCCAATGTGCTGGTTCCGCCGCGCCGCCGTGGCGCGACGTGGCCGGCTTCTGTGATTCGCCGGCACGATGGATTCTTCCCCGCAGATGCGGGCGAAAAAAACTTCATCGCGGATTCACGAGGAGTTCAGGGCGCGGCCGAATGGTGGGGCGGGGCGGGCGACTCGCTCAGATTCTCGCGCGCAGCTCCGCGTCGCGGCGGCGCAGGGCGCGCAGCAGCCCGAGCTGCGCCCGGGCGCGCTGCAGGTTGTGCTCCGGGTGCTCGATTTTGAAATACACGTCGCCGCGCAGATAGTCCGTCAGAAACCGCGCCGCCTGCTCCAGCGTGATGACCTGTCCGGCGTCGAGCAGATGGGCGCGCTCCGCGGCGGTGAGCATGTCGCCCGCCTGCTCGCGATAACCGTCGGCGATCGCCGCCACCAGGCCCGCGTCCACGTCGATCTCGTCGGCGGCGGCGTGGTCTTCCGGCTCGACGCTGCTCATCGAGCGGATCATGTCCCCGAAATCGAAGAGCGAAAGACCCGGCATGACCGTGTCGAGATCCACGACGCAGAGCGCTTCGCCGCTGTGCTCGTCGAGCAGCACGTTGCTGATTTTCGCGTCGTTGTGAACGATGCGCTCCGGCGCGACGCCCGCTTCATGAAGCCGCAGGAGCGCGCCGGCCAGCGCGTCGTGGGCAAAGACGGATTCGATCTCCGTCCGCGCCAGGGCGCAGCGCCGCGCGTCGGCCGACTCGACCGCCGCGCGCAGCGCCGCGAGGCGGCGCGGCGTGTCGTGGAAGTGCGGAATCGTCTCGTGCAACCGCGGCGGCGGCAGGTCGGCCAAAAGACGCTGAAACTCGCCGAACGCCCGCCCGGCCTGATACGCGTCGTCCGGGCCGCGCACGCGCAGCGGCGTGTGCGTGCCTTCCACGTAGGGATACATTCGCCACACGCCCCCGCGGCGGCGCAGGAGCGCGGCGCCGTCACGCGTGCGGATCGTCGTCAGCGCGCGGCGGGCCGGCGATTCGCCGCGCGCGTGCAGCGCCGCCCAGATGTGCGCGGTGACGCGCGAGATGTTCTCCGTCAGCGCGTCGAGATCGCCGAACACCGTCGTGTTCAATCGTTGAAGGAGGTAGCGCCGCCCATCCGCGCCGCCCGTCCGCACGATATACGTGTCGTTGATGTGGCCGATGAGCAACGGCTCGATCGAGACGACCGGCCCGCCGCACTCAAACGCCTGCGCGGCGGAAAGGAGCGCGGCCGGAGGTCCGCCGGGCGTCGTCACGCGCGGACGCCTCGCGGCCGGCGCCAAATCGCCAGCGTCAGCCAGCCGCTCAGCGCCAGCCCCGCGCCGATCCACAGCAGCGCCGGGTGTTTTGCCAATTCCTGCGACGCCGTGCCGGCCAGCCGCAGGGCCGCCAATCCGCCGAAAAGCAGCGCCGCGCCGACGATGCGACGGCCGATCGACGACCACGGATGCATCGCGAGCAGCGCGAACGCCGCGACGATGACGGTCTCGCGCATCAGGGGGAACGCGGCGATGCCGTACGCGACGCCGCGGCCGAGATTCGCCAGAGCCGCGACGTCGAGCCAGCGGCTGCGCGTTCCGCTCGGCTCGCCGGATAGCGTCTTTGCGCCGACGCCGGGCGACATGGTTTCGCCCGCGGGCGTGTGGACCCAGACGTGCTTGAGATCGCTGACGATCGTCGCCTCATAGCCCATTCGCCGCAGCAGCGACGCGGCGACGACCGCGCGGCCGTCGCAATCCTCGCGACCGAGCGCGAGCGTCTCGTCCACGTTGGGCAGATAGTCCATCACGCCCCACGTGTCCCAGTCATGCGCGTAGGGGATGCGCTCGTAGACGACGCGCTGCACGACGGCGAGCATGGCCGGCCCGGCGGCGCCCTGCGGCGAGCGGCGGCGCGCTTCGTCCTCCAGCGGCGCCAGCCCGGCCGCGTCGGGCTGCAGGACGCTGTTCATGTCGCGCAGGCGGTGGATCCAGGTCGGGACGAGCCAGGGCTTGGGATAGAGCACGGCGGCCGTGACGAGCGCGAACGCGATCAGCTTGATCGGCGCGCGGACGAGCAGGGGCAGATGATGAAACCGACGCCAGCGCTCCACGCATCGCTCCTTGCGCACGATCGGATGCCGGACACACGGGTAGTGTAGCGGCCGGCGCGGCGGGACGGCGCGCTCCGGTGGGCCGCGCCG
>CAZHIE010000005.1:0-1436 GCA_964532435.1 uncultured Planctomycetales bacterium
CGGCGGGAGCACAACCCAGCGCGGACCCGGTCGCGAAACCATGCTCATCGACGCAACGATACCTGCGGAGCTCGGCGCTGACGATGCTCTCGGACGCGATGAAATCCGGCCGACGCGCCGAAATCGGCGCAGACGAAGCCATGCAGGCACGCTATGATGGCAGTGTAGGCACGAGGTGCAGGCATGAAGCGCTCGGGAAGAATCGTCTCCGCCCGCCGGCCGATCAAGCGGGAGAAAACGCAGTACACGCTTCGCGGCGTTCCGCCCGAGGTGGACCGCGCGCTGCGCGAGCGCGCCACGCGCGAGGGACGCAGCCTGAACGTCGTTGCGATCGAGGCGATCGAGCGTGGGCTGGCGCTCAACGCAACCAGGAAACGCCATAACGACCTGTCCGACCTTGCCGGAACCTGGGTCGAAGATCCTGCCTTTGACGAGGCGATAGCGCTGCAGGATCAGGTCTTCCCCGAAGACTGGAAGGCGGAATGACGCCCGCGGACATTCTGGCCCTCGATGCAAACCGCTATTCCGATTACATGCGCGGTGTGCCGGCCGTTTGCGAAATCGTCGACTTCGCCTCGCAGATCGCACTTCCCTTTGTCGTGCTGGCCGAGCTGCGAGCCGGATTCCGGCACGGCAGACGCTCCGGGCAAAATGAGATCGCGCTGAGTCGCTTCCTATCTCGCTCGCGCGTTCAAGTGCTATGGGCCGACGACACGACAACGCAGCTTTACGGCCAGATTTTTGCCGAGCTGCGCCGCAGCGGACGCATGATCCCCACCAACGACATCTGGATCGCCGCGCTGTGCATACAGCGCGGCGTGCCGCTCTTCAGCCGCGACGCGCACTTCGACGCGATCCCGCGCCTGCCGCGCGTGTAGCGGCCGCAACGAGAATAGCGCGCACATCGGGCCGTGCCGGTTGTCGGCAATACGAACGCCGTGATGTCCTTCGAACGACGCGTGTGCTCGGACAGAGAATTGAAATCGTGTACCCTAACATCGAACCGCTTCGACCCGGACAACCCAGGCAAAGACGACCCTAACTCCGAAAGCCAACCGGACAGTCCGTGATTTGAGTGCCATGTTGGCCCGCAGAAATCAGGCTGATCTCCCCCACCATTCAGCCGTCTGCAATCCGCGGGCCGTTTGAGTGCCGGAAGAGCACTGCTCAAGGGCAGCGGCACGCGCGTGTGTGCCACCCGCCCGGGATTCGCGGATATGGGGCCTAGTTGAAGTCGAGCGCATCCGACGCGGCGCGCAGCCGGCGAAACTCGCTCTTCATCGTTCAGCGCTGCGATGCACGCGGATGGACGAGGGCGAGACCACGATTGTCGCTCCCGCCGCAGCCGCCAACCGAAATTGCCTCAGAAACACGTCGGCTAGCTGAACATAACCCGATCGGCTTTCACGCGGATGCCGAAACAGGACGACGCCGGC
>CAZHIE010000005.1:1536-3782 GCA_964532435.1 uncultured Planctomycetales bacterium
TTTGACGCGCACGCGGACAACCTACTTTCCGAGCGGCACGAGATCGAAACGGTTGACGGCTTCGGCGGCAAAAAGCAGCGCGGCCCGGATGTCCTCGCGCGTCATTTGCGGGAAGCTGGCGAGAATTTGCTCCACCGAATCACCGTCGGCGATGCTGCCCACAATCACGCTCACCGGCACGCGCGTACCGGCGATGCACGGATCCCCGTGATGGATCGACGCGTCCACGCGGATGCGATCTCGCCAGGCATTTTCGATGACCATCCGCGTCTCCTCGCAAAATGGTTGCGATACGGCATGCATTATAGCAGCGCGGGAATCCCGCGCAACTCGTGGCATCGGTTGCCCGCGATCCGCACGCCGTGATAACCTTTTCATCCGAGTCGCGCTGCGACAAATGGCCGGACGGTCGCGCCGCACGTCCACGGACAAGGCCATTTACCCCGGGCGACGGCGCGCCGTGGCCGACGTATTGGCAGGTGCCCCATTTCGCCCATGCCCCCTCTCCTCCGCGCCTTCGCCGCGCTCTGGCGCGTCTCGCTCGCCACCATGATCCAATATCGCGGCGAGGTCGCCCTCTGGGCGCTCTGGGGAATCATCTACCCCTGCGTCGCGATGGCGATGTGGGGGGCGGCCGCCGGTGGCGATGGCGGCGGGGTGGCCGGCGGGGGCGACGGCGCCGGGCAGCGATTCGGCGGCTTCGGCCCGCGCGAGTTCGCCGCCTACTTCCTGCTCACCATGGTCGTCGGGCACTTCTGCACCGCGTGGGATCTCTTCGAATTCGGCCACGTCGTGCGGTCGGGGGCGCTCTCGCCGCGGCTGCTGCGGCCAATCCTGCCGCTCTGGTCGAGCCTGGCTGACAATCTGGCGTTCAAGGTGGTGACGCTTTCCGTGGTCGGGCCGCTGTGGATCATGATCGCGTGGCTGGCGCAGCCGGCGTTCGCGACCCGGCCGATCGACGTGCTGCTGGGCGTTCCGGCGCTGCTGATCGGCGCGGCGCTGAATTACCTGCTGGGCTACACGCTTTCGCTTGTGGCGTTCTGGACGACGCGGACCGACGCGGTGGGCGAGTTCTGGTTTGGGGCGAGCATGCTGTTTGGCGGGCGAATGGCGCCGCTCGCGCTGTTGCCGGGCGTGTTGCAGTGGATGACGCTGGCGATGCCGTTCCGGTGGATCATCAATTTCCCCGCGACGGCGCTGATGGGGCGACTGAGCGTCGCGGAGATGCTGACCGGCCTGGCGTGCCAGCTTGTCTGGCTGGCGATCGGGCTGGTCGCGTTTCGGGTCTTGTGGCGCGAGGGGTTGAAGCGCTACTCAGCGGTCGGCGCGTAGCCTTCCGATGGAACGAAGGCGCACGGAACGACCGTACGTAGCATACAGGCCAGAAAATGCAGCCGGGGGCGGCTGCGGTCCCCTTTCCCAACGAATGAAAGTCAAGCGCCGACCGTGGGCCAAGGCCCGCGCCGATGGCGCGAGCGCCGTTCGCGGGTCGCGCTCAAACGGTGACAAGCTCCTCGTTGCTCTTGGCGGCCGATGCCTTCTCGCCCTGCTGCTCCTTGCGTTTCTCGCCGGCCAAAAGCTCGACGAACGCATCGAGGCCGGACTGGAACTGCCCGCGCGCCCAGGCCGCGTCGACGTCGGTGATTCGCACGACCGATTTGCGGAACACGGGCTGCGAGCCGGGCACGAAGGTCTCGAAGCGGACTTCAAACTCGCCGACGCCCAGCGAGCGGAAGATCGTAAGCAGGTAGGCGTTTTCGGCCAGCTCGAATTTGTAGGAGCGCCGCCCGAGCTCGCGCAGCGGGGCCGACGTGTGGAAGCCGTTCTCGGCCAGGAAGGTCTTCAGTTCGTCGAAGACCGGCGTGACGGCGGATTCGAGCGAATCCTCGAAGCGTCGGATCCACTGCGACTGGGCCTGGCCGAGCTTGTCGAGAAACGATTTCTTCCACTCGCTGCTCATGTCATGTCCTCGCGGGCGCTGTTCGGGCGCGGGCGCTTGCACGTTTCGTCGGCGAATCATGCAGGAAGAATACGAATCGTTTTTCGGCGGCGCGCGGCCGATCGGCGGGTGCTGGTTTTCAGCGGAGAAAAGGCATTGCTGCGCAAAACCCGCCGCGGGGCGCGGCCGCCGCGCGAGCCGATAACCGCGCGAGATTCTCGGCCCGCGCGCACGAGGGCCCGCCTGGGCCAGGGCGCGGGCGCTGTGGCGCGGGCGCTGTGGCGCGGGCGCTGTGGCGCGGGCGCTG
>CAZHIE010000005.1:3882-24382 GCA_964532435.1 uncultured Planctomycetales bacterium
CGTGCCTTCCTCTCACGCCCTCACCCCGCGCGGGCGGCGCGGCGGCGGGGACGAACCCTCCGGCCGGCCGAAGATCATCCGCCCGGCCGACGTCTGCAACACGCTGGTCACCGTCAGCGTCACCTCATCGTTGATCTTGTCGCGCGAATTCTCGGCCACCACCATCGTGCCGTCTTCGAGATAGCCGATGCCCTGGTTCAGCTCCTCGCCCGGTTTGATGATGCGGACGGTGAGCGCCTCGCCCGGCATGACGACCGGCTTGAGCGCGTTGGCCATGTCGTTGATGTTGATCACGTCCACGCCGCGGATCTGCGCGATCTTGTTCAGGTTGTAATCGGTGGTCACGATGCGGCCGTCGAGTTTTTTGGCGAGCGCCACGAGCTTCTGATCGACGTCGCCCGACTCCTCGATGCTCGGCAGGCGCGTGTCGGAAATCTTGATCTCGACCTTGTCATTGGTTTGCAGCTTGTTGAGCATGTCGAGCCCGCGCCGGCCGCGGTTGCGCTTGAGCTTGTCCGAGCTGTCCGCGATGGCCTGTAGCTCCTGCAAGACGAACCTCGGGATGTACAGCGACGAATCGATGATCCGCGTGTCGCACACATCGGCGATGCGCCCGTCGATGATGACCGACGTGTCGAGGATCAGCGGCCGCGCCCCGCGCGACTGCTTCGCGAACTCGACGTACGGAATGACGAAACGCACGTCGTCCTTGGTTTGCAGGATGAAGCTGATGGCCAGATAGCAGCAGACGATGCCCAGCATCAGCTTCACGGCGCTGACGACCGGGTTCTCCTTCCCGCCCGGCTCGGCCGCCAGGCTCGGAGCGTACACCTCGATCATCAGGTCTACGATCAGCCCCAGGCCGTAGGCGAACACCATGCCCGCGACCAGGCCGAGAAACGCGCCCGACAGCGCGGCGAGCGACTTGCGCGGCAGGAAGATGTCGATGCCGATCGTCAGCAGCGCGAATCCGATGGCCGCGATCAGCACCAGGCCGTTGAGCTGCCCCGGCGCGTTCTTGACGGCGAACAGCGCAACCGCGGCGATCAACACCACGAACAGCCCACGCAGAACGACCAGCACCATGAGATGACTCCTCTTATAATCCCGCGAATGATCGCAGCCGCGCGGGGCGTGACGAACCGCCCGGCCGCCAGGACTTCCGTATGATGATGATTACACACGCCCGTCCCGCGAATTCTACGAGCGACTCGCGCAATCACAAGGCGACGCGCGCGGAACCACGCCGGCCCTGCCCGACCGCACGCGCCGCGACGGCCGCCTGCGTGGCGCTGTTCCTGGCCGCCGCATCGCTCGCCCAGCCGCCCGCCGGCGAACCGGCGCTCCGCGAAGAGCTGCTTGCGCTCGTGCGGGCCGGAGAAACCAGCGCGGCGATCGATCGGGCGCAGAGCGCGCTGAAGTCGGCGCCCGCCGACGCCTCCGTCCGCCGCGAATACGTCGATTTGCACGTCTCGCTGGCGCGCGCGTGGATCGCGCAACGCCGTTTCGAAGCCGCGCTCGCGGCGCTCGAGGCGGCCGCCGCGGTCGAGCCGGACAATCCGCAGGCGCAGCGCCTGCTGGGCGAGCTGCGCGACGCACGGCAACGCGCGGATAAGTGCGTCGAAGAGGTGGATCGGCTGCTACGGTTGGAGCTGTTCGACGCCGCGCTCGATGCGCTGCGCGACGCGGCCGCGCTCCGCCCGGAGCTCGCCGCGGCGCTCGCGCCGCAGCGGCGCGCCGCGTGGCTCGGGGCGGCCGACGATCACTACCTGGCACGAAACTTCAGCGAAGCGTTCGCGCTTTATGAACAACTTCTCGCGATCGATCCCGACGCGCCGCCGCAGATCCGCACGCGCTGGCGGCTCGCCGCCGCGCTGGCCCTCGCGGAACAACCGGCCGAGGCGCTGCCGCCCGACGCGGCGGCGCGGCTCGGGGCGCGCCTGCGCGCCGCGCCCGGCGACTCGGCCGACGCGCGCGTCGCCGCCACGATCGGCGCGCTGCTGGCCGAACGGGCCGGGCGGCCTGTCGAAGCGGGCCGCGGCTACTGCGACGCGCTGGGCGAAGCCTGGTCGCTTCCTCCGGCCGATCAACGCCGCGCTCGCGTGGACGAGCTGCGCAGCCGGGCGTTGGTCAGGCTGCGCGAGACCTACGGCGCGACCCCGACGCAGCGGCGCGGCGGCTTCTGGTCCACCGCGCTGCCGTCGGTCTGGAAATCGCGGAATACGCCGCACTTCGAGGTGCATGCACGGAACGACCTGATCGCCGAGCGCGTGGCGGACGCGCTGGAGCACCACTTCGCCGGCCTGTCGGCGTGGCTCGGCGTGGAGATGGATCGCGAGTGGACGCCGCGCTGCGTCGTCCGCATTCACGCCACGCAGGCGGAGCTGCACGCCGCTACGCAGACCTCCGGCATCGCGTATTCCGTGAGCAACACGCGCTGGCAGGATGGACGGATCGTCGCACGCACGATCGACGGCTTTCAGGGCGATCCGTGGCTGCTGGCCGGCACGCTTCCACACGAAGTCGCGCGCCACGTCGTCACGCAGAAGTTCCCGGAGCAGCGCCCGCTGGCCGTCGCAGAGGGAGTCGCGCTGCAGGCCGAACCGCCGGCGCGCCGCCTGCTCTTTCGCCGGCTGCTCAACGGCGACGTGCCGGATGCGGGCGCGCTTCTCGCGACCGACGCCATTCCCGACAGCGCCGAGACATTCGCCGCGCACTCCGACGCGCTGGTCGGGCTCCTGATTCTCCGCGCACCGGCCGACTCCGGCGGCGCACAGCCTCCCGCGGCGACGCTGCTCCGAACCGCGTTCCCCGCCGCGGCGGGCGAGTGGTGGCGCGCGTTCGGCTGGCAGACCGCCGACGCCTGGCAACGCGACTGGCGCGAGTGGTGCGCCGCGCGCGGCCGACCGGCCCGCATGCCGCTCATGATCCAGGCGCCCGCGTCGGCGCCCGCGCAAGGCGACACCCCATGACCAGCGAACTGCCGATCGAGTCCTCTTCCGCGGTCCCCGGCCGGCCGAGCCTGGCGGAGCGTCGCCGGCTCATCGCGCAGGAAGCCGCGTCGCACCTGTCGCTCGCGGACGTCCGCATGGCTGCGCTGGTGGCGCGCGTCGGCGCGTACCGCCCGAACATCACGCGCGACCCATTCCGCACGCTCGTCGGCTCCATCATCTCGCAACAGGTCTCGATGAGCGCCGCAGCCTCCATTCAGCGCAAACTCGTCGAGATGATCCCCTCCCGCCGGGCGACGCCGCAGGCGATTCTGCGACTGACCCGGCCGCGCATGCGGCGGGCCGGCCTTTCGCGCCAGAAAGTGGAGTACATCCGCGGCGTCGCCGTGGCGTTCGACGGGGGCGAGCTCTCCGCCCGTGCGCTGCGGCGCATGGACGACGAAAACGTCATCGAGGCACTGACGCAACTGAAGGGAATCGGTCGCTGGACCGCGGAGATGCTCCTCATCTTCTGCCTGGAGCGGCCGGACGTCTGGCCGGTGGACGATCTGGGAATTCGGAAGGCGGCGGGACGGTTCTTTGACACTGCGGAGATGCCGACGCCGAAGGCTCTGCATCCTTTGGGCGACCCGTTCCGCCCGTTTCGGTCGTATGCGTCGTGGTATTTATGGCGAAGCCTGGAAGGGCCGCTGATGCCCGGGACGCGGGTGTGAGAACGGACACGCGCCGATCCGGCGGGCGGAGCTTCGGGAAACGGGCGCATCCGCGATGACAGGCGCGCGCGGGTTTGTTGGAATTAAATCGGTTTCATGTACGAGCGTCCGATAGAATCACAACCTTCTAGTTCATAAGCGGTTGCGCGAGGCGACGTCCAGCAATTTCCGCGTGCCGGCTGGCGATTTCTTGACTCGTCCTTTGTGAAGTCTTAGCATCTCCATAGCGAGCAAAGTTTCCAAAACCAGACGCACATCGTGCGGTGGCGCGGATCAGCGCTTTCAATCTGGAGTGAAGCGGGGTACCTGTCGTGGAAGATGGGGTAGGTGGCTATTCGTCGCGCGGCGTGCTTCATGCGCCGCTCTCTCCAACCGCGCAGCGCCGAGAGCTGAAATTTCTCGTACGCGACGACGTCGCGGCGAAGCTCGCCGACTTCTGCCGCGCACATTTGTCCATCGACCCGCACTCCGCCGCCCACCCGGATGGGCGCTACCCGGTCTACTCGGCCTACTTCGACTCCGACGACGCCACGCTCCTCCGCGCGGCGATCAATCGCGACCCCGTCCGCTCCAAGCTTCGCATGCGCTGCTATGCGCCCCTGAGCGAAGCAACCGACACGCCCGTCTACCTGGAGATCAAGCGCCGCAACAACGGCCTCGTCCGCAAGACGCGGGCCAGCGTGCCGCGCTATGCCGCCTCCGACCTGTTCTGGCCGCGCGAAGACGACCTCGCGCCCGAGCGTCTGAACGGCGAGGGCGGCAATCAGCCGCTGCTCGAGTTCCTGCGCTATCGTCACGAGCTGCGGGCCCGCCCGGTTCTTACGCTGTTTTACACGCGCGAGGCGTATGAGCTGTTCGACGAGTGCGGCGTCCGCATGAACTTCGACCGCGACATCTGCTATTGCCCGGTCTATGACCCCGGCAGCGACGCTTTCGGCCAATGGCACGCGGTCACGATGAAGCGCACCGTTTTCGAGGTGAAATTCATCGACCCGATGCCCGAGTGGCTGGCCGAACTGATTCGCGACCTGGGCCTGCGGCGCCGCAGCGTCTGCAAGTTCGCCATCGCGGCGCGGGCGGCGGCCGAGGCCGGGCTTTCCGATTTCAACCGGGGCTGGCTGCCGTGAATTTTCTCGAGGGACTGTTCTCGGGCGGCGCTCCGGGGGCGTCGGAGAACGTGCTCGAACGCATCCTGCTCGCCCTGCTGATCGCCTTCATCACCGGCCAGTTCAACGCCTGGTGCTACCAGCTTACGCATCCCGGTCGCGTGCGCTCGCGCGGCTTCACGCAATCGCTGATTCTGATCGCGATGATGGGCGCGTTCATCATGACGCTCGTCGGCACAAACGTGATCTACGCATTCGGCCTGCTCGGCGCGTTCGCGATCGTCCGATTCCGCACGGTCGTGCGAAGCGCACGCGACAGCGTCTACATCCTGCTCGCGCTGATCTGCGGCATGGCGGCCGGCTGGGGCATGTATGCCGGCGCCGTGCTCGGCTCGGTGGTGGCGAACGCCGTCGCCATCTACCTCTACTACACCGGCTTTGGCGCGACGCCGGCGCCGCCCGCGGAGACCGTCATCCGGTTTCACGTCGCGCAGCCCGCGTTCGACCGCAGCGCGCTCGAGCGAATCTTCCGCACATTCTGCCGGCAACAGGCTGTCATCTCCGTCGACGAGTTGCCGCGCATGGGCAACGCCGGCCGGGGATACCAGTGCGTGTGGCGACTGGAGCTGCGCGATCCGGGCGACGCGGTCCCGCTGATCAGCACGTTGAAAGACCGGCTGGCGGTCGAAGCTGTGAAGCTCACCACCGAGCCGGCGGAGCCGACCGATGACGACTGATTCGCCAGCGCCGGAACCGCCGGGCGGCGACGCCCCTCGGCCGCAGCCTGCCCCCACAAGCGTCGCGGTCGCGGCGCCGGCGGCTTCCCCCGCGCCTCCGGCAAAGGCGGCCCGCAGCGCGGATTTGCGCCCGGCCCCGCCGCGCGGCGCATGGCGCCGGCGCATGCTTTTTGGCGTGCAGGTTGCGGTGTGGGTCGGCGCGTGCGCGCTGGCGCTGCGCGAATACCAGCGCGTCGGCGGCCGTCTCACGCTCGCCGGGTATGCCCGCTCTCAGACGGTCGTGCTCGCGCCGCAGGTGGCAGGCGCCGTGCGCGAGATTCGCGTCCGGCTGCACGAGCCGGTCGAGGCGGGGCAGGTTCTCGCGGCGATGGACGACCAGCGCGAGCGCCTGGCGCTGGCCGCGATCGAAGCCGACGTGGCGCGGCTGCGCGCCACCGTGTCGGCCGAGCAGATCCGCCTGACCACAGAGCGATCCACGGCGTTCGAGCGGGCCGAAGACACGGCCCGCAGCTTTCTGATCGATCGGCAGGCGGCGCAGCTCGGATATCTCTCTCGCGCCGTTGACGACGCGATGGACCGCATTCTGCTGCGCGGCGCGGAGGCGGAGCTTTCGGTCGTTCTCGGCTTGCAGGCGCAGAGCGCGGCGTCGGCCCGCGAGGTGCAGCAGATCGAGACGCAGGTCAGCGCGCTGCGCGCAAAGATCGAAGCGAATCACACCGCGCTGGACGAAGAGCAGGCCGCCTTCCAGGCCGCCGACCGCCGCTGGGCCGAATATCGCCAGCAGCGCAGCGAGCCGCCGGACTATGACCCCGCGCTCACCCCCACGCGGCTGGCCGTCGACGTGCGCGAGCGCGAGCTGGCCGAGATCGTCCGGCAGATCGACGCGCAGGTGATCCGCGCGCCGTTCCGCGGTCAGGTGACGGCGATTCTGGCGGAGCCGGGCGCGGCGCTGGCCGCCGGCGCGCCGCTGATCATGATCGCGACGACCGATACGCAGGAGGTGATCGCGTATCTTCCGGACACGTGGGCGCGCTCGGCCCGGGTGGGGGACGAGCTGGAAGTGCGGCGGATCGCGGCCCGCGCCGGCGAGCCGCTCGCGCTGCGCGGCACGGTGGAGTCGCTCGCGGCCGTCGTAAGCGAAGCGCCGCTGCGTTACCGCACGATTCAGGCGACGCCGGTTTGGGGACGGGAGATTCTGGTATCGGTCGGCCCGGCGACGCTCGTGCCGGGCGAGGCGGTCCAACTCGACTTCGCGCGGCGCTGAAGCCGCATCCGATGCCCCGCGCCAACTGTTCCATTTCGATTAAACGCGCAACCGGGCCGGCGCCGCGGACGCGGCGCCGGCCCGGTTCCTGAGGATCCATCCGGCTTTCCCCTCCGGATCGCACGGAGCGACCCTCGGGCGTCGACCGCCCTTGCCAGCCGGGAGCTGCAGCACTCCCGCGGCGGCCCCGTCGTCGCACGTGGAGTATGGAAAACGCGGCGCCCGGAATCCAAATCCGCGGCGCGAAATCTCGCCGCGGCCGGAAAGCCGATTGTGCGCCCCCGCGCCACTGCTATAATTCGCGCCCTTTGAATGCACTGCGGGCGGCGGCCGGCGCGGTCGGACCGAAATCGCATCAGACTGGCCCCATTCGGACGTTTTTCGTCGAAGGGAGCAATCGTGATGGAGCAAATGGTGCCGAAGCGCGTGTTCTTTACGCGCGGAGTCGGCAAGCATCGCCATAACCTCGAATCTTTCGAAGCCGCCCTGCGCGACGCGGGCATCGCGCATTGCAACCTCGTCAAGGTGTCGAGCATCTTTCCCCCCGGATGCAAGATCATCTCGCGCAAAACCGGGCAGCCCTGTCTCGTCCCCGGCCAGATCACTTACGTCGTCCTGGCGGAGGCCCGCACCGACGAGCCCAACCGCCTCGTCTCCGCCGGCATCGGCCTGGCGATTCCCGCCGCGGGCGACCGCTACGGCTACATCTCCGAGCACCACGGCTACGGCATGACGGAGCGCAAGTGCGGCGACTTCGTCGAAGACATGGCCGCCAGCATGTTGGCCACGACGCTCGGCATCGAGTTCGACCCCAACCTCGCGTATGACACGCGGCGCGAGGTCTACAAGATGAGCGGGCAGATCGTCCAGACGCGCAACATCGTGCAGACGGCCGAGGGCGACAAGGACGGCCTGTGGACGACCGTTGTCGCGGCCGCGGTGTTCCTCTTCGAGTGAGTCTTTCCCCGCGCGCATGGGAGCTGTGCCGCTGCGCCCCGCGCGGCTGCGCGCCGTCGTCCATTTCCCGCTGCTGGAGCCCGCCGTGCATGTTGTGCCCGACAATTTCCTCGGCCTGCCGCACGAGGACGCCGATTACAATGGCGCCCGCTTTGCGGTTCTGCCCATACCCTATGACGCGACGACCAGCTACGGCGTAGGCACGCGCGACGGACCGCGCGCCATCATCTCCGCGTCGCAGCAGGTCGAGTTTTACGACGAGTACCTGTGCGACGAGTTCCCCAAGCAGGGCGTCGCCACGCTCGACCCCGTGCCGCCGCACGGCGCGGGGCCGAAGGAGATGGTCGAATCCGTCTTTCGCGCGGCGCAGCGCCCGGTGCGCGACGGCAAGTTCCTGATCGGCCTGGGCGGCGAGCACAGCGTCACGACCGGCCTCGTGCAGGCGGTGAAACGCAAGCACAAGGACCTCTCGGTGCTGCAGATCGACGCGCACGCCGACCTGCGCGACGAGTATCAGGACACGCCGTGGAGTCACGCCTGCGTCATGCGGCGCATTCACGACCTGGGCGTGCCGGCCGTCGCGGTCGGCATCCGCAACTACTCGCGCGACGAGGCCGAGTTCATCAAGAAGAACGACAAGCCGGTGTTCAGCACGCGCTTCGTGCGAAACGAGCGGCGCTGGATCGATGAGATCATCGGCCGGCTGACGAAGAACGTGTTTGTTACGATCGACATCGACGGCTTCGACCCGGCCTACGCGCCGGGCACGGGCACGCCGGAGCCTGGGGGGCTCGATTGGTTTCAGGTGACCGATCTGCTGAAGTCGCTCGCGATGGATCGCACGATCGTCGCGGCGGACGTCGTCGAAGTGAAGCCGATCCCCGGCAACAACGTGACGGAATTCCTCGCGGCGCGGCTGATTCATCGGCTGATCGGGTTGGTGACGCGCGCGCGTTGAATCGCGGGATGCGGCCGGCGGGGGATTCTCTTGCGGAGACGGCGGGGGGAAGAGACCCGGCTGAGGACAGCCGGGCTCGGGCAGCCGGGCTCAGGCCAGCCGGGCTCAGGCAGCCGGGCTCGGATCCGCCGGATTCTGCTGAGCCAGGCCCTGAACGGCCGGGCTGCGGCGGCTGGCGCGCCATGCGTGTATAATCCGGCGCCGGGCGCGTTTTCCAGCGATCTCGTTTCCTCGCGTCCGATTTCGGGGACAAATGTCGGGAACGGGTCCAGCATCGCGCTCGCCAGGGGAGGACGCGGTCGGCGCGGCGGCGCCGCACGACACGACGATCCTGCCCAAGGGCGTGCCCAACAGCAGCGCCGGCGACGAGCCGACGCGCGTTTCCGACCGCGGCTCGGGCGGAAGCGCGGCGCAGATCGCCCTGCGCGGCGCGCAGATCGAAGGCTACGTTCTCCAGGACGAAGTCCATCGCGGCGGACAGGGCGTCGTCTACCGCGCGCTGCAACTCGGAACCAAGCGCGAAGTCGCCCTCAAGGTGCTGCTCGAAGGCCCTTTCGCCAGCGACACGGCGCGCCGCCGATTCGAACGCGAAGTCGAGCTGGCCGCCTCGCTACGCCATCCCAGCATCGTCACGATCCTCGATTCCGGCGTGAGCTTCGGCCGCTACTACTTCGCGATGGAGTTCATCGACGGCCTGCGGCTCGACCGCTATCTCGCCAAGAATCGCTGCACGCTGACCGATACGTTGCGGCTGTTCGAGAAAATCTGCGCCGCGGTCGCCTTTGCGCACCTGCGCGGCGTCATCCATCGCGACCTGAAGCCGTCGAACGTGCTCGTCGACGCCGACGGGCAGCCGCACGTGCTCGACTTCGGCCTCGCCAAACCGGTGCATCGCGTCGACAGCTTCGAGACGACCGTGGCGATGCTCTCGACGACCGGGCAGATCCTCGGCACGGTCGCATACATGTCGCCGGAGCAATCGACCGGCAGCCAGGACGCGGACGTTCGCAGCGACGTGTATTCGCTCGGCGTCATGCTGTACGAGGCGCTGCTGGGGCAGCTTCCGTATTCGGTCGAAGGTCCGCTGGGCGAAGTGCTCACGCGCATCGGCAAGCAGGATCCGATCCGCCCGCGCTCGATCCGCGACCGCTCGCGCTTCGGTCGGCAGATCAATGACGAGCTAGAGACGATCCTGCTCAAGACGCTCGAGAAGTCGCCGGTCATGCGCTATCAGGGCGCGGCCGACCTGGGCCGCGACGTGCGCCACCTGCTCGACGGCGAGGCGATCGAGGCCAAGCGCGCCAGCGGGCTGTACCTGTTCAAGAAGTTGCTCTCGCGCTACCGCTTGCAGGCGGTGATCGCCGGCTCGGCGCTCATCATGCTGATCGCGTTCGTCGTGCTATTGGCGATCGCGCTTTCCGGCGAGCGCGATGCGCGGCGCAGCGCCGAGGAGCAGCGCAGCCGGGCCGACGTGCGCGAGCGCGAAGCCCGCGCGGCGCAGGCCCGCGAGGTCGAAGCGCGCGAGGACGCCGAAGCGCGGACGATCGAAGCCATCCGGGCGGAGCGCGACCTGCGCCGCGCCCTGGCCCGCACCAAGATTCAGCAGGGCGACCTGGCGCGCGAGCGCGGCGATCTGAGCGAAGCCCGCGCCAGCTACTGGGACGCCTTCGACGACGCGGCCGGCGGCGGGGCGCGCTGGGCGCTGCGCCAGTATTACGTCCAGACGCCGGACAACGGCGCGACGCTGCTCGCGCGGCAGCGCTTCGGGCCGACCGCCCTCTCGCGCGACGGCGCGCTGGCGGCCGTCTGCGAATCGCCCGAGAGCATCGTGATTCGTTCGCTGCCCGACCAGGTCTGCGCCGGCTGGGTGCGCACGCCCGGCGCCGTCGCGGCCGCGAGATTGGAGCCGTCGGGCATGTTGGCGGCCGCTGGGGCCGGCTGGGCGCGGCTGTGGGGGCCGGGAGAGCTTCAGCCGCGCGTGGCGCTCGAACTGCCGGAGGATGTTGTGCCGCTGGCGGCCTTCGCCTGCTCGAACGGGCAGACGCTGGTCGTGGCTTGCGAGCGCGACGGACAGCTTGTCCTTTTCTCGCGGACGCGCGCCAGCGACATTCACATCGCGCCCAGCAACGTCGCGCTGACCGGGCCGGGCGATTACTCCGCCGCGCTGAACCAGATCGCGCTGCCGGTGTCGAATTGGCTGATGCTGGTCGGCGTCGGCGCGGACGGCGACATTTCGCAGGAGCGGCTCGCGCTGCCGCAGGGCACGCGGCCGCGGGCCGCCCGCTTTGTGAGCGACACGTCGGTGGCGGTCCTGTCGGATGCGGTTTTTCAGACCAATCTGAGCGGCAGCGAGCGCGGCCGATGGACGAAGCTGACGGACGTCGCGGCGGAATGGGAGCTATTCGACGTGATCCCGGAGCGCAGCGCCGTGCTGCTGGGCACGTCGGACGGCCGGCTGGCGATTCACCGGTTCGGGTCGGTCGAGTCCTCGTGGCGCGCCACGCTCGGCGGTTTGCACCTTTTGCAGCGCGACGCGACGGGCGGCGGGCTCGTCACGCTCGACGACAACGGCGCGCTGACGCGCTGGGTGTTCCCCGGCGCGCGCGAGCAGCGCCGCGTCGTCATGCGCCGCGCGCCGATCGCATGGGCCTCCAGCCCGGACGGCGACGAGATGCTGCTTGCCGACTCCGCCGGGCGCGTCGTGCAGTACAGCGCCGAGCGCATGGATCGCCCGATCATTCGCCAGCCGCCCGGACTGCTTCGCCGCCTGACCGGGTTGGAGGCGGCCGACATTTCCCTGGCGATGAGCGACGGCGGGCGCCGCGCGGCCATTCGCGCCGGGGACAGCGTGCGCATCCTCGACCTCCAGGAAGGCGACGGGCGCACCTATCAATGGCGCAACCCGCGCATGTCGCAGCTTGCGCACATCGACCTGAGCCACGACGGCGAACTGGTCGCGTATCTGGCGCAAAGCCCGGCGGGGGACCGCCAGCGGGTCGGCTTCTGGCACAGCGCCAGCCGCACGCCGCGCAACCACCAGACGCCATCCGACGAGAGCCCGGACCGGTATGAGCCGTACGACTTCGTCGGCGCGTCGGTCCGCGGGCTGACGTTCGTGCCGCGCAGCACGCGCCTGCTCGTCGCGCGCTCCAATGGCCAGCTCTTTCTGCTCGAACCGCGGCAGATCGACGCCGCGCCGCCCGCCTCGCAACCCGGCCCGCCCATTCCGTGGCTGGAGCTTGATTCGCCGGTCGAGACGATGGCGTGCGACCGGGCGGGCCGGCTCGTCGCCGTGGCGTGCGAGGACTACACAGTCCGCGTGCTCTCGCTGCCCGACGGGGAGACGCTGCACCGCCTGCCGATCGGCCGCCGCGCGCGGACGCTCGCGTTCAGCCGCAAGGGCGACGTGCTCAGCGTGCGCAACGACACCAGCGTCGTGCTGTTCGAGGTCGCGACGGGCGAGCGCGTCGCGTCATGGCCGATGCCGGCCGGCGACGGTCCCGCCCTGGCGCTGTGGACGCGGGGCGACGAGAGCCTCGTGATGAACGAGGGGGACGTGGTCTATGAGTATCGCTTCAGCGCGGCGGACGAGCTGATCGAGCAGAATCGCGCGTTCGCGCGGCAGGCGGAAATCGCCGAGCGGCTGGCGGAGAACGACCCGGCCGGCGCGTGGGTGCTGACGCAGCATCTGCCCGACGAGCAGTTTCGCCTGCAGCGCGCGATTCGCGAGTCGATCGTGGAGTCGGCGCTGCGCCGGCCGCGCCAGGCGCTGAATCGGCACTGGCTGGACGAGGTCGCGGGCGACGCGCCGCCGCGCACGCTGCTGCGCCTGGCGCACGCGGCGTACGATGGCGAGCAATTCGACGTCGCGCTCGAGCTTTTCCGCCGCGGGTACTCGGCCGCCGGCGGCCCGGTCGACGCCGCGTCGCTGATGCGGCTGGCCGATTGCGAGTTTCTCGCCGAGCAGTATGCGGTGGCGGCGCGCGGCTATGAGCGCGCGTCGCTCGCGCCGGACGCCGATCCCGCGCGCGGCCCGACCGTCGCCGTGCTGCGCATCGCCGCGCTGGTGCTGGCCGACCGCCTCGACGAGGCGCGCCAATTGACGATCCGGCTGCGCGACACGGCCTCCGATCGCGTGCCGGCGGCGGGCGCGCGGCTTGCCGCCGCGTCGACTTCGGCCCGTAACATCGCCCGCTATCTGGTCGGGTTCGAGAGCGAAAGCTTTCTGCTGTCCGGCGTGGAGGGTCTGGTATCGACGTTTGCCGACGCCTCGCTCGAATTCCGCGACGATCTGCACTTCTTCTCCGCCGAAATGGCTCGCAAGCGCGGCGAGCTCGACGACGCCAAGGTGCAATATCAGCGCTGCATCGATCTCTCGCGCGACCGCTGGCCCGCCAACTGGTCGCGCTTCCGCATCGCACAGCTTCGCGCCAAGTCCTGAACCGCGCCCCACTTGACGGACCGCCCCCGACGCCCGACCCTCACGGCGAAATGAGCAACACGACCGACAAACAAAACGTGCTTCTGATCGGCGGCGGCGGTCGCGAGCACGCCCTCGCCCACGTGCTGTCGCGCTCGCCGCGGCTCGGCCGGCTGTTCATCCTGCCGGGAAACGCCGGGACGGCTGCGCTGGGCAAGAACATCGCCGGAAGCGTCACGGACGCCGCGCTGGCGCTGGAGGTCGCCCGCCGCGAGAACATCGACCTGACCATCGTCGGCCCCGAAGACCCGCTCGCCGCGGGGTTCGTCGACCGCTTCGCCGAAGCGGGCCGGCGCGTCTTCGGGCCGCCCGCGATCGCCGCCCGGCTCGAAGCCGACAAGGCGTTCGCCAAGCAGCTCATGCGGCAATACGCGGTGCCCACGGCCGAGGCCCGCGTTTTCGAGGATTTCAAGCACGCCCGCCAATACATCGCCACGCGCGACGAGGGGCTGGTCGTGAAGGCGGCCGGACTCTGCCGCGGCAAGGGCGTCGTGGTGTGCCCCGACCCGGCCGAGGCGTTGATTGCGGCCGAAAACATGCTCGTTCACCGCCACTTCGGCGACGCCGGCGCGAAGATCGTCGTCGAAGAGCGGCTCGAAGGCCGCGAGGCGTCGCTGATGTGCCTGATCGACGGCCGCAACGTGTACGTCCTCGATCCGGCGCAGGATTACAAGCGGCTTCACGACGGCGACGCCGGGCCGAACACGGGCGGGATGGGCTCGTTTTGTCCATCGCCGGCCATCAGCGCCGCGGCGATGAAGCAGATCGAGTCGCAGATTCTCGTGCCGATGCTCGATGCGCTGGTTCGGCAGGAGCTCGCGTATCGCGGCGTGCTGTACGTCGGGCTGATGCTGACGGCGGGCGGGCCGAAGGTGCTTGAATTCAACTGCCGATTCGGAGACCCGGAGACGCAGGTCGTGCTTCCGCGGCTGCGCTCGTGCCTGATTGACCTGATCGAAGCGACGCTCGACGGCCGGCTCGACGGCTGCGACGTCGCATGGGACGCGCGGTCGGCCGTCTGTGTCGTGCTCGCGTCGGAGGGCTACCCGGACGCGGCGGTCACCGGCCGCCCGATCAGCGGCCTCGACGGGCTCGCGCCGCTCGACGACCTCTTCGTCTTTCACGCCGGCACGCGCCGCGAAGCGGGCCGCATCGTCACGAGCGGCGGCCGCGTGCTGGGTGTCACCGGGCTGGGCGAATCGATCGCCGACGCGCGCGCGCGGGCGTACGATGGAGTGTCGGGCGTGCGCTTCGACGGAATGCAATATCGAACGGACATCGGCGCGTGAGCGACGCGGCGCAGACGCCGCATTCGGGGAACCTGCCATGCTGGCGATCGGCGACATTCACCTGTACGTGAGCGACATTTCGCTGGCGCTGCGCTTCTGGGTCGACGGCTTGCGGCTGATCGTGGCCGAGAAGCACATCACGCCGCACAGCGCCTATGCCCTGCTCGACTTTCCGGACGGCGGCCCGTCGCTGCGGTTGATCGGAATGGTCGAGCCGTGGGACGACGCTTCGCGACCGGCGACGGGCGAGCGCCCCGGCGTTTCGTTCGACATTACGACGTCGGAATTCGAGGAGACGCTCGCTCGGCTGCTCGAACACGGCGGCCGGCAGCTCGACGAGATCGAGGAATACGAGTCGCTGCGCATCGTGACGGTCGCGGACGCCGACGGAAATGCATTCGACCTGGTCGAGCTTCCGCCGGAAAGCGCGGTCGGCGATTGAGTCGCGCAGGCGCGGGCGCTCAGGCGAAAAAGGTCCGCTCCGCCGCCCAGTACAGGCCGACGGCCGCGACCAGCGCCGACGCCGGCACCACGACGGCGGCTCGGTAATAGTCGCGGTTTCTCAGCCAGCCGACCGTCAGCACCGCCAGCGCGATGACGGCAAGCTGTCCCAACTCGACGCCCGCATTGAACCCCAGCAGCGCCGGCACGAATCCGCCCACCGGCGCTCCCAGCTCCATCAAGACGCCGGCGAAACCGAGCCCGTGCAGCAAACCGAAGCCGAAGACGACCAGCGGTCGCCACGGTTGCAGCTTCTGCGTGAACAGGTTTTCGATGGCGACGTACGCGATCGACAGCGCGATCAGCGGCTCGACAATCGCCGGTGAAACGCGGACAAGCCCATAGACGGAGAGCGCCAGCGTCGCGGTGTGCGCCAGCGTAAACGCCGTCACCTGCCAGAGCAGCGGACGCAGCCGCGCCGACAGCAGGAACAGCCCGACGACAAAGAGAATGTGATCAAGCCCCTTGGGAAGAATGTGCTCGAAGCCCAGCAGGATGTATTGCCACACGACCGCGAGGATCGACGGCGCGGCCGACGGCCCGCGCAGGCGAAACGGCGAGCTCTCCTGTCCCGAAGGCAGCACTTCGAAGAACAAGGCGCCGCTCGGCGCGGATTGCGGCGGCGCGTCGGCCAGAGCGCCGTCCATCGGCGCGCCGAGCGCCGGCCGCGCTGCCTCGCCGCGATAAATCGCCAGCCGCACGGGCGGAAACGACTTCGACGCCCAGAACGTGAACGAATCGGCGCCAGGCGGAATCGCCGCGCTCAGCCGCGCGGTGACGCCCAGCAGCGCCGGCGCTTCGGAATGCTCGCTGCCGACGCCTCGAAACTCGGGAAACGAAACGTCGAACTCGGCCGGCTGCCCATCGAAGCGAACTCGAACGCGGGTCTGAAACAGGCGGCGCAGATTCGCGACGCGACGATCGAACTCTTCCGCGGGAAGCGCGCGCAACCCGGCGACGACTTCCGCGGCCGGCCGTCCCGGCGCCTCGCCCAGCGCGAGCTCGTCAAGCGCGCAGGTCATGTCGATGCGCACGGTCCCGTCCGGCTGGAAGACGACGCTCGTGTCGGTAATGCGGAAGTCGTGGGCGAGTGCCGTCGGCGCGAGCAAACCGCCGACGAGCAGCCCGGCGCGAATCGCGGCGGTGGTCCAACACGGGCGGCGTGGAGTCATGCAGACATGATACGCACGCCGAGTCATGAGGGATTCACGCCAGCGCGTCGAGCGTGGGGCGGCGCCCGCTTCGGGGAGACCGGCTACGGCTCTTTGCGTGTCTGATGGCTGGAGATGTGCGAGGGCGGACCCTCGCCGACCGTAACGCGGCCGTCTCCGCCGATGCCGACGTCCGTGTGCGACGGCGCGGAGACGCCGATCGCGTCGCTGGCGGGAACGACCCCCGGCGAGCGAAGCGTGCGCGCCCCGACGCCGTAGGCAAACCACGACGGCCCCAGTCCGATCGCGACGCCGCCGCGAGCGCCGTGCGCGCGGATTCGGCCGGAGGTCCAGCCGCCGACCGGGCGATTGGGGTCGACGGGCGAGTAGAACTCGAGAAAATTGTAAGGCTCAATCTCCGGCGCTGTGGCGGCGCGTTCTTCGGCCGTCAGCGGCGGCGGGCGAAATTCGGGGACAAGCTGGTAGCGCGGGGCGTTGGAATCCCCGCCGCTCACTCCGACCGAGACGGGCGTGATACCCTCGCGCTCCATCAAGCGAGGGAGCTCATCGGTGCTGGGCGCGGCCGAGATTGCGGTCGTGTCGCGCTTTGGCGCGGCGCAGCCCGACGCGATCAGTATCGCCAGAGCGCTCGCCGAGATCCATCGCAACCAGTGAATCATGGCTTCATTCCTAGGCGCCGCGCCGCCGGGCGGCCCGAGCGCCGATCGCCCGAGTGGGATTTATCCGATGGCGAGGAAATTCGCAAGCAGTTTCGGCCCTTCCAGCGTCAGGAAGCTTTCCGGATGGAATTGCACGCCGAACAGCGCCCGCGACTTGTGCCGCACGCCCATGATCTCGTCGGGCGCATCGTCGGCCACGGCGGACACTTCGAATTCGTCGCCGAGCGTGCCGGCACGAATGATGAGCGAGTGGTAGCGCGTCGCCTGAAACGGGTTGGAAAGTCCGGCGAAAATGCCCCGCCCATCGTGGCGGATCATGCTGGTTTTGCCATGCATGAGCCGGGCCGCCCGCACGACTTCGGCGCCGTGCGTGAACCCGATGCACTGGTGCCCGAGGCACACGCCGAGCAGCGGAACCCGGCCGGAGAAGTGACGGATGACGTCGTTGCTGATCCCGCCTTCGCGCGGCGTACACGGGCCGGGCGAGATGATGACGTGCGTCGGCCGATCGGCCTCCATCTGCTCGATCGTGACCTGGTCGTTGCGGTAGACGCGCACGGGCCGGCTCGGGTCCAGCGCGCCGATGCACTGCACGAGGTTGTAGGTGAACGAATCGTAGTTATCGATCAGCACAACCAACGCAGCACCCGTTCGCTCGTCCCCACGCGCCCGCTACGTCTCCGACTGTTCGCCATTGGCCGATCGCGCCGGGCAGACGTGAAATTGCGCCCCGCACTCGGGATTCGTGCAGCGCACCGTCATCGTCGGGATCGCGGCAAACTCGCTTCGTTCGCTGTTGCGCATCGCCAGGACCGTCGGAAGGATCGCGTGCGCGGCGTGGATGCACACGGCCGCCGGCAGGACGTTGTCGATGACCAGCCCATCCGCGGGGATCCCGCCCACGGGACAGCCGCCCGCCCGCGGCGCGCGGGCCTGCGTCACGCGGACCAGCGGGCGCGGCGACGCGCCGGCTTCGGCCGTCTGCGCTTCGCCGGGCGCGGAAACCGGCGGCTGCGCCGCGACTCGGCCCGACGCGGCCGCGGTCGGCGCGGCGCTCGATAGCTGTCCGCCGGCGGCGGCGTCGAACAGGATCACGTCGGCCTGCCGGTCCATCGCGAGATTGGCGAGCTCGTCGGCGCGCTGGTTCTGCTCGCGGCGAATGTGCTGCACCTGCCAGCACGAGATCTTGAGAAGCTGAAGCTGAACCTGCTCGAACAGGGGCGCCAGCGACGGGCTCTTCACGCGGTATTCGCCGGTCACCTGCCGCACCAGCAATTCGCTGTCCGACAGCACCTTCACGTTTTCCGCGTCGAGGGTCCGCGCCTTCTCCAGCGCCCGCACGAGCGCGATGTACTCAGCCGCGTTGTTTGTCTGCCGCCCAAGGAAGAACCCGGCCTCGAACACGCGGCGTCCGGCGTCGTCGCGGATGACAACGCCCGCGCCGGCCGGACCGGGGTTGCCGCGTGAGCCGCCGTCGACGTTGATGATCAAGCTCACTGTCGTTCCTTCGTCAGAGGGACGCGAGCCGCGCCGGTCGAGCTCTCATCCGCCGGCTCACTTGCCCGAAATGGCGAGGATGAGCGCGTCGCCCTTGCCCAGATCCCATCCGCCGAGCAGCGACGACGCGCCGGGTTCGTTGCGAATGCTGGTTTTCAGCTTCGAAACGTCGCGCGGCTTGCCATCCTTGTCCTTCTCGCGGCGAAACACCTCGACCGACAGGTTCAGCTTGGCATCGTCGCCCTTCTCCGGCTTCTGCGGCGTGATCTCGACGCGGAAATCCGACAGCAGGTCGGCCGAGTATTTCTCGTCGACGCGCGCCCGGCCGCGCAGCGTCTTTTCGAGCTTGAAGCCGGTGAATTTGAACTGTTTTTTGAGCTTTTCGGCGAGCGACTTGAGTTCGGCCGAGACGTCGCTGTTGCTGGTCGTGGCGCGGATGACGAGCACCTGGAGCTCGATCGCGGGCTTGCGGTCGTCGTCGCGCTTGTCCTGGTCGCCGGCCCACAGAGGCGCGGCGCCGATCGCGAGGAGCAGGAACAACGGCAGCGGCGCCCAGAGACTGTGTCGCGTCATGGCGGCCTCCGTTCGGGTTCGCGGAGTCTGACGCGGACATCATACCGCGGATTGGCCCGCGCTCGGTGGCGAGTCCGCCGGACGGGGCGGGCGATCTACCCCCGTTTCGCGGCCGGCCGCTGCATTTGCTCCGAATGCTACCCCGCGTCCTCATCGACCCAGAGCACCACCAGGTCGTCCGACGTCACCAGGAACAGTTCGTCACCCGCGGGGGTCTGCACATTCGCGAATTCCGCCGCGCCGACGCTCCGCACAGGCCATGCCTCCGACGCGACCGTCTGCGGGGCGCCGCGAAACGCCAGCGCCAACCCGATGCACGCCGCCGCCGCCGTCAGCGGCGCCCACAGCCGAAGAATCAGCGGGCCGGATCGACCGCCCATTACGGTTGCCGGCCGCGCCGCGGCGTCGACGGCCCGCCAGATGCGCGGCCAGGCCGGCTCGCGCGGGGGATCGGCCAGCGCGCGAGCGACGATCCCGTCGGCCCGCGGCTTCGCGCCGGACAGCTTCGCGGCACAGGCAGGGCACGAATCGACGTGCGCGGTCAACACCGCGATCTGCTCCGCCGAGATCGCGGCGAATCGCCCCTCTGCGGCGGCCCGCAAGGCCGGATTCAGGTTGTCGCACTCGCTTCGCGTCATTCGACCGAATCTCGCTTCGCTTTTTCGCTGCGGCGCGCCGGCGTCGCATCGAGGTCGACCAGCAGCGCCTGAAGTTTCTGACGAGCGTGGTACAACCGGCTCATCACAGTCCCTATCGGAATGTCGAGCACCTCGGCGATCTGGCCATACGTCAACTCCCCCAGGGCGAACAGGGCGAAGGCGCTGCGCTGCTCGGGCGGGAGCCGATCCAGCGCGGCGTCCAGCCGCTCGCGCAATTCGGACTGCTCGATCGCGGCGGCGACCCCCCGCGGCTCCAGGCCCAGCCGCACGTCGCCGCCGAACGCCGGCTCGGCTGCGGCCTGATTCTCATCGCCGGCCGCCAACGGGGCCGCCTGCCGCACGCGCCGCGAGCGCAGCAGGTCGAGCGACCGGTTGGACACAATTCGCAGCAGCCACGTTCGGAACACCGAATCGCGCTGAAAGCCAGCCAGGCTCTCGAACGCCTTGATGAAGCTCTCCTGCACGACGTCGGCGGCGTCCTCGTCGCGACCGGTAATCCTTCTCGCGACGGCCAGTGCCGCGGAGCGATGGCGGACAAAAAGCTCCTCTCGCGCCGCGCGGTCGCCCGCCGCCGCGCGGCTGACCAGCCCGGCTTCCGATGGATCGACGTTTGAGCGCGGCGGCATATTCATCCCGGTCGGCCGAGAACCGCGGAAGAGGATACCCGGACATGCGGGCGGCGGGGGCGGCGGCGGCGCAGCGGCCCGCGCCCTCGCGCGGCCGGAACGGGGCACAAGAGCCAGTGCCGGCCGCGGTCCAGGAATTCAGAAGTGGGAATGAAGAATTCAGAAGTGAAGTCCTGGGGGGCCGGCCCCCGGCCGGTCTCTTCCCTGAGCAAGTCGCTTCAGGCATGGGCGGCTGTCCTCCAATCGCATGCAGCCGGGGGCGGCTGCGGTCCATTGATGGGTGGGACGGGGGCCTCGTGCGCGTGGGCGATTGCTTTCGCGCCACGCTTGTTCTCCGGGTACACTTCCGCCATCCGAC
>CAZHIE010000005.1:24482-31461 GCA_964532435.1 uncultured Planctomycetales bacterium
AAGACGCCGGCCGTGACAGCCGAAAACGCCGACAGCGCGCTGGCGTTTACGCTGAAGGACATCGACGGGAAGGACGTGCCGCTGTCGCGCTATCGCGGCGACGTGGTGATTATCGTCAACGTCGCGTCGAAGTGCGGCTATACGCCGCAGTACGCCGAGCTGGAAGCGCTCTACCAGAAGTACAAGGACAAGGGCCTGCGCATCGTCGCTGTGCCGGCCAACAACTTCGGCGGGCAGGAGCCCGGCAGCGAAGCCGACATCAAGAAATTCTGCGCCAGCGAGTATCACGTCACGTTCGATCTCTTCGCGAAGCAGTCGGTGAAGGGCGCGGACTGCTGCGAACTGTACAAATACCTGACCTCCGCACGGGCGGGCGAAGCGACCGCCGGCGAAATCCGCTGGAACTTCACGAAATTCGTGATCGGCCGCGACGGCAAGGTCGTGCAGCGGTTCGAGCCGAAGAGCAAGCCGTCCAGCGAGGATTTCGGCAAGGCGATCGAAACCGCGCTGGCCGCGCCGAAACCGTCGGCCAAGCCCGCCGCGCCGAAGCCGTAGAACGAAAGTTGGGGACCCCGACTTTGCCCAAGAGAACGGCCGGAGGCCAGCCCCCCAGCGCTGGGGGGGCCGGCCTCCGGCCGGTCTCCTTCCGGCGATGTAACGCGCGCATCGTGACGCCCGGCTGCGAATCCTCGCTACTCGCGGCTGGCGGCTCCCCGGCGCTGGCGGCTCGCCTCAGCCAGCACGATGCTGGCGGCGTGCGACGTCGACAGCGTCGTCGCGTCCGCGCGCGTCGGGATGCAGACGAACCCGTCGCAGACATCGCGTACCGCAGCGCTCAGCCCGCGTTTCTCGCCGCCGATCGCCAGCAGCGTCGGACCGGACAGGTCCACGTCATAGATCGCGCGTTTCGCCCCCGCCAGGCAGCCAAACACCCGCACACCGGCGAGCCGCTTGAGCGTGCGGAGCGGCGCGACGTCTTCGAGTTGCACCAGCGGGAGACGCTCATAGGCGCCTGACGCCGGCCGCGCGATCTCCACGGGGTCGAAATCCCACAGGTGTTTCTTGATGAGCACCGCGTGCGCGCCGAAGGCATCCGCGCTGCGCAGCGCGAAGCCGAGATTGCGGGCGTCATCCACGCCCTCCAGCAACAGCAGCAAAGCCGGTTCGCGGTGTCGCGCGACCAGCTCCGGCAGCTCTTCCACCGGCGTCCGCGTGCGCGGCGAGCAGAGCGCGATGATTCCGCCGTGCGTCGCGCCGTGGGAAAGCGCATCGAGCTCGCGCCGCTCGACGTGCCGAACCGGAACGCCGAGCGTTCCGGCCAGCTCGAGTATCTCGCCAAACGGCTCCAGCCGCGCGCCCTGCCGGATCAGGATCGACTGAAAGCGCCGGGAACGGCAGCGCAGCGCCGCCAGAATCGAGACGCGACCTTCGACGTGCTCCATGCCGGCAGTGTAGCGTCCGGCCGGGCCGACGGATTCGCGCGCGTCGAGCGTGCGGGGGCGCGGACGGCGCGCGGCGGGCGCGCCCCGGCGGGCGTTGGCAGCTATCATCCAGGGGAATGCGGCGACGCGCACATGCGGCCAGCCGCGAGCGACGCCGGAGGAGCGACGTGCCCGCAAGCGCCGTGCGAAACATCGCGATCGACCCGGAAGAGCTGCCGGGCCTCACCTGGCCGCGGCTCTTCGGTCGCGAGCGGCCGGTGGAGCTGGAAATTGGCACCGGAAAGGCCGCGTTTCTGCTGCGGCGGGCGCGAGCGCTGCCCGAGCGCGATTTTCTCGGCATCGAGCGTGCGAACGAGTTTTACCGCTTCGCCGTCGACCGCTTTCAGCGCTGGGGGCTTGCCAACGTGCGCATGCTGCGGGCCGACGCGACCGATTTTGTGCAGCGCATCTGCCCGCGCGCGTCGCTGGCCGCGCTGCACATTTACCACCCGGACCCCTGGCCGAAGCGGCGGCACAACCGGCGCCGGCTCTTTCAGCCGGAGTTCGTCGACGCCGCTGTGGCGTGCCTTGCGCCGGGCGGGCGGCTGGCGGTGCAGACGGACCATGCCGAGTATTTCGGCGTAATCCGCGGGATGCTGGAAGGATGCTCGGCGCTGCGCAAGGTCGCGTTCGAGGACGCGGCCTTCGGGACCGAAGGCCCGAGGGTCGCGACGAATTTCGAGATCAAATATGAGCGCGAAGGCCGGCCGATGTACCGGCTGGCGTTCGTGCGGTCCGGCGAATGCGAGCCGGCGCGGGCGGCGCTGGGCAGCGATTCCGACCGGTTGTCGGAGGGTGCATCGTCGGATATCTAGGGCGAACCCGGCGGCCCGGTCCGGCGGGCGGTAACGTGGAAACGGCGGAGGTCCGGCGCTGCGGGCGGCCATGATTCCAGCGGAGATTCTCAAAAAAGTTCGGCGCATCCAGATTCTCACCGCGGCGATGGTCAATGACTTCTTCGCGGGGCAGTACCACTCCGCCTTCAAGGGCCGCGGCATGGAATTCGACGAAGTGCGCGAATATCAGCCCGGCGACGACGTGCGCTCGATCGACTGGAACGTGACGGCCCGCGCCGGCCGCCCGTTCGTGAAGAGCTATCGCGAGGAGCGCGAGCTGACCGTGATGCTGCTCGTCGACGTCAGCGCATCGCAGGAATTCGGCACGCGCGCGCAGCTCAAGAGCCAGCTTGCCGCCGAGCTTGGCGCGACGCTGGCGCTCTCGGCAATTCAGAACAACGACAAGGTCGGGATGCTGCTGTTCACGGATCGGGTCGAGCGATTCGTGCCCGCGCGGAAAGGCGCGCGGCACGTTCTGCGCATCATTCGCGAACTGCTCTATCACGAGCCGGCCGGCCGCGGAACGGACGTCGGCGTGGCTCTGCGATACCTGGATCGCGTGCTGAGCCGCCGGTCGGTCGTGTTCGTAATCAGCGACTTCGAGGCGCCGGATTTCAGCGGTCCGCTGCGCGTCGTGCGCCATCGCCACGACGTGATTCCGATCGTCGTCGGCGACGAGCGCGAGCGGAGGCTGCCGCCGGTTCGATTTGTCGAGCTGCTCGACCCGGAGTCGGGCGAGCAGATCGTAGTGGACACGTCGTCGCGCGCGTTTCGGCGCCGCTTCGAAATCGCCGCCGGCGAGCGGCGCGAGGGCCTGGTCCGCCAGCTTCGCCGCATGCGGATCGACCCGATCGAAGTGACCACGGGCCAGTCGTTCATCGAGCCGCTCCGAAAGTTCTTCCGCCGACGCGGGGCGGCGCGATGAGCGCGCCGCGCGGCCGAACGAGCCGGGCGTGTTGCGCGATGTGCGCGCTTCTGGCGCTCCTGGCCGGCTGCAAGCCCAGGCCCGCGCCGCCGCCGGAGAGTTTGTCCGACCACGCCGAGCGCGGACCCATCCAGCTCACAGTCGAGGTGACGCCCCGCTCGCCGTGGGTGGGCGACGCCGTCGACGTCCGGCTGCGAATGCATACGCCGGCCGGCTGCTCGGTCCGCTTTCCGCAAGCCGAAGAACTGGGCGAAATCGGCGCGCAGGCGACGCCGGCGGCGGAGCCGACCCCGGCCGCGGACGGCGGGCTGGAGTGGGCGCAACACTATGCGTTCGTGCCGTTTCAGTCCGGAGCGATCGAGATTCCGCCGCTGGCTGTGAAGTATGCGCTGCCGCCCGACGGCGCCGCGGCCGAGTTCTCCAACGAGCTGGTCAGCGGAACGCTCAAGCTCGATGTGCGCTCCGCGCTGACGACGCAGGACACCGTAGCGAGTCCGCGCGACGTGACCGACACGCTCGCGCTGCCGCGGCGGCCGCTCTCGCCGCGGGACGTGGCCGCCGCGGCGCTGCCTGCGCTGCTGCTGATTGCGAATGCGGCGCTGCTGATCGCGGCGATCGCGGCGCGGGCGCGGCGACCGGCCGCACCGATTCCCGCGGGCGTCTGGGCCGCGCGCGCTCTCGCGGATTTGCAGCGCGGCGAATTGCTGACGACGGGGCGCTTTCGCGAGTTTTATTACGGTCTGAGCGAGATTGTGCGGCGCTACATCGAGCTGCAATTCGGCCTGGCGGCGCCGGAGATGACCACCGACGAGTTCCTCCGCATCCTGGCGCTCGAACGCGAAGCCGTGCCCTACGACCGCCAGCGTCTGCGCGACTTCCTCGAAGCGTGCGACATTGTCAAATACGCCGCCTTCACGCCGACGCGCGACGCCGCCGAGGCCGCGTGGCACAGCGCTTCGGCATTTGTCCACGCAACCAGCGCGGCCGCGGCGCGGGCGCAGGCCGAGCGGGCGGCGGTGGGCGCCGAAAGCCGTCCGGGCGGAGGTCGTGCGGCGTGAGAGACGTTCACTTCGCCTATCCACTGGCGTTCGGCTTGCTCGCGCTCGTGCCGCTGATGTGGCTACTGTGGCGGCGCAAGTCGTGGCGGCCGGTGGTGCGCTTCCCCGCGCTGGATGCGGTGCGCGTCGCCCGGCCGGGATGGATGACGCGCGTGCGCGGGCTGATTCCGGCTTTGCGGACGCTCGCGCTGATCTGCCTGATTGTCGCGGTCGCTCGGCCGCAGCGCGCCAATCAGAGCTCGCAGACGTTTGTCGAGGGCATTGCGATTCAGCTTGCGATCGACACGTCGAGCAGCATGCTGGACACCGACCTTTCGCCGTCACGCGATCAGCCGGCGAGCCGGCTCGACGTCGCCAAGCAGCTTGCGAGCGAATTTCTGCTGGGCGGCGGCGGCCTGCCGGGGCGCAGCAACGACATCGTCGGCGTCGTTCGCTTCGCCCGGTACGCGGATTCGCTCTGCCCGCTGACGCTCGATCATGAAAACGTCGCGAACATCATCGGCTCGCTGCGCACCGTCCGCTGGGTCGATGCCAACGGTCGCGAGCACGGCAGCCGCGACGAGGACGGCACCGCGATCGGCGACGGCCTCGCGCTGGCGGTCGAACGCATGAAAGAAGTGAAGCGCACCACCGGCTCCGGTCAGCAGCTCATCATCACCGGCCGCGTGATCATTCTCCTGACCGACGGCGAGAACAACGCCGGCGTGATCCCGCCGGAGCAGGCGGGCGAGCTGGCCGCGACATACGGGATTCGCGTCTACACGATTCTGGCGGGGACGGGCGAGAACATGGGTTTCACCCGCCGGCCGGTGGATGACACGGCCCTGCGCAAGATCGCCGACGTAACGGGCGGAAAGCACTTTCGCGCGCGCACGACCGGCGCGCTGGAGGGCGTGTACAAGGAGATCGACGCGCTGGAGCGCACCCGGACGGAAGAGCGGCGTTATGTCGATTGGGCGGAGTTGTCTCCGCCGTTCCTGGCGGCCGCGTTTGCGGCCCTGGCGCTCGGCGCGGTGCTCGACGCGACGCTGTTGCGGAAGATTCCCTGATGCCTGCCGATTCGGAGGACCGTGTTCGTGCCGGACCTGAGCTTTGACGATCTCCGCTGGCTGCAACTGCGCTGGGCGATCCTGCTCGTCGCGGCATTTGCCATTTATGGCGCGTGGCAGCGCCGCCGCGCCCTGCGCCTTTTCGCCGACGCCGCGCTGCTCGAGCGCCTTGCCCCGCGGGCCGGCTGGTGGCGGCCCGTCGCCAAGCTGCTGCTGCTTTGCGCCGCGCTCGTCGCGCTCACGGCCGCGCTGATCGGTCCGCGCTACGGGGAGGTCGAGCGGCGCGTTTCCCGCCGCAACATCGACGTATTCGTGCTGCTCGACGTCTCGCGCTCGATGCTGGCGCGCGATCTGGCGCCGAATCGCCTGGAGCGGGCCAAGCTCGCCATGCGCGACGACCTGCTCCCCGCGCTGGGCGGCGATCGCATCGGGCTGATCGCGTTTGCGGGGCTGCCGGTCGTGAAGTGTCCGCTGACGAGCGACTATGGCTTCTTCCGCCTGGCGCTCGAAGACATCGGCGTCGGGTCCGTGCCGCGCGGCGGAACGCTGATCGGCGACGCCATTCGCAAGGCGATCGACTCGTTCGACTACAAGCTCGACAGCCACAAGGTCATCCTGCTGATCACCGACGGCGAGGACCACGCGAGCTATCCGCGCGAGGCCGCGGCGGCGGCCTGGAGCGAGCATAAGATCCCCATCATCGCCGTGGCGCTGGGCGACGAGCGCCAGGGGGCGCGCGTGCCGGCCGAGGAGACCGGCGAGAAATACCTGGAATACAAGGGCGAAACCGTGTGGAGCCGGGCGAACTTCGACGACCTGCGCTACATGGCCGACCTGTCCGATCTCAAGGCGTTCATCCCGGTCGGAACGCGCAATTTCGACCTCGGCGACGTCTATCGCCGCGTCGTGCCCGCGCTCCGCGCCCGCGAGACGCAGGAGTCGCAGAAGGTCCGCCGCCCGTCGTGGTATCACCCCTTCGCCGTCGCGGCGCTCGCGATCGTGCTGATCGAGTCGCTCATTCGACAAAGCCCGCGCGGGCCGGCGGCGCTCCCGCGCGCGATGGCGGCGGATCGGGCGCCGCGGAAGGGAGCGGCCGCATGATCGGATCGAATCGCACACGCCACGCGGGCGTCGCATTGCTCGCCGCGGCGCTCGCGTCGCCGGCGGCGTTGGGCGGCGAAGACTCGATTCGCCGCCAGATCGACGCCGGAAACGCGCACCTGGCCGCCGGGCGCTATGACGACGCGCTGCAAAGCTATCAGGAAGCGCAGCGCGGCGCGGGAGAGTCGCCGCCGGCCGAATTGCTGCATGACCTGGCCGTCGCGCAATTCAAGCTCGGCCGCCTCGGCGACGCCCGCGAGCTGTGGGTGCGGGCGGCCGGAATGCGCGACGCGAACTTCGAAAGCCGCGCCCGCTTCAACCTCGGCAACTGCGATTACGCCGAAGCGCGCGAAGCGGCCGGCGATCCGCAGCAGCGGCAGGCCGCGTCCAAGCTGCTCGAACGGGCCATGCTCCAATACCGCGATGCGTTGCGGCTCGATCCGGGCCTGGCCGACGCGCGGGCCAACCTGGAGCTGGCTGCCCGCTTCAAGCAGCAGCTCGACGCCGAGCAGCCGCCCTCGTCGCAGGG
>CAZHIE010000005.1:31561-36078 GCA_964532435.1 uncultured Planctomycetales bacterium
TGGCTGCCCGCTTCAAGCAGCAGCTCGACGCCGAGCAGCCGCCCTCGTCGCAGGGGACGGATTCGGGTCCGTCGAGCCGGCCGGAGTCGCAGCCCGAGTCGCAGCCCTCTTCGCAGTCGAGCGATCAATCGTCGCCGGACTCGCAGAATCAGGGCGAGAATTCGTCGCAATCGCAGCCCAGCTCGCAGCCGCACCAGGAACCGCAGGAAGAGCCCGATTCGCAGCCGGCGTCTCAGCCGCAATCTCAGCCGCAGGCCGCGTCGCAGCCCCAAGAATCGCCCGCCTCGCAGCCGGAGCAGCCGCAGGCGGAATCGCAGCCGCAGTCTCAGCCGTCCGATGGCCAGGCCGAGCCACAGCCGGCCGAGCGGACCGATCTCGACCTGACCCGGCAGGAGGCGGAGCGACTGTTGCAGATGGTGCGGGACATGGAGCGTCAGCGCCGCAAGCTGGCGGCGCTCCGCGAGGCCGCTCGTCAGAAGCCGGTGGACAAAGACTGGTAACCCGCAAGCTCTGGCGCGCTACGTGCCCGACGGGTTCAGAGCCGGTTTGCCCAGGCCGCTCGCGTAGGCGCGCACCGCATCGCGAACAAACGCGCGGAACGCCGGCGTGTCGATCTCCGCGCGGTCGTACACGTACAGCGCCACCGCGTCCATTCCATCCTGGCGCGTGCGAACCTGGGCGCGCGGCCAATTTCCGTATTCGCCGATGTCGTCGCGCTCGTCGAGCGACTTGAGCCCGAGTTTCTTGTTCAACTCCGCGGCGTCAAACGTGCCCGGCGGCGCTCGGAAGTACAGTTCGAGCAGCCACTCGCCGCCCGTCAGCGCGTGCAGGAACCACGTGTCCGCGCCCGGCGCGGTCACCTCGATGCTGGCCCGCTCATTCCAGTTCGTCGGCGCGAAGAGCGAACCGCCCGGCTGTCCGCGGCGAGATGGCGTGCGGCCGGCCTGCTCGACCGTTTCGATCACGAACTCGAGCGCCTCGCGCTGCCAGCGCCGCTCGCGGCCATCGCGACTCGTGCGCTGTTCGAGATGCCAGCGGCGGCCGTCCGTCGCCCACGGCGGTCGAACCTCGCTGCCCACGTCGCCCAGCGCGCGGCGGGACGCCGCCAATTCCTCGCGCGCGTGCCGCTCGCGATCGTAAACTTCCCGCGCCTCGTGCGGTCCCGCGCCCAGGACAGGCCCCAGCGCCGCGGCCGTGTGCCAGCGCGGGGCAGCGCCCGCTCCGCGCGCGTCGTGCAGCGCGACGATCTGCTCCGGCGTGCCCTCGACGACGATGCGCCCGCCGGCCGCGCCCGCTTCCGGGCCGAGATCGAGGATCCAGTCGGCGTTCTTGATCACGTCGAGATTGTGCTCGACGACGATCACGGTATTGCCAAGGTCGACCAGCCGGTGGAGCACGGCCAGCAGCTTTCGCACGTCGTCGAAGTGCAGCCCGGTGGTCGGTTCGTCGAGTATGTAAAGCGTGCGGCCGGTGTCCGGCTTTCCCAGTTCGGTCGCGAGCTTGACGCGCTGGGCCTCGCCGCCGGAGAGCGTGGCGGCGCTCTGTCCGAGCTGCACGTAGTCGAGTCCGACGTCGGCGAGCGTCTGGAGCATTCGGCGGACGCGCGGCACGTTCTCGAACAGTTGGAGCGCGTCGTTGACGCGCATGTCGAGCACGTCGGCGATGCTGCGCCCGCGATAGCGGACGGCGAGCGTTTCGGGCTCATAGCGGCGGCCTTTGCAGACCTCGCACTCGACCCACACGTCGGGCATGAAGTGCATCTGAATGCAGCGCTGGCCGTTGCCGGTGCAGGCCTCGCAGCGTCCGCCCGCGCGGTTGAAGCTGAAGCGATTGGCGTTGTAGCCGCGGATGCGGCTGTCGGGCACGCGGGCGAAGAGCTCGCGGATCCAGTCGAACGCGCCGGTGTACGTAGCCGGGTTGCTGGCGGGCGTTGCGCCGATGGGCGACTGATCGACGTTGATCACCTTGTCGATCAGGGGGGCGACGCGGGGCGACGCGGCGAGCGCGCGTTTTTTCCTGCGCGGGGACGCGAGGGCGCGGCCGCGGCCGGCGGGGTCGTGGCGCGGCAGCATCTCGATCGCGTCGTGCGCGCCGACGGCGAGGCTTGCGTTGTTCAGGCGATTGGCGAGGGCGGGCCAGAGAATGTCGTTGACGAGCGAACTCTTGCCCGAGCCGGACACGCCCGTGACGACGACGAATCGCGCGAGCGGGATCGCGACGTCGAGGTGCTGGAGGTTGTTTTGCCGCGCGGCGCGGATGACCAGCGTCCCGGGCGAGGACGTGCCCGCGGCGGCGCGACCGGCCGACCGGGCGGTGCGGGTTTCCCCGCGCTCGACCGGCCGGCGGTTCGTCGGCACGGGGATGGCCATCTGGCCGCCGAGGTAGGCGCGCGTGAGAGATTCGGCGCCGCCTTCGTCGCCGCGCGCCGCGCGCGCGGCCCGCGCGCCGTCGGCTTCCCAGACGATGCGTCCGCCCAGCGCGCCGGCGCGCGGGCCGAAGTCGAGCAGGCGGTCGGCGCTGCCGATCACGTCGCGATCGTGCTCGACGACCAGCAGCGTGTTGCCCAGATCGCGCAGCTTCAGCAGCGCGCGGATGAGCCGCTGATTGTCGCGCGGGTGCAGGCCGATGGTCGGCTCATCGAGCACGTAGAGCACGCCGGAAAGCCCGCTGCCGATCTGGCTGGCAAGGCGGATGCGCTGAGCCTCGCCGCCGGAGAGCGTCGGCGCGGCCCGGTTGATGGTGAGGTATTCGAGCCCGACGTCGAGCAGAAACTGCAGGCGATCTCGAATTTCCTTGAGCAGCTCGCCGGCGATCCGGCTCTGCGACGCGTCGAGCTTGAGCGTCGCGAAGAATTGCGCCGCTTCGGCCAGGGGGACTTCGCAAAGCTCGACAATCGTGCGCCCGGGCAGCGCGGGCGCCGCGTCGGCGCCGGTGCGCGTGGCCGGCTCGAGCCCCAGCCGGACGTGCCCGGGCAGCGGGCGCAGGCGGCCCCCGCGGCACGCGCCGCAGGGGATGTCGGTGACGACGTTCTGGAGCCGGAAGCGCAGCGACCACGAATTCCGCGTGGCTGCGTCGATGGTGGGAAAGAACCCGCGCCAGTGGAAGCGCAGCCGGCGCTCGTCCGCCGGATCGGCCTCGCGGCCGCGGCGGGCGCTGCGCTGCGCGGCGCGCGGCAGACGGGCGTTGCCGGGTAGTTCGGCCGGGCCGTCGGCGGGGATCGCGTCGCCGGTCGTGCCGAACAGCAGCGCGTTGATCTGCTCCTGCGTCCAATCGCGCAAGGGCGTGTCCGGCGAGACGCCGAGCCTGTGGCACAGCCCCGCGAGCATGCGGCCGAGCGGTCGATCCGGGTCGATCCTTTCCCATCCGTCGATCGCGCCGTTGAACAGCGTGCGTTCGGGCTTGCGGATGATCGCGGCGGCCGGCGCCCCGCGCTGCGCGCCGAGCCCTTCGCAAGTTTCGCACCAGCCGAGCTGGCTGTTGAAGGAGAACGAATGCGGCGAGATTTCCTCATAGCTCTCGCCGCAGCGGCTGCACGCGAAGCGCTGCGAGAAGCGGAACTCGTGGGCGGGGTGGATGACCGTCTGGGGACGCTCCGCCGCCGCGTCGTCGGCGGGATGCGCCAGTTCCAGCTCTTCGGCCACGAGCATCATCACGCCGTCGCCGAGCGCCAGGGCGTGCTCGACGCTCTCGGCGATGCGGCCGCGGGCCTTGGCGCGGACGATCGTCCGATCGACGACGACCTCGACGCGATGGCGGCGGCGCGCGTCGAGCGCGGCCGTCTGGCCGGTTGCGACGATTTGTCCGTCGATGCGGATTCGGGAATAGCCGGACCCTTTCAACCGGGCCAGGAGCAGGGACCAGTTTTCGCCGTCGGCCGGCGCGACGGGCGCGAGGATGACGATCGGCCGGCCCTCGCCCAGCGCGAGCACGCGGTCGACGATCTCGTCGGCCGTTTGCGTGCCGATGGGCACGGCGCAGCGCGGGCAGTAGGGCGTGCCGCAGCGCGCCCACAGGACGCGCATGTAGTCATAGACCTCGGTGATCGTGCCGACGGTGGAGCGCGGGCTGCGGCTGGCCGCCTTTTGCTCGATGCAGATGGCGGGCGAGAGTCCCTCGACGTGCTCGACGCGCGGCTTGGCGAGCTGGCCGAGGAACTGGCGCGCATAGGCCGAGAGCGACTCGACGTAGCGGCGATAGCCTTCGGTGAAGACGGTGTCGATGGCGAAGCTGGTCTTGCCGGAGCCGGAAACGCCGCTGCAGACGGTCATCTTGTTGCGCGGGAACGAGACAGTGAGGTCGCGGAGGTTGTGCTGACGGGCGCCGACGACGCGGACAAAGTCAGAAGTTGGAATGAAGAATTCAGAAGCATCGGCGCGATCGGCGCGTCTCGTCGCAAGTGCGTCTTTCTGAAGTCGTGACTTCTGACTGAGCACTTCTCGCAGCGCCTGCCCGGTGAACGACTCTTCGCAGTTGGCGAGGTCTTCGGGCGTTCCCTCCGCGACGAGCCGGCCGCCGCG
>CAZHIE010000005.1:36178-47159 GCA_964532435.1 uncultured Planctomycetales bacterium
CTTCGCAGTTGGCGAGGTCTTCGGGCGTTCCCTCCGCGACGAGCCGGCCGCCGCGCTCGCCGCCCTCCGGGCCGAGGTCGATGACCCAGTCGGCGGTCTTGATCACGTCCAGATTGTGCTCGATCACGACGACGGTGTTTCCGGCGTCCACAAAACTGTGCAGCACCAGCAGCAGCTTGCGGATGTCCTCGAAATGCAGCCCGGTGGTCGGTTCGTCGAGCACGTAGAGCGTTCGGCCGGTGGGGCGCTTGACCAGCTCGCGCGCCAGCTTCATTCGCTGCGCCTCGCCGCCGGAGAGCGTGGTGCTCGATTGGCCGAGCTTGATGTAATCGAGGCCGACGTCGTGCAAGGTGCGGAGCATTCCGCGGATGCGCGGCACGTTTTCGAACAGGTCGAGCGCCTGCTGTACGTCCATCTCCAGCACGTCGGCGATCGACTTGCCCTTGTAGCGGATCTGAAGCGTTTCGCGGCTGAAGCGCTGGCCGTTGCAGACCGGGCACGTCACCCACACGTCGGCGAGAAAATCCATCTCCACGCGGTTCGCGCCGTTGCCTTCGCACGCCTCGCAGCGCCCGCCGCCGCGCCGCCCGGCCGCGACGTTGAAGCTGAATCGGCCGGGCTGATAGCCGCGCAGGTTCGCATCGGGCAGCTTGCTGAACAGGTCGCGGATTTCGTCGAAGAGCTTGATGTACGTGCTGGGGTTGCTGCGCGGCGTGCGGCCGATGGGGCTCTGGTCGATGGCGATGATCTTGTCGAGATGGGCCACGACGGACGGCGCGATGCGCGGCGGAGCGGCGCGTTCGGGCTTGCGCGCTGCGACCGCGGTTGCCGCGCCGGATGTTTTCCGAACGGCGGCGGCCGGCGCCGGTGGCCGCGATTCGCCGATGGGAGCGTCGACCTCGATGCGGTCGAAAAGGCCGGGCGTGGTGACGGCTTTGTTAAGTTCCGCCGCCAGCGCTTCGTGCAGAATGTCGTTGATGAGCGAGCTTTTGCCGGAACCGGAGACGCCGGTGATGCAGACGAAGCGCGCCAGCGGAAGCGCGACGTCGATGTTCTTCAGGTTGTTCTGGCGGGCGCCGCGAATCCACAGCCACGGAACGGTCACGCCGCCGGCGGACGAAGATCCGTCCGCCGCGACGATCGTTGGCCCCGGCGCGGCGGCCGATCGCTCGGGTTTCTCCTTGGCGCTGCGCGGTCGCGACGACATACTTCGCCCGTGTTGGAGTCACGCCGCCGCGGGTCGACGCGTTCGCCCGCGGCGAAACGCGGAATTGTACACGGGCGGGCCGCCGGTCTCACGCAGCGGAGCCACGACGCAAAAAAGGTCGCGCCAATCACGGAGCCGAACCCGATGGACACGCGCCGAAGTCTTGCACCGCGGGCATTCACGCTGATCGAGCTCCTCGTCGTGGTGGCGATCATCGCCGTGCTCATCGCGATCCTCATGCCGTCGCTGGGCGCCGCGCGGCGCGCGGCGCGCGCGACCAAGTGCGCCGCGAATCTGCGGCAGATCGGCTATGGCTGGACCATTTACGCCGACAACAACCGCGGCGCGGCGCTGCCCGGCCGGCCGGCCCGCTTTGCCGACAACGCGCGAAACGTCTACTTCGTCGGGAACGGCTACCAGTGGCGGCCGCGCTGGTACGTGACGATGGGCGCGGAGGCCGGTTTCTACGCGTTCAAGTATCCGAGCGCGAATTCCGCGGACGACAACACGAAGCTGATCGACGGAAGCGGGGTCTTCCGCTGCCCGGAAGTCGGCGAACGCGTCAACAACCGCAACAGCCCGTATGGCTACAACTTCCAATTCCTCGGAAACGCGCGGTTCTTCAACAATTCCGAAGCGAGCGGATTCATCCGATTTCCCGTGAAGATCGAGAGCGTCAACGCAGGCGGCACGGTCATGGCGGCCGATGCGCTCGGCACGGCCGCCGGGAAGCCGGCGGTCGATCGGCTGCCGTATCGCGTCGACGGCGCGAGCGATCTGTTCGCGGCGGGCAATCACGCCTGGGCGCTCGATCCGCCGCGGCTGACCGCGGATGGCGATTTCTGCGACGACGCGAATCGCGCGCCGCAACATCGTTCGGCGCCCGACGTTCGTCATGCGAACCGGGCCAACGTTCTCTATTGCGACGGGCACGCCTCAGCAGCCGGGTATGCGTACCTGGGCTATGAGCAGAACGCCGACGGCAGCATCGCGGCGAGCAGTCCGCAGACGCACAATCGGTTGTTCTCCGGGACGGGGCGCGACGACGACCCGCCGCGGATCCGCTGAGCGCGGGAGATCCGGTCGGCGCGGCTCATGCGTCCACGGTGGTTTGCAATAGCTTGCCGAGCACGGCCAAGAGAGCGCCGGAGTCGACCGGCTTGGCGAGATGTACGCTGAAACCCGCCTGAATGGCGCGCTGGCGATCTTCCGGCCGGGCGAACGCGGTCAGCGCGATGGCGGGCAGGTGCGCGTCGTGTTTGCGCACATTTCGAATGACCTCGAAGCCGTCCATTCCCGGCATGGCGATGTCGCACAGCAGCGCGTCGGGCGGCGCGTGCGAGATTCGCGCGAGCGCCTCGGGGCCGGAGGCGGCCGTTTCGACGATGGCGTCGCACTCGACGAGCAGCCTGCGGATGAGTTCGCAGGCGCCCGGGTCGTCGTCCACGACGAGCACGCGCTTGCCGGAGAGCTGCGCCTCGCCGAATTGTCCGTCGCTCGGCGTGGCGTGACGCGACTCCGGCGGGTGCCACGCCTCCAGCGCGGGCAGCCGCACGCGGAACGTCGCGCCGCTGCCCGGGCCCTCGCTGAAGACCGCAATCGACCCGCCGTGCAGCTCGACGATCTGCTTGGCGATCGCCAGGCCCAGCCCCAGCCCGCCGTAGCGCCGGCTGGGCGACGCCTCGGCCTGCCGGAATCGCTCGAAAACGTGCGGCAGGAACTCGGGCTTGATGCCGATGCCGGTGTCGGAGACGCTCAGTTCGACGTGCGTGTCGCTCCGCTCGACGGACACGAGCACCTTTCCGCCGGCCGGCGTGAATTTCACGGCGTTGGAAAGCAGGTTCCAGATGACCTGTTGCAGGCGCACCGGGTCGCCGCGGATCGGCTCGGCGGCGGGGTCGAGTGACTGCTCGATGACGATGTCCTTGGCATCGCTGCTCGGGCGCACGGTGTCGAGCGCCGCTTCGATGACGGACGCGAGATCGATCTTCTGAATGTCGAGCGCCAGCTTTCCCGACATGATGCGATTCATGTCGAGCAGGTCGTTGATAAGCTGGGCCTGCGCCCGGGCGCTCATCAGGATCGCGTCGATGCCCTCGCGGAGCGGTTCGTCGCCGGTATGCGTGCGCTTCAGCAGTTGCGCCCAGCCGAGCACGCCGTTCAGCGGCGTTCGCAGCTCGTGCGAGAGCGTCGCGAGGAATTCGTCCTTGAGCATGCCGGCTTTCTCGGCCTCGCTGCGGGCGGCGCGCTCGCTTTCCAGAAGCTGCTCGCGCTGAACCTCCGCGTCGTTGCGCTCGATCAGGTCCGCGGCCTGCCGAGCCAGAATGTCCATCATGCGCAACTGGTGCTCGCTCGGCCGGCCCGGCGCCCGAAAGTAGTTGTTCAGCAGGCCCAGCAAGCGGCCGTCGCGGCTGACCAGCGGCGTGGATTGAATCGCGCGGATTCCGTCCCCCAGCACGATTTCCAGTTCGCGGGTTCCGGCGAGCGACTCCAGCTCGGTGACGTTCGGAACGATGACGCGCTCGAGTTCGGTGGCGGGCGCCTCGCTGGAGGCGAGCCAGCCGTGGCCGGCGAAGTGCTCGACCAGCGATTGGCCGAGCCCCTGATGAACCGCGATGCGCAGCGTCCCGTTCGCGGGGTCGTAGAGCTGAATGTTGCCCTTGTCGGTCTGCGTGAAGTCCGCCGCGGCCGCGAGAATGTCGCCCAACAGCGCGTTGACGTCGCGGCTGCCGGCCTGGCGCGTACTGAGCGCCTGAAGGCGGGTCATGGCTGCGAGGTCTGCGGCGAGACGCTCGCGACTTGCTTGAAGCGCTCGTTCGGTCCGCTTCCGCTGCGTGACGTCGCGCGCGATTTTTGAAGCGCCGACCACCGTTCCGCCGTCGTCGACAACGGGCGAAACCGTGATTGAGATGTCGAGCAGCTCGCCATCCTTCCGGCGGCGAATGGTCTCGAAGTGGGCAATCGACTCGCCGCGGGCGATGCGAGCCAGGATGCGCGGCTCCTCGTCCAGGTGATCCGGCGGAATGAGCATCGTGATCGACTGGCCGATAGCTTCCTCGGCCGTGTAGCCGAACAGATTCGCGGCGCCGCGATTCCAGCTCGTGATTACGCCGCGCAGATCCTTGCTGATGATCGCGTCGTCCGACGACTCGACGATGGCCGCGAGCCGGGCTTTGGCGAGCTCGGCACGCTTGCGTTCGCTGATGTCCATGACCGCCGCGATCCAGCCGCGAATGCCGCTGTCGCCGTCCGAGTCCGGCACGTATGCGACGCGCATCCAGCGCGCACCGACGCCGGAATACGGAATCTCGGCCTCGTACTCCACGCGCTCGCCGGACAAGACCTGTTCGACGTACGGCCGAATCGCCGCCAGGGCCGGTTCGCCGATGACGTCGACGATCGGCCGCCCGATGATCTCATCGACCGGGCGGCCGAGAAACTCCGCGCACGTGCGATTCACGTAGACATAGCGGAGGTCGCGGCTGCACTGCATCACCATGACGGCGGCTGTGTCGGTGACGTGCTGAAGCTGGCGCTCCTTGGCCGCGAGCGCGTGTTCCGTCTGCTTTCGCTGCGTGACGTCCTGAAAGTAGACGGCCATTCCACCGTCGGGCGTTGGGTATGCCTTGCACGAAAACCAGCGGTTCTGATTCGCAACGAACTCTTCAAACGCCGTCGTCGTCCGGGCGGCCGCGGCGCGCAGCAGTTCCGCGTGCGCCGCGCCGCCGACCGAGCGGGGGAAAAGCTCCCAGACGGAGCGGCCGAGCAGCAGCGCGCGGGGCCGGCCGACCAGGCGTTCGGCTTCGGCATTGACGAACGTAAATCGCCAGTCTCGGTCGAGCGTGACGAATCCGTCGGTCGTGCTTTCGAGCGTTTCGGCGATCTGGCGCTGGCTGCGGCGCAACGCGGCTTCGTGGATGGAGATCGTCCGAAGCGTCCACCAGAGCAGCACGATCAGCAGGGCGACCTCGACGAGCGTGTGCGCGGCCGAGCCGAAGGCCGAGTCGTACATGCCGGCGCGTTCGCCGGACATGCGCACAAGCCCGACCACGATGGGCAGGACGATGATGACCGGCAGGAGCCGGCGCATGAGCATTCCGGTCGTGGTGTCTTCGCGGAGCCGCGCGGCCGGGCCGTGGTCCGGAACGCTGGCGATCAGTCCGATGCCTGCCGCCAGGACGAATGTCGCCGTTTGAAACGCGATGATGGTCAGGCTCGGGACGGAATAGAGCGGGCCGACGCGGTAGAGATAGCCGATCAGCGAGAGCGAGGCGACGCCGAGCGCGATGAGCGCGGCCGGCGCGACCAGTCTGCGCATGCGACTTGCCGCGGGGCGCGACGCACACACGATCGCGACGCCGATCAGGGTCCAGCTTGTCGCGCCGGGCGGGCCCATGCGGCCCAGCGACAGCACGCCCTTGTCTCCCCAATCGCGCCCGAAGTGCAGCACGGTGTTGAGGGCGTAGAGACTCAGGCCGCTGACGTGTTGAAAGAGCGCGCTCGCGCCGATGACCGCAACGACGATGCCCAGCGCCGTCGCGAGACGTCTCCGGGCGAACGCAAGAGCCAGCAGCGCCGCGCCGCTCGCCAGCGCGGCCACGGCCGCGTTGGGCTGAATGGAAACGCCCGTGTTGTCCCAGTCGGTGAGCGAGCGGACATCGAGCGCCCAGCCGAGGATCGAGAGCAGACCGCCGAGGCTGACGTAGCCGGCGGCGCAGAGTAGAACCAGGCGGAAATTCCCGGTCGGTCTGCCCGCGTCGGACGCTGGAGTCATACGCATACCCGAATTTCACCAGCGTCCGTGGCCGCGCCGGTGACGAGGACTCCGACCGGTCTTGCCGGAATGCAGGGGCGCACGAGCCTAGCCCAACGATCGGCGCCCTGTACGACTGTAGCGCGGAATCATCGGGATTTCACGGCCGTCGGCGGCGTGCGGGCAATTGCGGCCGGATTTCGTGCGCGGCTTCCGCCGGGATCAGATTCGCGCACCGCGATGACAGCGGGGTTAATAGCAGATGAATGAAAACTCACGATCCCGTTGAGGAATTCGCGATGCCGGCCGCGACTCGCGACGGCGGCGCGACGATGACCGCAACAATTCGTCACGTCAGCGACGCAGCGTTGCAACGAGCCGAGCGCGACGTCGTCAGGAAGAGAACCTCACTGCGTTTTCACGGTTGCGTAATGCCGCCCATGCATATTCCGCGAGCAGCCGTATTCAGCATCTCGGGGCCACGCGGAAGAGGAGGTTGGGCCGTGCAAATTCTCAAGTGGAGTGCAGCCGTGCTCATGCTCGCGGCGGTGGCCGGCGCAGCGGCACAGGAACGCCCGGATCACAAGGACAAGCCGACCGACCGCAAGGATCGGCCGAAGGCGGACAGGCCGAAAGCCGATGCGGATGATCGTCACGCCGAGCGCGGGGAGCGGCACGACGACTTCCGGCGGCCGGCGCATTGGCGAAGAGGCAGCGAACTCGGCGGCGTCCGCCTGAGGAGCACGAACAACACGAACATCGGCCGCTTCGAGGATTTCGTGATCGATCCGGCCACGGGGCGGATCGTCTATGGCGTGGTCGTGCGAGACGACGCCGGCGACCGCGGCAAGCTCTACCCGATTCCGTGGTCGGCGATTCACCCGGGCGCCGGGGACCGCAAGGACGGGTTTTCCGTGGAATTCGAGGGCACGCGCCTGAGCGGCGCTCCGAGTTTCCCCACCAGCGAATGGCCGAACTCGACCAACCAGGCGTGGTCGGAGACGGTGTATCGCCATTACGACGTGGACCCTTACTGGAAGCACCCGCCGCGATCGGCGGGCGAGCGCGACCCGCGCCCCGGCGTGACGACATATCGCGAAACGTGGTACCGGTATCCGGCGTCGTGGAGCCGACTGAGCCAGCTCCGCAGCGTTCCCGTCCGCAATCAGCAGGATCAGCAGGTCGGGCAGCTTTCCGACGTGGCGATCGACCCGTCGACCGGCCGGATTCTCTATGGCGTGGTGACGAAGGACAGCAAGCTGTACGCCGTGCCGTGGACCGCGCTTTCGCTCGGCCCGTCCGGGCAGTTTGCGATGGTCAAAGTCGGCAACGACCCGTTCGACGAGAAGTATGCGTTCACGAATCAGGATTGGCCGGACATGACCGACCGGACGTGGACGGACGAGACCTATCGGCGGTTCCGCGTGGAGCCGTATTGGGACGAATAGTCGACGCCGATCGACGAGCAACGGAAGACGCGCTGCGCCGCGGGCGCCTGCGCGCATTCGGTTGCACACTTACAGGAGCGTATCGATGACTCGTGCAGAATTCGCACCGGCGAAGGACCGTGGCGGCCGTGGCGCTTCGAGCGATTCCGACAATCCGTCAAGCGGGCGCAGCGCAAGGAGCGAGCAGGACAAGCCCGCTCGCAACCCGTCCGAGGGGCAGCGCGGACAGAGCGGCGGCGGCAACATGGGCGGCGGCACCCCGCACTCGGGCGACGAGCGCAAGCAGCGCGGCCCCGCCCAGCCGCCGGAGCGCGAGGAGCGTGAGTCGATGGAGACTCAGCAGCGCGGCGGATCGCGCGGCGACCAGAACCGGCGCAGCGGAGGCGGCTCGCCGGAGCGCAGGAAGTAACGGGAATTCGCCGGCTTGATCGTGCGGCGTCGCCGGCCCGGCGGGGTCGTGCGGGAACGAATGAGCCACTCCTTCGTTGAGACGTGATCGCCGAGCCGTGCCGCGATCACAGCAGCCCGCATGCGGACGATGGTGGACCGCGTGCGGGCTTGCTTTGTATGTACGCGCGCCGCGCGGACGTTCGGCGGACGAGCTTTCGCGACACCGTGCGCGGCGCGGCGCTACAATCGGGTGGAGACGCTCACATTCTTCCTGCGAGGAGTGATTCCGTGACTGCGAAGGCACACGCCGGCCGACGGCGCGCGGGCCCGATCGAGCGGATGTCGCAGTATGCGACGAAATATTCGGGCAGTTCGGCCGCGTTTGCGCTGGCGCTCGGCGTGATTCTGGTCTGGTTGATCACCGGACCGCTCTTTCGTTTCTCCGACACGTGGCAATTGGTCATCAATACCGGCACCACCGTCATCACGTTCCTGATGGTGTTCCTGATTCAGCGGGCGCAGAACAAGGAGTCGATGGCGATCCAGTTGAAGCTGAACGAAATCGTCGCGGCGCTGGCCGGGGCGAGCAATCGACTGGTGGACGTCGAATCGCTCAGCGAACGCGAACTTGAGATCCTGCACAACCACTTCCGCCGGCTCGCGCACATGGCGGGCAAGGAGGCGGACATCCGCCAATCGCACTCCGTCGAAGAGGCCGACGTGCGGCACATGAAGAAACACCCGGTCGCGCACCCGCAGAAGCCCGCCCCACCCGCGCCGGCGTCGTGAAGCGAGAGCCGGTCGCCGCGGGAGTTGGGTCAGACGAATCCCGAGCGCCGTGCCGGCCGCGCGAGGGCGACGCGCGAATTGGGAAGTGGGAATTTGGAATTCAGAAGTGCGGAGCTCCGGGCGTGCAAGTGCGTTCGTGAGTACGACGTCCACGCGCGATTTGCGCCGCGCCGGCCGCGCGAGGGCGCGGGCCGCTACGCGCGGAAGAGCGCGCCCAGCCGCTTGCCCAGCGCCAGCGAGGCGCCCGCGATCGTTCCCGTCAGCAGCACCATCCCCCACACGCCCAGCGCGGCGGCCATCTGCGAGCCGGCCTGCGGATTGTCGGCCAGGTCGTACATCGCCTTCGTCATGGGATAGGTGTGGCTGTCGAACGCAAGGATCAGGCTGTCGGACACCTCGAGCATCGAGCGACTGAACACGAGCATTCCGCCGGCGATGAAATTCGCCGCCAGCAGCGGAATCGTGATGCGCCACATCGTCCGCAGCGGGCCGGCGCCGAGATTCGTCGCCGCCTCCTCCAGCGCCTCCGACGTTTGCTCCAATCCCGCCGCGCACGAACGCACCAGAAACGGCAGCCGCCGCACCGAATAGGCGATCACCAGCAGCGGCGTCGGGTCGTTTTTCACGGGGTTGAGCCACGCCAGCCACGAATCGCCCTGCGTCATCGCGAAGTAGCCGAACGCCAGCACCAGCCCCGGCACAGCGAGCGGGAGCATCGCCAGGCTGTCGAGCGCCTGCGTCGCCAGCCAGCGGCGTCGCACCGCCACGTACGCGATGGCAAAGCCGAGCACGAGATCGACCGCGGTCGCGATCAGCGAATACTTGAGACTGTTGAGAATGCTGATGGCGGCGACGCCGCGACCGGCGTCGCCGGGAGAAAGCACGTCACTCAGTAGCTGCGCGTGATGTCGCAGCGTCATCTTTTCGGGCGAAAGCTCGACCGTGCCCGTCGTCGACAGGCTGACGAGCATCACTCCCACGTGCGGCAGCACCGCCAAAAGAAAGACGCCCGCGAACGGCAGCGTCAGCAACAGCGACCCGACGACGCCCGGCGCGCGGGGCTGGGCCGCGACGGTTGCCTTGGCCATCATGGCGCCGGGCGGCCGGCCGAGCAGCACCTTTCCGATCAGATAAAGCAGTACGCTGGCGGCGAGCAGGATCACGACGAGCGCGTAGGCGTTGCCCGTCGGGTTGGTGCTGTCGATTTCGCGATAGACCTCGACGGCGGTGACGTCCTGATACCCGACAAGCAGCGGCGTGCCGAGTTCGGTGAATGCCCAAATGAACACCAGCGTGGCGCCGGCGAAAATTCCCGGCCGCAGCAGCGGCAGCGTGATGCGCCAGAATCGCCGCCATGCCCCGGCGCCGAGGTTTCGCGCCGCCTCGTCGAGCGCCGGGTCGATATTGGCCAGGGCCGCCTGGATGTTCAGAAACGTGATGGGGTAGAGATAAAGCGCTTCGAGCACGACACAGACCCAGAAGCGCGGCGGCATCCCAAGCAGCGCTCCGCCGCCCAGCCAGTCGATCGGATCGGCGGGGTCTAGCAGGCCCATGTCCATGAGCACGCGGTTCAGCCCGCCATATGGCGCGAGCAGGCCCTTAAGCCCGATCGCGCCGACGAACGGCGGCAGGATCATCGGCACCTGTATCAGCGCCAGCCAGACGCGTCGCCCGGCGAAGCGGAAATTCTCCGCCAGCATCGCAAGCGGAATGCTGATCGCCAGGCAGAGCAGCGTGGTACACGTCGCCAGCAGGATGCTGTTGAGTAGGCCGCTGCGCGAGCGCTCGTACGTGACGACGTCGTGCAGCCAATACAGCGTCCATTTCCCGTCCTCGTCGAGAAAACCGGCCCGCACGACCGCCCAGATGGGCGCAAGCAGCGCCGCGGCCAGCAGCGCCAGCAGCAGGAGCGAGAGGATCGTGCTGGGGAGTCGGCGGGGCATGGAGCGGCGCATTCCTCGCTGCGGGATTCCGAAGCGGGGATTGGAACGCCCGCCGCCGCGGCGATGCAAGCCGTCAGCGCGGCGATTTCGCCGAACCCGCGCCGATCGCCGGCCGCTCGCGCGACGCGGCGGGCGCGGGCTGCGGCCTCGGCTCGGCACGGCACGGTCGAGCCAGGTGACGATCGAAGAACGCGGTCGTCAGCCGGGCGTAGAAGTCCGGCTGGCACACGACCGCCTGGTTGTGTTTCGCGCCAGGGGCGATCCAGAGATATTTCGGCTGGCCCGCCTGTGCATACAGGCGCCGGCTCTGCTCGACCGGCAGGTACGAGTCGCGCTCGCCGTGGATGAAGAGCATCGGCCGCGGCGTCATGCGCATCATGCACTTGCGGACGGACAGATACGTGCAGCCGCACTGCCGGTTCGCCAGCCAGAGAATGATGCGCCGCATGAA
>CAZHIE010000006.1:0-19497 GCA_964532435.1 uncultured Planctomycetales bacterium
ACTTCGCATTGAATCGCCCGCGCCACCCCCCCATAATTGAACGCGCCGCGCCCGCCTCCTCCGGCCGCGGCCGAGCGCCGGCGCCGCGTTGCGGCTCGGCGCGCCGCCGGCGTCGCTCTGGGGAAGAACAGGAATCACCCGCTCATGCCCGTCGATTTCATGCCCATCCGCGGCTACGACCACGTGGAATTCTTCGTCGGCAACGCGCGGCAGGCCGCGCATTTCTACGACAAGACGTTCGGCTTCAAACCGGTCGCCAAAGCCGGGCTTGAGACCGGCGTGCGCGACCGCGCCAGTTATGTAATGGAGCAGGGCCGCGTGCGATTCGTGCTTACCAGCGCGTACGGCCCCGACCACGCGGTTTCGCGGCACTGCGGGCTGCACGGCGACGGCGTAAAGGCCGTCGCGCTGGAAGTGCCCGACGCCGAGGCCGCCCTGGGCGAGGCGAAGACGCGCGGCGCGACCGTCGCCGAGCCGCTCGTCCGAACAGAGGACCAGCACGGCGCGTTCGCCTCCGCCGGCGTGCGCTACGCGGGTGACCTTGTGCTGCGCTTCGTCGAGCGGAGCAAGTATCAGGGCGTTTTCGCGCCGGGGTTCGCCCCGATTCAGGCGCACGGCAGCGAGCCGGTCGGCCTCGCCGCGATCGACCACATGGTCACGAACGTCTACCTCGGCGAGATGAATTACTGGGTGCGCTGGTACGAGCAGGTTCTCGGCTTCACGCAACTGGCGCACTTTTCGGACAAGCAGATCAGCACCGAGTACAGCGCGCTGATGAGCAAGGTGATGGAGAACGGCGGCGGCAAGGTGAAGATGCCGATCAACGAGCCGGCCGAGGGCAAGCGCAAGTCGCAGGTGGACGAGTACCTCGACTTTTACCAGGGGCCGGGCATTCAGCACATCGCGATGAACACGCGCGACATCTGCCAGACGGTGCGGGCGCTGCGCAAGCGCGACATCGACTTTCTGCGCGTGCCGGACACGTACTATGAGGATCTGAAGGAGCGCATCGGCCCGATCGACGAGGATTTCGAGGAGTTGAAGGAACTGGGCATCCTGGTCGATCGCGACGAAGACGGCTACCTGCTCCAGATTTTCACGCAGCCGGTGCAGGACCGGCCGACGCTGTTTTTCGAGGTGATCGAGCGGCACGGCAGCCGTGGGTTCGGCGTTGGGAACTTCAAGGCGCTGTTCGTGAGTCTTGAGCGGGAGCAGTCGCGGCGGGGGAATTTGTAGCAAATGAAATCGCGCCGATCGAAGCCCGCGCGGAAGTACCTGGTTTTCGTGAGCCACGCCACGGCCGACAAGTGGTTGGCGAAAACGTTTTGCGAATGCCTCGAGAGGGCCGGCGCCGCGACATTTCGTGACGACCGCGACATCGCGGGAGGCGACCAGATTCCAGATGTAATTCGCCGCGAAATTGTGCGAGCGGACGAGCTGCTGGTCGTATTGACTCCCGAATCGGTCGATCGGCCATGGGTCCAGTTCGAGGTCGGGGCTGCATGGGGCCGCCGTCGGTATGCACGCATCGTCGCAATCCTCTGCCACGTACAGTACGACCGGATACCGGCTATGATACGAGAGAAAAAGGCCTACTCGATTAATGAGTTTGACCGATACGTTGACGAAGTCTCCCGAAGAGTGAGGAGCCGCCATGAGAACACGTGAGCCGCTTTACGACGTGTTCTTGTCCTACTCGGCGGCCGACGCCGTCATTGCCCGCTCGGTTGTAAAGAGCCTCACGGCCTCGGGGCTGCAAGTGTTTGAGCTATCGCGGGCCGAAGTCGGTCGCGACGTTCAGAAAACGATAGTCCAGGCAATTGCCGAGAGTGCCGCGCTCATCGCGATTGTTACGCCGGAGTCGAGCAGGAATCCCAACGTTGCCGTGGAAGTTGGCGCGGCGTGGGCGTGGACGAAACCAATCTACGTTTTTGCCACTGACGAAGTCCATGCCCCGTTCGGCGCGGTCCTTGGGGCTGCCCGCGTCTATCGCCTGTCGGACATCGACGACGTGATTCTGGAAATCAAGCGAAGCCGGCGGCCCCTCTCGGCGCCGGACCGCGATGCACTGATCGACGCTTTTCAGGCACTCGGCGTCTCGGTCGACGTGCTTATCTCGCAGCCAGCGATGATCACCCGGCTTGCCGAGCTCTTCAATGCCGATCGCGGTGGGAGAGTGGCGGGCGAGCAACTCGTGCAGGAGCTGCTTCGACTGCGAAAGCAGGGCAAGCTTCCCCGGCGCCGCCGGCGCGCAATTTGAGCAACGCCGCGCGGTAGCGCCCCGCGCAAATGACGGCGCTCCCGAACCGAGCCGGGCATCGTCATTGCCCCGCCGAAAAGTTCGGATATATTGACCCTTACGGCCGCGGCCGCGTGGTCATCGCATCTCTCATGTGATTGCCGCGAAGCGCAGGCAGGAGCAGCCCAATGACCGTTACGCTGGCGTGCATCGGCGGCCGGGCGGCGTATGACCTGCTGCGCGAAGGCGCCCTCGTGGCCGAGCGGCTCGGGCCGCAACGCACGCCCTTCGGCCTGTCGCAATCCATCTTCCGTTGCGAGACGCGCTTTGGCTCGTTCCTGTTCATGTCCCGCCACGGCGAGACCGGCTACGACCTGGCCCCCACGTTCGTCAACTACCGCGCCAACATCTACGCGCTCAAGGATCTCGGCATCCGCAGCATCTGCTCCTGGAGCGAGACCCGCGCGATCAGCCACAATTTCAAGCTCGGGCAATACGTCGCCGTCGACGACCTCATCGACGAGACCGTCTCGCGGACGAGCACTTTCTTCGAGAATCGCGGTCTCGGACACGTCCGGCAATACCCGGTCTTCTGCCCGAGCCTGCGCGGCGCGATGATGACCTCGCTTTCCGAGGAGAGCTGCGCCTACCACGACCGCGGCACGTACGTCTGCGTCGAAGGGCCCCGCCAGGAAACGCCCGCCGAAGTGCGCAAATACGCCACCTTCGGCGGCGAGCTGCTCGGCCAATCGCTCGCCCCCGAGGTCTTCCTCGCCAAAGAGCTTCAGATGTGCTACGCCTCGGTCTGCTATGTCGGGCGCTACGCCGAGAGCGGCAGCAGCTATCGCCCGTTCGAAGGCGGGCGCGTTCTGGAAGAAGCCGACGAGCACCGCCGAGCCCGCATCGCCGTCGAGCGGCTGCCACGCGTGCTCGAGCGCCTCTGCGACGTGCTCAAGCGAACGCCCGGCCGATGCTCCTGCGAGCTGGCGATGGCGGCGCACATCGCCTGCGGCCAGATCAGCATGGATTGGCGCACCTGGTTCGCGCCGCCCGCGCCGCCCGCTCCGACGACGCCGACGACGCACGTGACGGGGCACGCCGCATCGTGATTCTCTCCGCCGCGTGGGTCGTCCCGGTCAGCGCTCCTCCCATTCGCAATGGCTTCGTCGAAATCCGCGGTGCGCGGATCGTGCGCGTCGGCCGCGCGGCCGAGCTTCCGGCCGATCTCCCGCGCCAGGATCTGGGCGCCGCGCTGCTCACCCCCGGCCTGGTGAATCCGCACACCCACCTGGAGCTGACGTGTTACGCCGGTAAACTGCCGCCGGCCGACTTCTGGACGTGGATCGCCAGGCTGGTTGCTTTGCGCCGCGAGCCGGGGCAGCTCGAACGCGAGAGCGCCGGCGTGGCCGAGGGCGCGCGACAGTCGCTGCGCGCCGGCGTGACGTGCGTCGGAGACATTTCGCGGCTCGGCCTGCACTGGCCCGTGCTCAAGTGGATGCGCATCCGCAAGGTGTGTTACGTCGAGCTGCTCAGCGTCGCCGACAGCCCGCCGCGCACGATCGATGAGCTTCGCGCGGCCGCGGAGCAGGTCGAGGAGGACGAGCTCCTCACGGTCGGCATATCTCCGCACGCGCCGTACACCGTTCCCGAGCCTCAGATTCGCGCGGCGATCGCGCTGGCGGCGGCGCTGGGGCGCCCGTGGTGCCTGCACTGGGCCGAGACGCCGGGCGAGCTGGCGTTTCTCCGCGGCGAGCCGGTGTCGGCGGCGGATGGCTTTCTCGCGGCGCTGGCGAGCGGCGCGGTTGCGGCCCCGCGCTGCGGGGCGATGGAGTTTCTGGAGCGCGTGACGGCGGGCCTGCCGCGCGGGCTGATGGCCCATGGCAACTACGTGTCCGACGAGGAGCTACCCGCGCTCGCGGCGAGCGGGCACGCGATCGTGTTCTGTCCGCGGGCGCACCGTTTCTTCGGGCACGCGCCACATCCGTTCGCGCGCATGGCGAAGCGCGGCGTCCGCGTCGTGATCGGCACCGACAGCGCCGCGAGCAACGAGGGCTTGTCGCCGCTCGAAGAGCTGCGCGCGGCGCGGCAGCTTCCCGGCGCGCCGCCGGACGACGCGCTGTTTCGCATGGCGACGATCGAGGCGGCGGCGGCGCTGGGACTGGGCGATCGCATCGGGTCTCTCGAGGCGGGGAAACTGGCGGACCTGGCGGCGTTTCCCTGCGCGCCGGGCGAATCAGATCCGCTGAGGGCGCTGTTGACGGCCGCGCCGGCGGCGCTGGCCGTATGGGTCGGCGGCGAGCGCGTATCCGAGTAGTCCTCTGATTCATGGACCGCAGCCGCCCTCGGCTGCACTGCCGCTCGGCGCTATTTGCGGCCGACGAACGAGAGCGCGGCGAGGTTTGCGAGCAGTTGGCGTCGGCGCAGCAGAAGCACGCCGGCGCTGCATGCGAACACCGTCAGCGCCAGGGCGAACAGCAGCCCGCCGTCGTTCCGCACCACGATTCCCAGCTTCGTCAGGTGCGACGCAATGGCGCCGCTCATCACGCCGAGCGACAGCGCCGCGCCGATAACCGCCCCGCGCGACGTCAGCAGCAGCACCGCCGCGACAAGCTCGGCCGCCCCGGAAGCAATTCGCCCCCACGGCTCGATGCCGAGCGTTGAGAAGATGTATACCGACTCCTCCGCGCCTGTGAACTTGAAGAACAGAGTCTGAACGAGGATCAGCGCCGCGACGATCTGAAGAAGCCAGGCCAGCGCTAGCGCTCCTGGGGTGGCCGCGCCACGCTGCGTCCCGGCGGGCGAATTCATCACGGACATCATCGGCACACCGCCTTTCTCGCCGGATTCGATGAGCGCGCGGGCAACTCGGTTACATCGGCGCGGAACGCCCATTCGCTTGCATCCGCAGCGCCGGCCGTGTAAATGCGCCGGCCATGTCCGGTCCGCGGAAACTGTCCGAGAGTCGCGGCGCCGCAAGCGGCGCGACGGACGAATCGCTGGCGCTCGCCAGCGCGCTGCCGCGGCGCATCGGCTTCTGGTCCGCGTCCGCGATCATGGTGGGGATCATCATCGGCAGCGGGATTTTCCAGACGCCGCCGGATATCGCGAAAAAGCTTGGCGACCCGGCCATCATCCTGCTGTTGTGGGCGGTCGGCGGCGCCGTCTCCCTGTGCGGGGCGCTCTGCTACGCGGAACTCGCGACGATGTTCCCGCACTCCGGGGGGATTTACGTCTTTCTCCGCGAGGGCTTCGGGCGGGCGCTCGCGTTTACGTTCGGCTGGACGTACCTGCTGATCACCAAACCGTTCGCCGCGGCCGGCATCGCCGTCATTCTGGCCGAGCACTTCAACGGGCTGCTCGGCACGAGTGCGGACAAGCGCTGGCTGACGTGCGCCGTGCTGACGCTGCTGACGGCCGTCAACACGCCGGGCGTTCGGCTGGGCGGCTGGGCGGCGTGCGTGCTGACGACGATCAAGCTGCTCGCGCTCGCGGCGATCGTCGCGCTGTGCGTTTTGTCGGGGCGCGGCGATTCGGCGAACTTCGCCGCCGGGCCGGCGCCTGCGGCGTTCTGGCTCGCGCTGGCGCCGGTGATGTCGGGCATTCTGTGGACCTACGACGGCTGGAGCGACGTCGGCTCGATCGCCGGAGAGATCCGCGACCCGCAGCGGAACATCCCGCGCACGTTTCTCGCCGGAACGATTGTCGTCACCGTCCTCTACGTCGCCGTCAATGCCGCCTACCTGGCGCTCGTGCCGCTGGCCGAGATGCGCTCGGTCGGCACCGTCGCGCCGCTCGTGATGGAGCGCCTGACCGGCCCGGCGGGTCAGACGGCCGTCTATCTGATCGTCATCATTTCGACGCTTGGGTCGACGCACGGGGCGGTGCTGACCGGGGCGCGGGTCACGTTCGCGCAGGCGCGCGATGGGCTGCTGTTCGGCTTTCTTGGGCGCGTCAGCCCGCGCTTTCACACGCCCGTGGTCGCGCTCTGGTCGCAGCTTTTGTTGTCGTGCGCCGCGGTGTGGCTCGCGGGCGGCAAGTTCCAGAAACTGGCCGACGGCTTTGTCTTCACGATGTGGATTTTCTACGGGCTGGCGGGCGTAGCGGTTTTCGTGCTGCGCCGCAGCCAGCCGGACCGTCCGCGGCCGTACCGGTGCTGGGGCTATCCGCTTGTGCCGGCGACTTTCGTGCTGTCGGCGCTGGGGGTGACGGTGCTCTCGATCGTGGAGAATCCGCGGCAGACGCTGCCGTGGCTGGCGGTGCTGCTGATCGGGCTTCCGGTGCATGCGGTCTGGGAGCGCGTGCGGCGCGGGCGTGGGGTTGCCGCACGCTGAGCGCCGGCGGGCGGGCGGCCTCGCGCGCGGTGCGATACAATCCGGCCATGCGCGAAACACGCGAGTTTCCGGCGGAAACAACGAGCGCGCCGCGGCCGGCGGCGTCGTCTGAGGGCGCGGCGGGGCTGCTGCACCGCGGGCGCGCCGGCATGTTGGCTCGGCTGGCGGTTTTTCTGATCGTTACGGCCGGCGTCGTTCTGCTGCTCGTCCGCAATCGCGACGACCAGGAAGTGCGCAGTTGCCGCGAGCGGATGGAGCACGCGCTGGGCGAGTTCGAGAGCGCATTGCAGCGCGGCGACACGCTGGGCGCCCTGCCCTTGCCCGTGCGCCCCGACACGCCGCGCGATCACTTCCACTTCAACAGCCTGTACTCGACCGGCCCGTCTCCGACGTTGACGTGCTGCTGCGCGGAGCCGCATCATCTCTACCTGCGCGCCGGCGGCCGGCACCTGATCACGTTCGATCGCATTCGCGGCGCGTATTCGATGGAGTGGTTGACCGAAGACGAGTTTCAGGCGCGGCTTGCGTCGCTGAATTTTCGCCTGCTGCGCCGCTGAAGCCGCGCAGATCGCGCGCCGCACAGGGGTTTCGATGGATTTGTTTCACTACCGCAATGGGCAGCTTTTCTGCGAGGGGGCGGCCGTCGCACGCCTGGCCGACGAGTTCGGCACGCCGCTGTACGTATACTCAGCCGGCACGCTGCGCGGCCATTTCGAGCGCGTCCGCGACGCATTTGCGGAACTCGACCCGCTGATCTGCTACTCCGTGAAATGCTGCCCCAACATTCACGTGCTCGCCGAGCTGCGCAAGCTGGGCAGCGGTTTCGACGTCGTCAGCGGCGGCGAACTGCACCGCGCGAAGCTCGCGGGCGCGGACGCGGCGCGCGTCGTCTTTGCCGGCGTCGGAAAGACCGGCGACGAAATCGAACAGGCGCTGCGCGGCGGCGTCGGGCTGCTCAACGCCGAGTCGCAATCGGAGCTGGAGCAGATCGGCCAGGCGGCCGCGCGGCTGGGGCGGCCCGCGTCGATCGCGCTGCGCGTAAATCCGGACGTCGACGCGCGGACGCACGCCTACACGACCACGGGACGAAAGGAAAACAAGTTCGGCGTGCCGATCGAGCAGGCGCCGGAGATTTTCGAGCGCTTCGCCGGGCAGGCCGGGCTGCGCCTGCGCGGCCTGCATCTGCACATCGGCTCGCCGGTGAACGACCCCGCGCCGTATGAGCAGGCGATCGGCCGCGCGCTCGAGCAGATCGACGCGCTGCGGAGCCGCGGCTTCGAGGTGGACACGCTCGACCTGGGCGGCGGGTTCGGCGCGTTCTACCAGGGCGGCGAGGCGCCGTCGGCCGAGGATTACGCGGCGCGGATCGTGCCGCTGTTGCGCGGAAAGGGGCTGCGCATCGTGCTCGAGCCCGGCCGCTCGATCGCGGCGAACGCGGGCGTGCTCGTCGCGACGGTGCTGCACGTGAAGGAGTCGCCGGCGCGGCGCTTTGTGATCGTCGACGCGTCGATGACCGAGCTGATCCGCCCGGCGCTGTATGGCGCGTATCACTTCGTCTGGCCGGTGGCGGCCGGCGGGCACGTGCCCGCGACGCGCATGGCCGAGCAGCCGTTTGACGACTTGGCGGTGTGCGACGTCGTGGGCCCCGTCTGCGAGAGCGGCGATTTTCTCGCGCGCGAGCGAGCGCTTCCGGCGATGGGCCGCGGCGATCGGCTGGCGATTTTCACGGCCGGCGCGTACGGAATGTCGATGTCGAGCCAGTACAATTCGCGTCCGCGCGCCGCGGAGGTGCTTGTGCGTGGCGAAGCGGCCCGGCTGATTCGCCGGCGCGAGACGTACGCGGATCTCGTGGCGGCGGAGGTGGGGCTCTAGGCACGCAGCCGAGGCGGCTGCGGCCCACCCGGTAGGGGGCCGGCGACGCACGGACACTCCACGCGGCGAATTGCCCATGCGGGTTATACACAAACTCGAAGACGCTCGACTCGCGCGGCCGGCCGTAGTGTCGATCGGCAATTTCGACGGCGTGCATCTCGGCCATCGCCGCATCGTCGCGCAGGTGCTGGCCGAAGCGATTCGCCGAGCGGCCGCATCCGTGCTCGTCACGTTTGCCCCGCATCCGCTGCGCATCCTGGCGCCGGCTCGCGCGCCCTGTCCGCTGACGACGATGCCCGATCGGCTCGCGCTGCTCGAACGGCTCGGTCTCGACGCGGTCGTCGTGCTACCTGTCCATGCCGAGTTCCTGGCGCTGAGCGCCGACGAGTTTCTCGCCCGCTTCAACGCGGCCATCCCGGCCTGTGCCTTCGTCGAGGGCGTCGATTTCAATTTCGGCCGCGACCGCGGCGGGGACGTGGAGACGCTGCGCCGTGCCGGCGCCGGCGGCCGTTGGGATGTGCTCATCGCGGACACCGTGCGATGCGACGCGCTGCCCGGCGCGCCGGCCGTGCATAGCGGAGTGATTCGCGCGGCGCTGCGCGACGGGCGCGTGGCGGATGCCGCGGCGATGCTCGGCCGGCCGCACCGCCTGACCGGCGTCGTCGAGCGCGGCGACGGGCGCGGGCGAACGATCGGTTTTCCGACGGCGAACATTGGCGCGATACCGCAGTGCCTGCCCGCGCCGGCTGTTTACGCGGCCTGGGCGCAGGTTTCGGACGGGCGTGTGTTTTCGTCGGCGGTGAACATCGGCCCGCAGCCGACGTTTGGGCAGGACTCGTCGCGCGTCGAGGCACATCTGATCGGGTTCGCCGGAAACCTGCTGGGTGAGCCGATCGCGCTGGAGCTTGTGGAACAGCTCCGTCCGCAGCAGCGCTTCGCGAGCGTTGGTGAACTGGTCGCGCAGATTCGGCGGGACGTGGGAGCGGCGGGCGTGGCCTGCGAAAAGATGCCGCCCGCTGCGGATTCGGGCCGGCCGCTGCGGAGTTAGCGGCGGCGCGCGACCAGACACGGAAGACAGATCAGACGCGTGCAGGCGGGCTCCGCGGCGATTCGGGTGACATGGCGACTACGCCAAAAAAGAGAAGAGCCGGGCATCGCTGCCCGGCTCTCCGTGTTAGCCAAGTGTGGCTTCTGACTGCGAGTCGCTGCGATTAGCGGCGACGCAGCGCCAGACCCGCCAGACCGATCAGGAGCAGGCTGGCCGGCTCCGGAACGATGTTGGCATCGCGGCTCGCGTTGTCCGCCCAGCTGTCGCCGGGGCGGTTGAACGCATAGTCATCGCCGCCGCCGAACGCCACCCACTCGTTGGTGGAGACGCCCGCACGGGCGATACGAGCCTGGCCGACGCCCAGGTAGACGTCGCCGACGCCGCCGAGCTCAACCCAGCCCAGCAGCCAAGCCTCGGGCAGCGTGCGATCGCGCGTGCCCGCGCCACCCGCCAGGCCGCCCGGATAGGCGCCCGTGAAGTGGAGGTCGAACGTGTTCGAGCCGAGCGCGTTGTTCGCGCCGACCGCGGGAGCGCCAGCGGCGACGAAGTTGATGCTCTTGATGGCATCGTTCGTGCCGGCCGGGGTGCCCGTCAGGTCATGCGAGCCCTGGGCGACGCCGTTCCAGCGCTGCCACGTGTCGAGACCGTCGTCGTAACGGTAGTCCATCATGCGCCAGTTGGTGATCGTCGCGGTGCCGGTCGTACGGACCTGCAGACCGAGACCCGCCCACGTCTGCGACGCGGGACCGTTCTGATCGCGGTTGCCTTCGAGCCACAGGTACAGGCGGCCCGGGCCGGCCAGCGACGGATTGCCGACGACCGGATAGTTCGTCAGCGAGCCGCCGGGCGTACCGTCGTACGACTCGCGGTCGACGCCTTCTGTCGAAAAGTAGAAGCGACCACCGGCGTTCGCCGAGGCGACGCACAGGCCGGCGAAGGCCAGACATCCAAGCAGTTTCTTCATCTGAGAAATCTCCTTCACTAGGACCTAGATTCGTAGGAGGTGTTGCTTCCTGCCTCCTCGGACCGAAAACCGATGTGGGTGCCGCTCACCCTTACTCTCACTGCACAACGTTATACCCGCCGCCGCAACCCGTTGCAATAGCGAGTTACGCAGATTCTCCGTGAACCTGCCCGCGCCACCCCTCGCGACGCCCGCGGCGCCACCCAGGTCAGAGCACCCCCGCACGCCCCCGCATCGCCCCGTCAACCCGCTTCCGTGCAAGGCCTTGCGCGCATGTGCGGCGTCGCCCGCGAGCGGCCGAATCCGCGGCGCGACCCCCGCGCGGGCATGATCCGCGCGCCGCACAGTTTTTTGCCCGCCAGACCCGCGAGTCCGAGATTGCCTCCAGCCCTGTTTTCCAGAGGATTGAGCGCGCCACGGCGCGACGCGGCCGTACGGTGCGACAGATGCGTTTCTAGCGGACTTGTCCCGCATGCGCCGGTACACTGCATGAAGCTCCGCCGAACTGGCCCGCGTCGCCGCCGGGCAGCGATTCGCGCGGAAGTGCCGCACGCAGTTGCAGATAAGCAAATCTTGTGGTATCGTGACCTTTGAGGCACTATATCTGGGCGTTGTGGATAGCCGGCGACGACCGGCCGCCCATCGCCGTCCCCGAGGCCGCCGCGCGTGTATCTGAAGTCGATCGAGCTCCAGGGATTCAAGAGTTTCGCGGACCGAACCGCGTTCGAGTTCGGTCCCGGAATTACGGCCATCGTCGGGCCGAACGGCTGCGGCAAAAGCAACGTCCTCGACGCGGTGCGCTGGGTGCTCGGCGAGCAGTCGGCCAAGAGCCTGCGCGGCGACAAGATGGCCGACGTAATCTTTTCGGGCTCGCGCTCGCGCAAGCCCGCGCCATTCGCCGAAGTGACGCTCACGTTCGACAATCGAAACGGTTTTCTCGCCTGCGAGCAGCCGGAAGTGAGCGTCGGGCGCCTGCTCTATCGCAACGGAGACAGCGAATATCGGTTGAACGGCGCGGCGTGCCGGCTGAAGGACATCCGCGACTTATTCCTTGATACTGGCGTGGGCGTCGACGCGTACAGCGTCATCGAGCAGGGCCGCGTCGACCTGATGTTGCAGGCCAATCCCGTGGATCGCCGCGAGATCTTCGAAGAAGCGGCCGGCATCAGCCGTTACCGGACGCGGCGCGTCGAGGCGCAGCGCAAGCTCGAGCGCTCGCAGCAAAACCTGTTGCGCCTTGCCGACGTGATCGACGAGCTGGAGAAACGGCTGCGCAGTGTGCGCCTCGCGGCCGGCAAGGCCCGCAATTTCCAGCAGCACGACGCGCGGCTGCGCGAATTGCGCTCTTCGTTCTCCCTGGCCGAGCTGCACCAGCTCGAAGTCGCCCGCGCGGCGCACGGCGCGGAGCGCGCGCAAATCTCCGGCGAGCTTGCTCACGGGCGCGCGACGCTGCAGGCGCAAGACGAGCAGACCGCCGCGCTCGAACAGACCGTCCGCGAGGCCGACGACGCGCTGGAGCGGCTCGAGCTGCGGCTCGGCGAGCATCAATCGACCATCAGCACGCTGTGCGAACGCGTGTCGCAGGGAACGCGCCGCCTGGCCGAGCTGGAGCTGACGCGCGACCGCCGCAGGCAGCACGCCGCGGAGATCGAAGCGCGCGCCCAGACCACCGCGGCCCGCATCGACGAGGAAGCCTCGGCGCTGGAGCAGGCGGTCGCGGCCGAAGCGGACCTGGCGGCACGGCTGCTGGCGAATCAGTCGCGCCGTGCGGAGGCGGCCGGGCAGGTCGAAGCGGCCCGCGGCGCGCTGGAGCGAGAGAAGGTTGCCGCGTTCGAGGCGGTCCGGCGCACGACGTTGCTCGGCAACCAGCGCGCCAACGTGGAACAGCAGTGTGCGCGCGTCGCGGCGACGATCGCGCGGCTGAACGAGCGGCGCGGGCAGGTTGCGGCCGAGCGCGACGGCCTTGCCGCGCAGCGCGGCGCTGCGGGCGAACGATTGACGGGCCTGATCGACGCGGCGGGCGGTCTGCGCCAGCGGCTGGGCGATGAAGACGGGCGGCTCGGCGAGCTCCGACAGGAGCGCGTCGCGCTGGAGGAGGAGTTGAGCGCAGCGCGCCAGGCGCGCAGCGCGCTGGCCTCGCGGCTGGGCGTTCTGGAAGAGCTGGATCGCACGCTTGAAGGCGTGGACGCGGGCACGCGGGCCGTGTTGGGGTGGCGCGACGACGCGCAGGGCGGCGGCGGCGTGATCGGGCTGGTGGCGGACCTGCTGCGCATCGACGATCCGCGAGTGCCGCTGCTCGACAGCGTGCTGGCCGCGTTTGAAAGTCACGTTGTCGTCCGCAACGCGCACGACTTCCTGGCCGAGCTGGCGCGGCGCGGCGGCGCACCCGGGCCGCTGCGCGTGCTGATGCTCGACCGCCTGGTGGCTCCGCCGCCGCGCGCCGAATACGACAACGCGCCGGGCGTCCTGGCCCGCGCGGCCGACTGGGTCGTCTGCGATCCGCAATACCGCGTCGTGGCCGAGCACGTCCTCGGCCGCGTGATTGTGGTCGATGAGCTGCCGCGCGCTCTGGCGCTGGCGGCCGGCGCGCCCGAGGGGCACGTCTTCGTCACGCCGGTGGGTCACGCCGTTTCGTCCGACGGGCGACTCGCGCACGACGTCGTGCGTTCTGCGTCCGGATTGATCAGCCGCAAGACCGAGATTCGACAGCTTCGCGGGGAGCTGGACGAGACCGAGGCGCTTTTGGAGCGAGGCGCGCGCAGCCGTGTGCAAAACGAGCAGCTCGCGTCCGATGCGGAGCTGCGCCGCGCCGCGCTGCTCGACGAGATCGCCGCGTTGCAGCGCGAGGAATCGGAAGCGCGCGGCACGCTGTTGCGGCTGGACGAGGCGTTGCAGCGCGTCGATCGAGAGGCGGCCGCGGTCGACGCCGAGCGCGCCGCGGCGCTGCGCAGCGACGAAGAGCTCGCCTCGCAGCTCGCGGTTCTGCTGGCCGAGGTGGAGTCCGCCGAGCAGGCCCGCCAGGATGGCGAGCGGCGCGTGTGCGAACTGGAGCAGACCGCCGTCGCGCTCGACGACGCCCTGGCCGCGGCTTCGCGCGAGCTGACCGACGCGCTGGTCGCGCGCGGCCGGGCGCATGAGCGGGCCGCCGCCGTCAGCGCGGCGCTGGAGGAGCTCCGCCGGCAGCACGGCCAGCTCGCCCGCGAGCAGGCCGCCGCGCAGGCCGAAGCCGACCACGCCGAGCGCCAGATGGAGGCGGCGCAGGGGGAAATCGACAGCGCCGGGCGGTCGGAAGCGGCCGAGCGTGCCGCGGCCGACCAATGCGCGGAAGAGGTTTCGCGGGGGCGCGCGCGGCGGGACGAGCTTCGCGTGTCGATCGACGAATGCGCGGCGGCGTTGCGAGATTCGCGGCGGCGAGTGGACGAGGCCGAGGGCGCGCTGCGGCAGGTGGAAGTCGCGCTGCGCGAGGCGGACGTGCGGCGCGAGAATCTGATCTCGCGGGTGCGCGACGAGCTGGGGGTGGAGCTTGAGGCGCTGTACGACGGCGCGCCTCCGGCGGAACAGGATTGGGACGCGGTGCGGGCGGAGATCGACGAGCTGCGTCAGAAGATCGCGCGGCTGGGCCACGTGAACCTCGACGCGATCGCGGAACTGGACGAGCTGACGCCGCGCTACGAGAACATGATCGCGCAGCGCGGCGACGTTTCGTCGTCGATCGAGCAGCTTCAGGCGCTGATCACCGAGCTGGACGACCAATCGAAGCTGCGTTTTTCGGCCGCGTTCGAGCAGATTCGCGCGCATTTTCAGGATCTTTTCCGCAAGCTGTTCGGCGGCGGGCGGGCGGACGTGATCCTGGAGAACCCCGAAGCCCCGCTGGAGTGCGGCATCGAAATCATCGCGCGTCCGCCCGGCAAAGAGCCGCAGAGCATCTCGCTGCTGTCGGGCGGAGAGAAGACGATGACGGCGGTGGCGTTGCTGATGGCGGTGTTCAAGTCGCACCCGTCGCCGTTCGCAATTCTGGATGAAGTCGACGCGGCGCTTGATGAAGCCAACGTCGAACGGTTTAATACGCTCGTTGCGGATTTCCTTTCGCAGTCGCAGTTCGTGGTGATCACGCACCACAAGCGGACGATGCAGTCCGCCGACGTGCTCTATGGAATCACGATGGAGGAGCCGGGCGTGAGCAAACGCGTCAGCGTCCGGTTCGAAACGCGCGTCCAAACGCCAAACGTGGCGTGATGGTTTCCGTTTCCCTGTTTCAGTGAGGTGCCTTTATGGCGAAGAAGAAGGCGACGAAGAAGGCTACGAAGAAGGGTGGCAAGAAGAAGGTCAGCAAGAAGAAGACCACCCGCAAGATGTAGCCCGGCCGTCGCGGATCGGCTCGGATGAGCCAATGGCCAACAGCGACATGAATCGCCGGGCGCGCGGCACGCACCAGACAGCACACGCGCCGTGCAGCGCCCCGGCAAACAAGCGCCACGCGAACCCGCGTTGATTCGACGCCGGGTGAGCAGAACAGTCGCCGGCACCGCTCGTCCAAGATTACCGACCCGATGGCCGAATTTCGCCGAGACGCACGTCCGGCCGCGCCGAACACCGGTGCGGCTTGGCGTGCGTTTCGACGTTTCAGAAGTGCGCAGCGCGCCCGGGCCGCAGCAGCGCGCTACGCGCCGCCGCCGGTGGCGGGCGGCTCGGCGGCCGGCAGCGCCGGCCCGGCCTGACGGTAATCCCCTACGCGGCGCGTCACGCCGGCGGCGTCGAGCGCCTCGGCCAGCGGCACGGCGAATTTCCGCGACGTGCCGAGCAGAGTGCGGATTTCCGCCATCGTCATGCGCTCCTGCTGTCGCAGCGCCGCGGCCAGCCGCTCGAGCGCCTCGTTCCAGCGCTGCGCGTGCAGCCACAGACCGTCGCCGAAGCGCACAAGCTGGCGGCGCGCGACCGCGTACTGGATCAGCTCGCGCAGGCGCAACTCGTTTCGCGCCGTGCGGCAGCGCAGCGCCGCAAACTCCGGCGGCTGGAACGCGCCGGCGAAAAATTCCTCCAGCGCCGCCTCCAGCAGCGCCGCATCCGGCGGCGACATTTCCGCAGCGCGGCCGGGCGGTTTCACGAAGCCGCCTTCGTCCACAAACGCGCGGCTCTCGATCAGGAAATTCGCCAGCGGAACACGAAGCGTCTCCGGACAGGCCCGCGGCATCCAACCCGGCCACTGAGCGCGCGGAATGCCGGCGGCGCGGGCGTTCGTCCGCAAATACTGATCGACGCGCTCGGCGAGATCTCGCGCCAGGCGCGACAAAACGTCGGCGTGAAGATGAATCGTCGTACCGGCCGCGTCGAATGCGCGCGCGCGGCCGGCGCTGCGCAGCTTCGCCAGCAGATCGGCGCATTGCTCCGCGCCGCCCAGCCCGGCCGCCGCGGCCAGGCGCGGCTCGCCGGGCGAATTCCAGGCCGCTCCGCGCAGCACTTCTTCCAGCCGCTCGCTCGGTCCGCCGTCGCGCAGCAGCACAAGCCGCGCTTCGTCGGGCGGAGCGGCGGCGCTCCAGCGTATCGCGAGCGTCCGCACGAATCGCCCGCCGCCGAGCGTGTACGTGGCGCTCTCGTCGCGCAGGATGAACGGCTGATTCCACGTGGCGACAATCGGCTCGGCCAGATGTACCTGCGCGAAGCCGCGATATGTCGAGCCGGATGGTTCGCCCAACAGGCGCAGCTCCGCAAGCACGTCGCTCGTCTTCGTATGCAGTCGCAGCCGCAGTCGGCGTCGTGCGCCGCGGCCGCGCAGCCGCAGCGACACGACCCAAGCGTCGAGCGTCCGCACGGGCGCGAGATAGCCCGGGGTGGCCAGCTCGCAGCCGCGCCCGACTTCGTCGTGCGCCACGCCGGCCAGGTTGGCCGCCAGCCGCATTCGTCCGCCGGCCGCGTCGCGCGCGGTGTTGTGACTCTGCAGGTCGCGGACGCGCACGCGACGGCCGCGGGGCCAGAGCTCCAGTTCGTCATCGCGGTGGAGCGAGCCGTGCGCGACGCTTCCGGTGACGACGGTTCCGCGGCCGGCGATGACGAATGCGCGGTCGATCGGCAGTCGAAACCAGGCCGGCTGGGCGCGCTCGCGGCGCGATTCGATGGCGAGCTTTGCGAGCACGCCGCGCAGCTCGTCGAGCCCCGCGCCGGAAAGCGCCGACGTGCGGACGCAGGCGGCCGGCTCGATGCCGACGCCGGCCAGCAGCTCGCGCGTTTCGAGCTCGACGGCGTCGGCCCAATCGGCGTCCACCAGGTCGATCTTGGTCAGCACGACCGCGACGCGCGTCACGCCCAGCAGCGCCAGAACCTCGGCGTGTTCGCGCGTCTGCGGCATGACGGAGTCGTCGGCCGCCACGACCAGCATCGCCGCGTCGATTCCGCTCGCGCCGGCGACCATGTTGCGTAGGAATCGCTCGTGACCCGGCACGTCGACGAGCCAGATGTCGCATTCGCCGACGCGCAGATGCGCGAAGCCCAGATCGATGGTCATTCCGCGGGCCTGCTCTTCGGGCAGCCGATCGGGGTTTGTGCCGGTGAGGGCCCAGACCAGGCGGCTCTTGCCGTGGTCGATGTGGCCGGCGGTTCCGACGACGATTTGTGCGGGTTCGGACATCGCGGCGGCGGCTCCCATGCGCGGACTCGGGGGATGATAGCCGCGTCGCGGCTCCTTCCGTGCGCGGCCGGGCAGCGGTAACGTCCGCACGCCCGGCGCGCGTGGATGCCGGCGGAAGACGTTCGTGCGTGCTTGACGGAAGACGTGCGTCGCGATGGCGGCAATCTGGGACTGGCTGGTCGAAACGCTCCGCACGACGCCGTGGGGCGACTTCCGCGGCTTCTGGCTGACGCGGGTATTCAGCGATCGGCTGTTGATCGTGTACTGCCTGCCGCTGGCGCCGATCCTGCTGCTCGCGCCGCCGCGGGCGCTGCGGCCCGCGATCATCCTTACCGGGCTTGCGTTTCTGACATATCTCTTCGGCCTGGCGTATGCGGCATTCTGGCTGCTCGCGTGCATCGGGTTCTATTTTCTGGCGGAGCGCTGGGCGCGCGAGGTTCGCCGAACCGACGTATGGCGGTGGGGGCCGCCGCTGGCCGCGATCGGCATCATCGCCGGTTGGTTCCTGCTGACGCAGACGTTCGGAAAGATCGAGCCGCTGATCGCCGCGTCGCCGCGCTTCGCCGGCTGGCAAGAGCCGCTGCGCAGCGGCACCGCGTGGCTGCGCGAACACGCCCCGATTCTGTTCGCGCTCGGATCGCGCGGCTGGTCGTGGGAGCCGCGCTTTCGACACGACGAGCCGTACCTCCTCGAAAGCGCGTTTGTCGACGCGCACCTGATCGGCACGGCCTACCTGGTCGTTCGGCTGCTGCATTACTTCGCGGAGATTCGGCGCGGCGGCATCGGTCCGGAGCAGCGCTCGCTTACGAATTTTCTCGCGTGGCTGTGCTATGCGCCGGGCGTGATGCAGGGACCGATCGGGCGTTACGTTCCGTTTCAGGACGAGATGGACACGTGCCACGAGCGGCGCGACTGGGCGATGAATCTGCCGGCGGGGTTGGCGAGAATCGCGTGGGGGCTGGGCAAGGCGGTGCTCGCGACCTCGGTCTTCGGGCCGCTGCTCTGGTACGAACTGGGCTTTGGCGCGAGCGACGGACCGACGCTCTACAAGCACCCGGAGCGGATCGGCAACACGTGGCTGCTCTATTTCGGCCAGGCGATTCAGATCTTCTGGCTGTACCTGCTTTTCAGCGGCTACTGCGACATTTCGGCGGGCGTGGCGCGCTGGCTGGGCTATCGGCAGGCCGAGAATTTCCGCTGGGTCTGGCTGGCGACGAGCCTGCGCGATTTCTGGCGCCGCTGGCATATCACGCTGTCGTCGATCCTGCGCGATTACGTGTACATCGCGCTGGGCGGAAATCGGCGCCACGTCACGTTCAACCTATGCCTGACGTTTGCGATCTGCGGATTGTGGCACCGGCCGCTGCCAAAGTTAGCGCTGTGGGGCGTTCTGATGGGTGTGATGCTCGCGATCAACCAGCGCTGGGCCGAGGCGATGGGGGCGCTCGATGCGCCCGCGACGGAGCGGCGCGGCTGGATGCGTGCGGCCGCCGGTGCGCGGCGGGCGTGGTTGCGGCTCCGGCCATTGCCGCAGGTCGCCGCGTGGCTGCTCACGATGCACGCTTTCAACTTTTCGCTGCTGCTGTTTTTTGGCGGGGAGGCGATCTGGCGCGTTCCGGCTGAGCTGTTTCGGCGCATTGCGGGCGGGGGGGGATGACGCCGGCCGCGGACATTCCCCGCGCCGCCGCGAGCGTCTACGATGCCCGGCCAATGAGCGAACCAGCACCCGCCGCCGGGCCGATCATCGAGCTTCGCGGCGTATCCAAATCCTTCGGCCGGCAGCGCGTGCTCGATCGCATCGACCTGGCGATCGAGCGCGGCAAGACAACCGTGATCATCGGCCGCTCGGGAACGGGCAAGAGCGTGCTGCTCAAGCACATTGTCGGTCTGCTGCGGCCGGACACGGGCGAAGTGCGTTTCGAGGGGCAGCGCATCGACCAGCTTCGCGAGCGGCAGCTTGTGGCGATCCGGCGGCAGATCGCGTTCGTGTTTCAGCTCAACGCGCTGTTCGACTCGATGTCGGTAGGGGAGAACGTCCAGTTCCCGATGCTTGAGAACAGCGAAGGGCGGCTCGACCGCCCGCACATTCGCCAGATCGCGTCGCGCCGGCTGGAGATGGTCGGGCTGGCCGGATTCGAGAACAAGCGCCCGGCGGAGCTTTCCGGCGGCGAGAAGAAGCGCGTGGCGATCGCGCGGGCGCTGGCGCTGGAGCCGCCGCCGAAAGTGATTCTCTACGACGAGCCGACGGCGGGCCTCGATCCGCAGCGCAGCGACGTGATCAACAAGCTCATCCGCCAGATGCAGGAGACGTTTCACGTCACGAGCATCGTCGTAACGCACGACATGCGCTCGGCGCGCGAAGTGGGTGACCGGCTGCTGATGCTCTGGAACGGCACGTTCATCGCCGACGGTCCGCCCGAC
>CAZHIE010000006.1:19597-34425 GCA_964532435.1 uncultured Planctomycetales bacterium
CTGCGCGACGCGGCCGTCCTGATCCGCGACGGGCGCATCGCGTGGTTCGGGCCGGCCGCGGGCGCGCCGCCGGACCCCGGCGCGGCGCGCGTCTCGGCCGGGGGCGGGTGCGTCATTCCCGGCCTGATCGATTGCCACACGCACATTCCGTTCGCCGGCTCGCGGGCGGGCGAATTCGTCCGCCGCGTGGCGGGCGAATCGTATCTCTCGATCATGCAGTCGGGCGGCGGAATTCGCGTCACGACCGCGGCGGTGCGCAGCGCGGCGCTCGAAGCGCTGATCGCCGAAAACCTGCCGCGGCTGAGACGAATGCTGGCGCGCGGCGTCACCACGGTCGAGTGCAAGAGCGGCTACGGTCTGTCTCCCGAGGCCGAGCGCAAGCAGCTCGAAGCCGTCGCGGCACTGGCGAAACTCACGCCGCAGGATCTCGTGCCGACGTATCTCGGCGCGCACGCGCTGCCGGTCGAGTTCGAAGGCCGGCCGGACGAGTTTCTCGAAACCATCGGCGATGAGCGGCTGCTGCGCGACGTCGCCGGCCGCGGTTTGGCGCGCTTCTGCGACGTTTTCTGCGACCGCGGCGCGTTCACCGTCGAGCAGGCGCGAACGCTGTTGACGCGGGCGGCGCGGGCCGGCCTGGGCGCCAAGCTGCACGCCGACGAGCTGGCGCAGATCGGCGCGTCGCGGCTGGCGGGCGAATTGAAGGCCGTCTCGGCCGACCATCTCGAAACGATCGACGACGCGGGCATCGAGGCGCTGCGCGCCGGCGGCACGGTCGCCGTCGTGCTGCCCGGAACGTCGTTTTTCCTCGGCATTCCGCACGCGCCGGCTCGCCGACTGGTCGACGCGGGGCTGCCGGTCGCGCTCGCGACCGACTTCAACCCCGGCTCCTGCATGATCGAGTCGCTGCACTGGGCCATGAGCATCGCTTGTTGCCAGTTGCGCTTGCTGCCGGTCGAGGTGCTCGCCGCCTGCACGGCCAACGCCGCCGCGGCGCTGCGTTTGCAGAGCCGCGCGGGAGCGATCGCGGTCGGGCACGACGCCGACCTGGTCGTGCTCGACGCGGCGTCGCTCGATGAGTGGTTCTATTCCGCGTGCCAGGCGCCGGCCCGCCTGGTGCTGAAGCGCGGCCGGCCGGTGTGAATCGCGCCCGCAGTCAGGGACTGCGTCGCTCGGCCTTCCACAGCGCATCTTTGAGGTCGTCGTTGTCGGGCGCGGCCTTCACGCCCGCGCGGAGCGCGGCCAGCGCCGCGGCCATGTCGCCCTGCTGCTCCAAGATCCGACCCTTGAGCAGATAGGCGTGCGCCAGGTCGGGCTTTTCGCGAAGCACCTGCTCCAACTCGGCCAGCGCGTCGGTCTCGCCGCCGGACTCCGAGAGCGCGACGGCGAGATTGAAACGCGCCTGCGTACGCTGCGGCGCGACCTCCAGCGCTGTGTGATAATGCGCGATCGCGTCGAGCGGCCGGCCGATGGTCGCCAGCAGATTGCCGAGATTCACGTGCGCCTCGGCGTATCGCGGGCGCAGCCGGATCGCCTCTTCCAGGTGTTCGCGCGCTTCGTCGAAGCGCTGTTGGCGGATCAGCGCCGCGGCGAGATTGAAATGGGATTCGGGGAGCGCGGGGTCGAGGCGCAGGGCGGCCTCCAGGCTTTCGATCGCGCGATCCGCGTTCCCCCGGCCGAGCTGGATCATCGCGAGGTTGTTGTGCGCGATGCGCGCCTGGGGGTTGTCCTGCAACACGGCGTTCCAGAGCGTCTCTTCGTCGGCGTAATAGCGCGTCACCTGCGCGTGCGTCCGTACGCCCAGCGCGATCAGGAGCATGGCCGTCAGCGCGCGGCTGCCCAGCGAGACTCCCGCGCTGGTCGAGTCGAACGCCCTTTGCAGCAACACGGCGGCGGGCACGAGTAGCGCCAGGCTCGGCAGATACTGGAAGTGATCCGCGACGAACGAATATCGGAAGGGATATACGTTGAGAAACCCGAGCACGGGAAAGAGCGTTCCGACGAATAGCAGCGCCGCGGCGAGAGGCCCGCGCCCGATCCGCCCGCGATATCGGAACAGCGCGGCGAGCACACCGACGGTCGCCAGCGGATAGAGCCACTGCCAGATTGCCGCCGCGTCCACCTGCCAGCGCGGATAGATGAAGGTCAGCGGTTGCGGCCAGACGAGCTTGCCTGCATAGAACCACGGCGCGCGGCCCGCGATCAGCTGGCGCTGCACAGGCGACAGCGCCCACTCCTCTCCCGCGGCGCCGACTCCCATTCCGCGCAGGTTGTAGGTCTCCATCCACGCGGTCGCGCCGCCCGCGGCCATTCCGATCGCCAGAAACGGGACGAGCGGCGTCACGTCCGCCCAGCGCAGCCGCCCATTTCGCCACCACAGGATCACGAGAACCGCCGCGGGCAGCGTGGCCGTCACCGACTTGCTGAGCAGCGCGGCGGCGAAGAGCGCGAGCGCAAGGGCGTAGTGCGGCCAGGAGCGCGGCGCTCGCGCGTCTCCCAGGAACCGCAGGTAGGCGAGCAGCGCGCCCAGCGCCAGCGCGGCGGAGAGCACGTTTTTGCGCTCGGTGATCCACGCGACGGATTCGACGTGTACCGGGTGCAGCGCGAAGAGCAGCGCCGCCAGCCACGCGCAGCGAAGGCCGAGCCGCTGGAGCACAAGCGCGACGAGAACGGCGCTCAGCGCGTGCAGGGCGATGTTGGTTGCGTGGAATCCGCCCGGCCGCCAGGTGGCGATGCGCCCGCCGTCCCAGGATGCGCCCCACAGGCGCGCTTCGACCCAAAACGTCGTGAAAGTCAGCGGGTAAAACTGCGGCGTGGCGCCCGGCTCGGTCCAGATGCGCCGCAGGCCGTCGGCGGCGCGCAGAGTCGGATTGTTCGTGACGTAGTCGTCGTCGTCCCAGATGAAACCGCAGTTGAGCGCGGGGAGATATGCCGCCGACGTCACGGCGATAATCGCGACGATCCACTGAAACATCGGGATGCGCCCGGGCAGCGGGCGGACGGACGGCGTGCTCGCGCTGGGTGATGGTTGGTTCACCGTGTGAGCATACTCGCCGGATGGACGAGATGTGTAGCGGCCCGCGCCCCGCGCGGCCGGAGAGGCGCCCAACATCGAGCGCCGCCCCGGCCGCGCGAGGGCGCGGGCCGCTACGCGCGGGCCGCTACGATCCCGCGCTCAGACCGCTACGGGCGGTCAAGCGTCTCGGCGCGCAGATCACCGTAAATCATCCGCGCCTCTCCCGAGGGCAGAAGGTAGCGAACGAGCACCTTGTCGGCGTCGCCCGGTCGCACTTCGTCGCCGAAGTATTCCGGCTTGCGTCCGTCGGCATCGAGCTGCACGAGAAACTTCGCGCCGGCGGCGAGTTGCAGCGCCGGGCCCGACGCGGAGTGCATCGCGGCGTGCCAGTCGCCCTGCTCGCTCTTGTCGGCCGCCTTGCGAACCATCATCGCCGAGACGCGCGCCGCCAGCGTGGCGGGATCGAGCGCCGCCGGGTATTCGCCGAACATCTCGGCACAGGCGCGCAGCCCGTTGATGAGCGCTGCTTCGCCCGCGCGGGGCATGTTCAGCTCGACCCGCTCGTACGAGTCGTCGATGGGCGGCTCAAAGTCGGCCCTCGCCAGCGCGGTGGACCACTCGAACTGATCGTGGACCATTGTCAGAGTCGAGTCGGGCTGCGGACCGGGCACGGTCGCTTCGAGCGACACCGGCAACTCCGCCCGCGGATCGATCCACAGCACCATGCGCGGATCGGGCGCGTTCTCTCCCGCCGCCGGCCGGCGCCAGTGCGGATAGTGCGCCTTTGCGCCGTCCAGCTCGTAGCCTTCGCACGCGACGCCGTTGATCTCGCGCGTCCCGACGCAGCGCCCGTCGATCGTCGCGCGGCGCAGCGAGCGCAGCCACTCGTCCGGCGAGCGCTTGCCGAGCGCCGACAGGTCGTCGTCGTCGTGCGAAGTGATCACCGTGTACGTCTTCTCGTCGGCGCGGACGGCGACGACGCTCCCATCCGGGCGGAAGTACATCGTCGGCGACGAGCGCCCGCTTTCGAGCGGCTCGAAGCGCGAACCGAATTCCGCCGACATCGCCAGCCGGCCCTCGGTGGTCTGCTCGCCCTGCTGGCTGCGCACGACCGCCCGCGTCTGGCAGACGATCACCGGCGCCTGGCGGAAACGGTCGAGCGCGCGGGCCAGCACGGGCTTCTGTCCCGGCAGGAAAAAGAACGCCGCCGCCAGCGCCAGGCATGCCGCCGGCGTAAGAATCAGGGCGGCCTTGCGGGTGAGAATGTGTCGCATGATCCAACCTCCCGGCTGCGGGCCGTGGGGCGACGGATGCGCCGCGAGGCGCGCTTCGTCGCGCACGGCGTCGAGCAGCCGTTCGCGGTAGATGTCGTGATCTCGGTCGAACGCTTCGTACGTCCGAACCAGCGTCATGTGCGCCCGGCGCGCCGCGCGGGCAGCGCCCGCGTCGATCGGCCGTGTGGCCCCGCCGTCGTCGGACAGGCCGAGCTCGCGCCGCACCTGGGATTCGTCAGACGGGGGCTTCATGGGCGGACTCCTTGCGGCTCGAGCCGGGCGCGCAGCCGGCTGCGTGCCCGCGCGAGCAGCTTGTAAAACCCCGAACGCGAGAGGCAGAGCAGCTTGCGCGAGCGCTCCGCGTCCCATTCCTGAAGGTAGAAGGAGTGCAGGGCGAGGCGCTCGACTTCCGGAAGCGTCGCGATCGCCTCCCGCAGCCGATGCACCTGCTCCGTCGGCGCTGGCGCGCCGTCGGCGTCCAGCGGCGGCGACTCGCGAAGCGCCGCATCGGCCGATGCGGCATCCGCGCCCGCGCTGCGCCGCGTCGGCCCGTGCCGTCCGCGCCGCCACTCGCGCGCCACCTGCCGCGCAATGCCGATCAGCCACGCGCCGAAGCGCTGCGGATCGCGCAAGTGCGCCAGCCGGCGAAACGCGCGCAGGAATACCTCTTGCGCCAGGTCGGCGGCCGATTGTCCGTCGCGCGTCGCGTCATACAGGTACGCGCGGATAACGCGGGCATATCGGTCGTACAGCGCGCCAAACGCCTCCGTGTCGCCGCAAAGCGTGCCGGAAACGAGTGTTGCGTCGCAGATCGCCAATTGGCACTCCACGTTCGGCATTGCCTGCCTCCGTTATAGAGTGCCGCCGACGCGGGATTTGTCTACCGATTCTCACGCGGGGATGTGGAGGGTGAGGGCGCCTACTCGCGGCCGGCCGGCGGAACCGCCAGGTATCCGCGCACGTCCAGGCCGTCGGCCGCGGCCGAGTAGCGCCTCGCAAAGTCGCTCAGATCCTCTGCGCGGATCAATTGGTAGGGAACCTGCCTCGATCCACCGGTTTGCTCCGCCCCCATCAGCCCGTCGAGCACGAGCTGCGCCGCGGCCCGACCGATGTCCCCATCCACCGGACCCACCAGCGCTGTGAAATACCCCGAGCGCAGCCCGGCCCACAGATCCGGCGCGCTCGACAGCACCGCAACGCGCAGCCCCGGATTCGACTGCCGCAGCTCGCGCAGCCAGCCCGGCCGGCTGCGCGTCCACGGATCCGCCGCCAGCGAGATCAACAGCTCCGTACGCGGAAATCGCCGCACCAATCGCTCGATGGCCGCTTCAGCGCCGCTCGGCGGATACAGCGAAGCCGATGCGGGCGCATCCGTCGCGGCGAGATCGACTTCGTCCAGTCGCTGCGCGCTTGCCTGCTGCTGCGCGGCGCGCTCGAAGCGCCGATACGCGGTCGCGGCCCGCTCGCCGCGCGCCGCCTCGTGTGCGAGCAGATATCCCGGATCGCCGCGCGCCAGCGCAGGCAGCGCCAGCCCCATCTGCTCCGCCCCGCCGGCCAGGTCGGCTTCGACGTGTCCGAAAACGCGGCGGTCATCGATCCGCTGATTCATCGTAACGACCAGCGCCGCGCGCGATAGCAGCGGCTCAAGCGCTGCCGTCGCCTCCGCGATGTCTTCCACCCACACGCACGCCGCCACGCACGGCTCGCGCTCCAGGTCGGCCATTACCGCGCGCAGCGGCCGGCCAGCCGATTCGTGCGGCGCATCGCAGACCAGGCGCAGCGATGGCAACGTCCGCATTTGCGCGACGACGCCGCCGCGCACAGCCGCCGACTCCGGCCGCGAGAGGTCCGGGCCGATGCACACGACCAGGCTTCCAGCCGCGGGCAGGCGAATGGAAGTGCGCTGTGCGGGGGTCCGCTCGCAGCCCATAAGACAAGCCAGCATAAGTAGATAGGTAAATTGACGCACCGGGGCGGTCCGTGGCGCTGCCTGTGCGCCCGTCAGCCGCCGCCGCTCGCAACGATTTCGTGTCACGCGAGTTGCACCCCAGGTTGCCGATACAGCTATAATATGGCAGAGTCGGTCTCTTCGATACGGCGCGTTAACATCGCTAGGTGCAACATGAAGCGTCTGTGTGCCCTGTTCGTGCTGGCCGCGCTGGCGGCGCCTTCGCTTGCGCAGACGACGACGCCGGTGACGAATCCGCAGGATCGCACGCCGGTGGAGAACCGCGCGGCGAGCCTGTCGGAAAATACGCCGGGTTCGTGGGTGCGTGCGGCGCTGCAGCGGCATCGCGATTTCCTGACCTCGCGCGTCAGCGGTCCGCGCTTCGGCACCGAAGACGCCGCGAACGCGGGCGGCAACGTCGGCGCGGGCGGGTCGGGCACGGGATCATCGGGCAGCAGCACGCTCGGCGGGCTTTCGACGCTGCTCAACGCCTTCGGCGGCACGCTCGGCGGCTCCAGCGGCAGCATCGGCACGCTGCTCAACGGAATCACCGGCGGGTCCAGCACGACCGGCGGGTCGACCACGGGCGGCAGCACGACCGGCGGATCGAGCACCGGCGGTTCGCAGTTCACGATCGAAGATCTCATCCGGCTGCGCGACACAGGCAGCCTGTCCGTTCGAAATGACGGCGCAAACGCGCCGATCGCCAAGTCCGCGGCCCAGACGCAGAACCCGGTCGGCGGGGCGATCGCAAAGCTGCCGAAATACATCGGCCGCGCACAGACCACCGGCGACGGCACCGGCACCGGCACGGACGGAACCGTCGAGACGCCGTTCCGGCTGCGCTGGACGAACGCGATGCTGAGCACGTTCTTCACGGCGCTGACGGTCGGGTTTCAGTCGCGGAATTTCATCGACTGGATGGCCCAGGAACTGCGTCCGTGGGTGAGCCGACCGAATCTGCTGCCCGATCCGCCGAGCGACAACGCAAACGCAAATGCCAATGGGAACGACAACACCAACGGCAACAGCAACGGGAACAGCAACGGGAACAGCAACGGCAACGACAACGGAAATGACAACGGCGGCGGCATCGAAGACATCCCGCCTGCCAACGACAACGGCAACTCCGACATCTAGCCGCGAACGCCGGCGCGACGGAATGGCGCGGCCGCCGGCGAACCTGTTGCCGGGTTGATCGCGCCGCCGTGCGCTGCGGCGGGCGTCGCTCGACACATCATCGGGCCGATCCGGCGTGCGGCGCCGCGTCGCCGAGCGCGAAATCGCGGGGTGCATGATGCCCGCTTCGATGGGTGAGTTCCGAGGTTTGCGCCGCGTGGCGACGGTCATCGTCGCGATTCACTGCGGCGTTTCCCTGGCCGCGCTGGTGTGGGGCCTGGTGCAGTGGCGCGGCGGGGCCGAGCCGGCCGGTCCGCTGACGGCCGCGTTTGCGGGGCTCGCGCTGCTGGCGGGGCTGCTGCTGTACGCGCTTCTGCTGATGGCGCGCAAGTTCGTCGCCAATTCCTACCGTGCCTACGACGCGCTGCTCGAAATGGCCGAGACGCTGCGGCGGCAGAACGACTTTGCGCGCGTCGCGGCGGAGAACAGCTCGCTCTCCGAATGGGCGCGGCGGATCGTCTTCCGCGAGAAGGATTATGAGTTCGTGCGCGAGACGATTCAGGGCGCGATCGTAAAGCAGGATTGGGACGCGGCCGAGCACCTCATTCGCGACCTGTCCGAGGAATTCGGCTATCGGGACACGGCCGTGCATCTGCGCGAGCAATTGGACGCGGCCCGCCGCGCGACGACGGAAGAGCGCGTCGGCTCGGCGCTGGAGCGATTCGACCAGCTTTGCGCCGCGCGAAAGTGGGAGCTGGCGCGGCGCGAGTCGGCCCGGCTTCAGCCGCTCTTTCCCGGCGAGCCGCGCATCGAAGCGCTGCCGCGCGAGCTCGATCTGCGTCGGCAGGAGTACAAGCGCTCGCTGCTCAAGACCTACGACGATGCCGTCCGGGCGCATGAGATGGATCGGGCGCACACGCTCCTGTTCGAGCTGGATCAGTACCTGACGCCGGCCGAGGCCGTTTCGCTCAAAGAGAGTGCGCGCAGCGTGTTCCGGGCCAAGCTGGAGCAGCTCCGGGCCGAGTTCAGCATCGCCGTCTCGCAGCGGCAATTCGCCAGCGCCGTCCGCGTGGGCGAGCGGATCATGGTCGAGTTCCCCAACAGCGGCTACGCGCACGACATCGGCCGGATGATGCCCGTCCTGCGCGAGCGGGCCGCGACCGTCGATACGCGCGAGCATGTTGCCGCCGGCGCTTCCTGAGCCGCTGGCGCGGCGCTTCGCGCAGCGTTTCGGCCGGCCGCCCCGCGCGGCGGCGCGAGCGCCCGGCCGCGTAAATCTCATCGGCGAGCACACAGACTACAACGAAGGGTACGTCCTGCCGATCGCGCTGACACAGCGCACCACGGCGCTGGCGGCGCCGCGCGACGACGGGCGCGTCGGTGTCTGGTCGGCGCAGTTTGACGAAGCGTGCGAGTGGCCGTCGGGCGGCTGGCTGCGCGAGCGATTTCCCCACTGGACGAGCTACGTCGCCGGCGTTGCGGAACTGCTGCGCCAGGCGGGCGCTCTGCCGGGCGGCGCGGACGTGCTGATCGACAGCGACGTGCCGCCCGGCAGCGGGTTGTCGAGTTCGGCCGCGCTGGAGCTGGCGGTGGCCGCGGCGCTCGACGGTTTGGCGGGCGCGCAGCGATCGCCGCTCGACCTGGCGCGCCTGTCGCGGCGGGCGGAGCACGACTTCGCCGGCGTCCCCTGCGGGATCATGGATCAATACGTCTGTGCGCTGGCGTCGGCCGATCACGCGTTTCTCCTGGATTGCCGGACGCAGACGTGGCAGCACGTGCCGCTGCACCTGGGCGATTGCGCGCTGCTGGTGGTGAACAGCGGCGTGCGGCATGAGCTGGCCGCGGGCGAATATGCGCTGCGCCAGGCGCAGTGCCGCGCGGCGGTCGATCAGCTTGGCGGGGCGGCGGAGCGGCTGGTCAGCCTGCGCGACGTGGACGCGGCGCGGCTGGATCGCGCCGCCGCGCAGCTCGCCCCGCTCGTTGCGCGCCGCGCCCGCCACGTCGTTTCGGAGAACGCGCGCGTTCTGCGCGCGGCGGATGCGCTCCACAGCGGCGACCTGCCGGAATTCGGGCGGCTCATGTACGCGTCGCACGCCTCGCTGCGCGACGACTACGAAGTGTCCTGCCGCGAGCTGGACCGGCTGGTCGAAATCGCCGCGAGCGTGCCGGGCGCGCTCGGCGCGCGGATGACCGGCGGCGGATTCGGCGGCTGCGCCGTGGTGCTGATCGAGAGCGACGCCGTCGCGGACCTCGAAGACGCGATTCGCGCCGGCTATGACGAGTGCGGCTTCGGCCGGGCGCAGATTCTTCGCACGTCGGCGGGCGCGGGTGTGGAGCGCGTCGCCGTAGGCGCCTGACGCGGATTCACTTTCGCACGAAGATCGTCTCGCCCGTCGCGTTCGCAAGCCGCTCGTCGCAGGCGGCTTCGATCGCCGCGGCCACTTCGTCGGGGCTGAGCGCCTGCGCGGCGGGAAACGTCGGGAAATGCTGGCGCAGCATGTCCGTCTCGACCGCGCCGGGGGCGATCGAATGCACGCGAATCCCCAGCGCGCGACCCTCGGCGGCGCACGCGCGCGTGAACAGATTCACCCACGCCTTGCACGCGCCATAGACGGCGAAACCGGGAAACGGATCGGTCGACGCGACGGACGAAACATTCACGATCGTGCCGCCGCCTTGCGCTCGCATCACGGGCCAGGCGGCCCGCGTCAGGTGGAAAACGGCATCGACGTTGATCCCCAGCGCCAGGCGATAATCGGCGTCGCTCATCTGCTCGATCGGCGAAAGCGGCGCCGCGCCGGCGTTGTTGATCAATACGTCGAGCCGCCCGAAGCGCCGCACCGCCGAGTCGATCGCGCCACGGGCGGCCGCGCCGTCGGCCACGTCGCAGGCCAGCGTCTCTACCTCCACCCCGTGCGAGCGAATCTGGTCGGCCGCCTCGCCCAGTGCGGCCGCGCTTCGCGCGACGGCGACGATTGCGAAGCCGCGCTTGGCGAAGCGCTGCGCGGTGGCGAGGCCAATGCCGCGGCTGGCGCCGGTGATCAGGCAGACCGGGTGATTGTGAGGCGTAGCGCTCTTGCGGATCGACATGCGACGTATTCTCCCAGCCGGCGTCGTCGAACACGCCGTCGGCCGCGCCATCCAGCGCGCCGTAGCGCGCGAACGTTCGAGCCCGCGGGCTGCGCCCCGGAGATCCGCGGGCGGCGCCAACGTCCGCACGTCGCCCCGGCCGCGCGAGGGCGCGGGCCGCTACACGCTCGTGCGTCGCGACAATTTGTTTTTCGCTACTCGCAATTCGCTATTGCTTTCACGTCTCGTGCCGGCTGAACCAGACGCCGAAGATCGTCTGGAACAGGATCCGCACGTCGAGCCCCAGGCTCCAATGCCGGATGTAGTGGACGTCGTGCTGTATCCGCTTCTTCAACGACGTGTTGCCGCGCAGCCCGCGCACCTGCGCAAAGCCCGTCATGCCCGCCTTCATCTTGTGCCGCAGCATGTAGCGCGGAATCTCGTCGCGAAATTGCGAGATCAGCTCCGGCCGCTCCGGCCGCGGGCCGACCAGCGACATATCCCCCGCCAGCACGTTGAACAGATTGGGCAGCTCGTCGAGGCTCGTGCGGCGCAGAAACCGGCCGACACGCGTGCGGCGCGGGTCGGCGGTCCCCGCCCAGACAGGGCCGCTGGCCGCCTCGGCGTCGACCCGCATCGAGCGGAATTTCCACAGCAGGAATTCGTGTCCGTCGAGTCCCATGCGCCGCTGCCGGTAGAAAACCGGTCCGGGCGAGCTCAGCTTGATCGCCAGCGCGATCAGCCCCATCGGCAGCGCCGCGACCAGCAGGCACACGCATCCCACGCCGAGATCGAACGCGCGCTTCACCACCGCGTTCCACCCGTAGAGCGGCGTCTGCCGCAGCGAAAGGATCGGCACGCCGTCCAGATCGCCGACATTCGGCCGCATCGCGTACGTCGGGTTGATGTCCGGCACCAGCCGCACGTCGGACATCGACGTAGCCAGCGCGCCCAGAATCTCTGACGTGCGCCCGGCGTTCTCGGTCGGCAGGGCGATGAAGACCGAATCGACCGGCCGCTCGGTGAGGATCCGGCGGGCGTCGGACAGCGGCCCGACCACTGCGATGCCGCGCACCCGCGCCGCGCTGGCGCCGGCCGGCAGATCGTCGAGAAAATAGGCGACCTCGATGCCGGTCCACGTGTTTCGCTGAATCGCCAGGGCCAGGCGTTGCGCCGTTCGGCCGGTGCCGACGATCGCGGCGTAGCGGCGGTTCCAGCCGCGGCGGCGCACGGCGCGCAGCAGCATTCGCACCGAGAGGCGGAAGATCGCGAAAAGCGTCGTGCCGACCAGGGCGTATGTCGCGATGAACTGCCGCGAGATCTTGTTCGACTGCGGCATGGCGTAGTCGATAAGCACGACCACCACGACGGCGACGAACAGCGCCTTGACGATGTCGCGCAATTCACGGAGCGGGCGGTCGTCGCGCCGCGGGCGATACAGCCGCAGCCGGTAGAAAACGATCAGGTGTCCCGCCACGACCAGCGGCAGAATCGGCAGGTACAGCTCGCTCAGCTCGGGCACGCCCTTGGCGGCCGGCAGAAAGTGGAACCGCAGCCAATAGCTCAGCACCCACGCGGCGGCCACGGCAACGGCATCGGCCGCGACCATGAGCGAGATGACGAGCTGGCTGTATTGCCGCAACATGACGGAGTCATTGTAGTTCGCAAGGCAAGTGCGTGCGAACGACCGGGGCCGCGCAGCGCGAATCGCGCCGCGATCAGAACTTCATCGTCTCGACGGCGGCCTTCACGACCTTGCCCGCGTCGGGCAGGAACGTGCGCTCGTTCGCAAAAAACGGAATCACCGTGTCGTACCCGGTCACGCGCTTGATCGGCGCTTCCAGATAGAGCAGGCTCTCTTCGACGATCCGCGCGACGATCTCCGCCCCGACGCCGCAGTGCCGCGGCGCCTCGTGAACGACCACCGCGCGGCCGGTCTTGCGGACCGATTCGTTGATCAGGTCGCTGTCCAGCGGCGCGACCGAAAGCAGGTCGATCACTTCGGCTTCGATGTCGAAATCGTCGCCCAGCTCTTCGGCCGCTTCGAGCACGGCCCGCAGCGAGGCGGCGTAGGAAACGATCGTCACGTCCTTGCCGCGCCGGGCGATGCGGCCCTTGCCGATCGGGAGCGTCTCGGGCTGTTCCGGCACGTCCTCGCGAAATGCGCGATAGGACGCCTTCGGCTCGAGAAAGATGACGGGATCCGGGTCGAGAATCGCCTGCCGCAGCAGCGCCCGCGCGTTGCGCGGACCGCTCGGCAGCACCACCTTCAGCCCCGCCCAGTGCGCGTACGTCGCCTCGGGCGCTTCGCTGTGATGCTCGATCGCGCGAATGCCGCCGCCATATGGCATGCGAATCACCATCGGGCACGTGAAGCGTCCGCGCGTGCGGTTGCGGAAGCGGCGCACATGGCCCTCGACCTGGTGCAGCGCCTGGTACGAAAAGCCGTCGAATTGCATCTCGCAGACGGGCCGAAAGCCCTGAAAGCACAGCCCGATGGCGGCGCCGATGATGCCCGCCTCCGCCAGCGGCGTGTCGATGCAGCGGTCTTCGCCGAACTCGGCCTGCAAGCCGGCGGTCACGCGAAAGACGCCTTCGTCCTTGCCGACGTCCTCGCCCATGACGAGCACGTTCTTGTCTTCGCGCATGCATTCCAGCAGCGCCAGATTCAGCGACTGCACCAGCGTCATTTCGGCCATGATCGTCTCTCTTTCCCGGGCGGCGGATTCCTCGCGGCTACGGCGCATATTCCGAGGATTCAGAGCGTAAGCGAGCGCGGCTCGCGTTGCCAGCGCGGCGCGAGGGCGCGGCGCCCTTCCGCGTGCCTTACCGGCGATCAATTTCGATCACCGCCATCAGCCCATGCCCGCAGCCGAGCCCGCGCGGCAGGCTGAGCTCCAGGTTGCGGAGCACGCAGGCGACCTGCGGTCCCATGATGCTCGCCCAGAAGTCGACGACCGGGAACCGCGCCGCGTTGCGGTACAGCCAGGCGAGCATCTTCAGCTCTTCCGCCAGGTTCGGCTCGGCGGCCTCGATTTCCTGCCGCACACGCGGGGCGTCGCTGCGCATCAGCGCCTCGACCGTCGCGACGACCGTGTTCCACGCGCGGCGGTACTCGTCGATGCGCGTCCACGCTTCCGGCGCCGCGTCGCGAACTTCGTCCAGGAACGGCAGCGACGCGTGCAGCGTGTCCAGATTGCCGCGATGGTCGGGGTGAAACAGGCGGTTGATTTCCAGCCGGTACGCCAGCGGTCGAGCGTTGAACGCGCCGGTCTGCATGTGCCGGCCGACCAGGATCGATCGATCGCGCAGCTCGACCAGGCGCATCGTCCGCCGGCGACTCTTCGCCACGCGATCGACGAGCGCTTCGACTTCGCCGCCGGTCCAATAGCAGACCTTGTACGTCTCGGCGTCCGACGTCGGCGCGTCGATCGGCGCGCCGTCGAAGAGGTAGCCCATGTGATACGGCAACATGCTCGGCGCATTCTCGCGCCAATACTCCGGCCATTCGGGCGACCGCCGTCCCATCAGATCGAGCGCGACGACGGCGCCGTTGGCCGCGTGGTCGGCGATGTCCGAAAGCAGACGCTCCAGCGCGGCGGGGCGCACGTGCGAAGGCGACGCGTAGGACGAGAAGTACAGGTCGAACGGCGGCTCGGCCGAGAGCGCGAAGCCCTTGGACAAGTCGCCGAGGATGAATCGGGCAGCCGGCCAATCGGCGTGATTTCGCGCGCCCTGCGCCACCATCTCCGGGGAGATGTCGAGGCCGACGTAGGTCTCAAAGTCGCCGCGCGCAAGCGTGAACGAGCGATCGACCGTCGCGAGCGCGTCGGCCACGGGAATGTGCGTGAGCAGGTCGACGCCCTCCCCGCTGCCGCAGCCGAGGTCGGCGACGCGCAGCTTTCCGCGGCGCTGCTTGAGCGCTTCGACGTGCGGGCGGATCGTCAGCTTGATCGACATGTCTTCCCAGAATGTCCGCACGTAGTCGCGCTTGCCGGTCAGGCCGCCCTTGTCGGTCCCGTAGAACCCGAGTCGAACGGCGCTGTCGTAGAATTCGGTTCTGGCCATGGGCGGTTCCTCCGCAGGGCATGGACCGACAACGGTCCGCCGGCCGCGCGGCAACGAGCCTCGCGCGGAAATTCAAGATGAGCGATCGCTCGGTCTGTCAGCCGCAGCCGCGGGCGTTACGTCGGGCGCTCGGGGGGACTGTGTGATCTCCGCGCGATGGGCCGGCCGGCGGGGTTGCCGGCGGCCGCCGACGGACTACGCGCCACGCTGCTGGGGCAAGCGGCATCTGGGGCCGCGGTGAGCCTGGGCCGGACACGCTCCGGCCGAATGAGTGCCGGCCGAAGCCGGCGGGAACGCCGCTGCATCATAGGCCGTCGCGGCGGACTCGGCGACCGGT